>CAZFJR010000013.1:31858-34695 GCA_964519235.1 uncultured Salinivenus sp. | reverse complement strand
TGCCTTCCGGCCCTGACGGGGTTCAGAGGGAGCTGGCCGTGCGGGACTTGCCCTTGCTCGATGCGGGGAATCCCCGCAAAATGTCGGGATATATGCGACAGGATGAGCGCAGGACGGTTCCCGACGAGGAGCGCACGCTCCTGAAAATACCGTCAAGCCTCTGTGGGTCTTCCTGTATCGGAGCAGCGGGCGTGGCCCACGGATTGTCCCTTGGCGTGTGCCCGGGACAGGGAACAGTGGTGCGTGCGTGGGCGAATCAGGACATGGCGGCAGGCCGTCGTGGACGTCGAAGCATGGGAAAAGAAACAACCGGCCCGGCCCGACGAACCAGCGGCGCCCGGTCAGCCCTACAGCCTTGTTCACCCTGACTTTTCCAATCCCATGGGCGATGTGCGTGAGGACACAAGTGGTGAAAGTTCCGAAGGCAGACGCGGGCGCGGGGGTCTTGCCAAGGGGAACCCCGAAGGCCCATCCCCAGATGGGGAGAGCCGTCCCCCGCACTCTGGCGAACGGCCCTCCGTGGAAGCACTTCTTGCTGCACTGCGGAAAGTAACGAGCACTGCGTCCCGGAAGCGCACCGCGGCGCAGGGCACCGCGGCCGATGCCTCGTCTCCCGCGGCGCTTTCCCCCTCCCGTGCCAACACCGTCGCGAAAACCCTCGCTGCGTTCCGGAACGCAGCGCGCCGTGCCCTGCAGGAACGAGACGAACCGGCCCTCCCTGCCGCCGACGCCAGCAGCACCTCCGATGAGGCGCCCGACGAGACGCCCCGTGTCAGCGAGCCCGTCGAAGTGGATGAGTCCCTCGCACCGGACTTTCGCCGAGCTCTTTCCGAGCGAGAACGCGCCGCCCGCCGCGTTCCGTCGACCGATGCCTCGGGCCGATTCGAAGAGGCCTCCCTCCTGCCCAACGCGTTTCTGTGGGTAACCGGCCCGGCGGAAAGGCCCAGCGCCCTGCCGGACGACCAGTGCCTGCCGGTACAGCGGTTGGCAGAGCACCCCGCCCCGGCAGCGGCCCGCGAGGCAGACGCCTTCCTGCTGGCCGGCGAAGGCCACCAGCCGTACCGCCAGCTCATCCAGATCCGGCAACACCCCGAGCCGGACGTTTACCTGAAACCGGTGTTCTGGCGGCGTCCCGAAGCCGTTTCGTCCCCCGTTGCCCCGCATGTTGACGACGCCTGGAGCCCGGCGGCGGCCCCAGAAACGGTGCATGCGCTTCGGGAAACGGCGGCGGCTATCAACCAGCGAATCGACACGCTCCGCGAGCTGGGCGCCGGAGACGCTGAGGGAAGAGAGCACCGGGTGCTTCGGCTTGTGGCGACGCGCAGTGATGCCTTTGCGCCGCAACGGGAACGAGACGGAGACGCTCCCATCGTGTACCCGATGCTGTCCCCGCTCCTGGCGTCTTCTCCACGCCAGAGAGCGCCGGACGAGAGGGACGAACTGACGGACATTCTCGCGGCAACAGCGCGCCGTATCCGCGAGGGCTAATTGAAGTCCGCGAAGAGATGCCGGCCGTATCTATTCGGCACCGGTGCGAAGCGGGAGTCGCAGCGCACGGTTCGGCAAAACGCAAGGCTGTGCGCGCCAGAAGGGCCTGCATAAAAAGAACCTACACAAAGTCGTGACTGCGCTCCAGCGGGCGCTCGCGCGCTAGCTCGGCTTCCACGTCCGACACAACGGCCGCAATGCGTCGACGGATCGCGGCGATGGCGGGCTTGAGGGGATCGAGATCGGTGGCTGTCTCGTCGAAGTTGGCCTCGATGGCCTGGGCCTGTTCCAGAAGATCGTGTAGGGCAGAGAGGTGCTCCTCGTGACGCTCCAACTGGGCTTTGCGAAGGAATTCTACAATCGTGCGGGCCAGCCGGAGGGCGGCGTCGAAAAACTGATCCGGCGTAAGGCCCAGTTCGTTCGCCCGCGCCTCCAACAGCTCATTCGCCGCCGTAGGCATCCGGTGCGGTGCCTCGGACCGCTCGCCAGGCGGGTCGGAGGCATTCTGAAAAAACCAGTGCTGCGTCTGCTCATCCTCCGCGTCCAGAAACGAAGCGGTGAGGTGGACAGCCATCGCGGCTGCTTCCTCCTGCGCTACCTCCCAGTGGTCCGCCAGCCGCTCTTTGGCCGTGCGGGCCTCTGTGCTGAGCGCGAACGTAGGAGAAGTCGACGGGCGCTCCGCCCCGGAAAATGTCTCCGACGAAAACCGGCCGTGATCCTGAGTAGACTCTTCCATGGCGCCAGGCGTAATGGGCGACGGGCAGTGCGTAAGCGATGGGCTGCACGCAGCACGAAGCGGACGGCCCCGGCGAGACAGGAGCACGGTGCCGCAAGTCGGTGCCGCAGTACAGGTCCGCTACAATTCTTTTCCGCTACAATTCCTTTTCGAGCAGGCCCATGATCTCGTCGTAGCTCTCCTGGGCGGCCGACTCGTCGCCCGAGCGGATCGCGTCTGTCACACACGTCTCCAGGTGGTTTCGGGTGATGGCCCGCCCTACAGATTTGAGGGCCTGCTGCACAGAGTGAATCTGGTCGAGAATGTCACCACAGTAGCGATCGTCCTCCACCATGCGCTTCAGACCACGGACCTGGCCTTCGATACGACTGAGGCGGGCGGTGATGTTCTCGCGGTCGGCGTCGCGGACGGGCATGGGCAGGGCGCGGACAGTGAGTTGATCGTTCAGGGGCCGCCGTGGCGATACAGGGCCAGGGCATGCCCCTACTTTGCCCGTAGGGGGTTGTTTCTAGAGGTGCGCCGGAAGCGGGAACGATGAGGGCAGAGGCGTGGGGATAGGAGCAAAGGCGTAAAGGCCCTTTCACCGAAAGATTGCGGATCTCCTTTTGGTTCA
>CAZFJR010000013.1:8220-31758 GCA_964519235.1 uncultured Salinivenus sp. | reverse complement strand
GAGCAAAGGCGTAAAGGCCCTTTCACCGAAAGATTGCGGATCTCCTTTTGGTTCACCAGAGTGGATCTTTTATTCTAAGCAATGTTCCTTCCCGCCGACGCCCCCCTTCCATGTCCCCACCTGTCGATATGCCCACGCTTGCCCCCTCCATCATCGCGTCCGACGCCGGGCGGTACGCGGCCTGTGCCGACGAGGCCCTCCGCGCCGGCCCCGAGTGGCTGCACGTCGACGTTATGGACGGTCACTTCGTCCCCAACCTGACCATTGGTCCCGGCGTGGTGCGTGCCCTCCGCCCCGTGGCCGACGAGCACGAAGCCGCGCTCGACGTCCACCTCATGATCGAGAACCCGGAGCAGTACATCGAGGCCTTTGCGGACGCCGGGGCCGATACGCTCACCGTTCACGTTGAAGCATGTCCCCATCTCCATCGCGTGGCACAGCAGATCCGGGCGGCCGGCTGCGAGGTCGGTGTTGCACTGAATCCTGCCACGCCCCTGGGCCACCTCGACGGCATTTTGCCGTTCGTGGACCTCGTGCTCGTGATGTCGGTGAACCCAGGCTTCAGCGGGCAGGCGTTCATTCCGGAGTCGACGGCCAAGGTACAGCGGGTGCGCCGGCAGCTCAATGCGCTGGGCTCGGATGCGCACGTGGAGGTGGACGGCGGGGTCGGGCCCGAAAACGCGCTGGAGCTGGTGCGGGCCGGGGCCGAGGTGCTGGTGGCCGGCAGTGCCGTGTTCGGGGGCACGCAGTCAATTGAGCAAAACGTAGACGCCCTCCGGAGCGCGCTCACGCTCACGGTGTGACGGTCCTGCTGCGGCCCGCTGTCCTTAGGTCGGCGCACCCGTGCAGGGGCCCCCGATCGCCGAATGTGATGAGGTGCTATGGAGAACCCCCGCTCGGATCTGAACGACATGAGCGATACGGTGTGCGTGGTGACTGGTGCCAACTCGGGCATTGGGAAGGCCACGGCCACAGAACTGGCCCGCCTTGGGGCGCGGGTCGTCATGGTGTGTCGCGACGAGCGGCGGGGACGAGACGCGCAGGCCGAGATCCAGGCCGCGGCGGAACTGGCGCATCCCAGCCGGGCCGACACCGTGGACCTCTGCATCGCCGATTTGGCGGTGCAAGAGGAAGTGTACCATCTCGGCGAGACGATCCGGGCAGACTACGACCGGCTCGATGTGCTCGTGAACAACGCAGGCGTGTTTCTCGATACGCGCCAGGAGACGGTCGACGGCATCGAGGCCACCTTTGCCATCAACCACCTCGCCCCCTTCTTGCTTACCCACCTGGTCCTGCCCCGTCTCCGCGACACGGCCGGGCGCGTGGGCGAATCCCGCATTATCAACGTGAGCTCAGAGGCGCACCGCGGGGCCAGCATCCACTTCGACGACCTCAACGCCGAGGCCGGCTACAACCCGCTGCAGGCCTACGCGCAGTCCAAGTTGGCCAACATCCTGTTCACCCACGAGCTGTCTCGCCGCCTGCAGGACGCAGGCGTGCTGGTGAACGCCGTGCATCCGGGCATCGTGAACACCAATATCTGGCGCGGCTCCGGATGGATGTCCCGCCTCGCACGGCTGTTTTCATGGCTGTACAAGCGCCCGGACGAAGGGGCGCGCAGCGTCGTCTACCTTGCGGCTTCGCCGGAGGTAGCGGACGTAACGGGGCAGTACTTCAAGGAAACCGAAATCGTAAACCCGTCTCCGGAGGCCTACGACGAGAAGACGGAAACGCGACTCTGGCGCGCCAGCCGAAGGCTCACTGGCCTCACCGAACCAGGAGAGAACGAGGGCGAGGGCGAATAAGACAGAAGGTGGAGACAGGGGGCACGGGCCGGGCGCAGAGGGCCGCCGCCGTGCAGCCACGCGTTGCGCTCACGTGCGCTCGCTGAGCATGGCGTCAATGCCCTCCTCGTGGGCGGTTTCGAGCTGCTGCTTCTCGCGGCGCCAAAACACAAAGAGCGCGGCTCCCATCAGGAGCGCCATGAAGATGGACCCGTACCGCATGATTTTGAAGGCGCTGGCAGAATACGAGTTGGAGTCGGGGTCGAACCGCGCGCAGGCCAGAAAGGCCTTGTCGATGATGGTGCCCACCGTTCCGTTTGACGCCTCAACGAGGGCCGTGCGCAGGTTGCCCGAGGCAGGCGCCAGCGTCGTGAAGTAGCGCGTGATGGTGCCGGACCCGCTCAGAAACACAATGGCCGCGGGGTGGGCAAACTGCTCCGTCTTGTTCGGGAGCGCCTTGTACCGGATGCCCACCGAGTCGGCCAGGGCCTGAATGGCGGCCCGCTCGCCGGTCAAAAAGTGCCAGCCATCCGTCGTCTCTTTCGGTTCCTCCAGGGCCGTCGCGTAGCGCTCCTGGGCTTTGCGCGCCATGGCGGGGCCCTCCGCGGGGTTAATGTCGACGGTAATCACCTCGAACTTCTCCCCCGCCGTCCACGAAAGTCCACCGATCGCCTTGGCAAACTTTTGGAGTTGAATGCGACACAGCTGCGGGCACCGGTGGTAATTCATCGTCAGCATCACCGGTGTAGACCCATCGAAGTATTGACCGAGCCGCACCCTCTCCCCCGCTTCGTTGCGAAACGAAAGCGACTTCGGAATCGTCGCCCCGAGCTTTTGGTCCACACCGACGTTCTTGATCTCTTCCGGCGTGCGGTTCGCGCGCTGAGCGTACCCCTCCGTCGGCCGGAGGCCTGTCCACAGGACGAGGGCCGCCAGCACCAGAGCCGTAGCCGCGGGAGAGCAGCGGAAAGCGAGAGCAGAAGGATGCAGAATGCGCATGAACCGTACGGAAGGCCGATCAGTGAATCGCGTGCCTGTTAAACCCCGGACGAGGACAAAAGTTTGTGCGCCCGGCTCCCAAGCCCGGTGTCCAGGGGACTACACTGTCTCTCTGCGTCTCTCGACGGGGGAAAATAGAGAAAATAAAGAATTCTCCGGAGATGCGATTGATCTCTGATGTCCCGGCCATTACCCTTCTGAAACTATTCGAAGCGTCACAAAAGTATTTCCTTTAGGGAGGTATTCTTTCAGGGGCTTTCTCTACTTCTGCTCAATGAGCACATGCCGACGTCCTCTTCCCAGCTTCGGACTGTTATCGATCGTCTTCCGTTTCCGGTCGACGATACCAGTGCGGCCAACGATGCTTTTCGGCGATGGACCCAAGACAACGCCCAGGCGGCCAAGCGCGTAGTGGACCTCTGGACATACTGCTACGTCTGTCGCTATTTTCTGTCGAAGTCGGCGAGAGGAACCTTCGAGAACGCCTCCGATGCCGACGAGCTGACCACGCGTGCCTACCAGAAAGTGCAAAAACACCGCGACAGCGTCCGCGACCCGTCCCGGTACGCCAACTGGGTGAGTGTGGTCTGCAAAAACACGCTGCTCAACTATGCCCGTCGCAATCGGTTCTCGGAGTCGATTGAGAAGGAAAACGGTCCCACGCTGCGCGCCGAAGCCAAGCGGCCTACCGCAGACATCGGGTTTGTACGTGAGGCGTTCGCGGAGGCCATTGAGCGGCTGCCCGAATATCTCCAAGAGCCGGCCCGGTTGTATTTTCTTGAGCACCAAGAGTTTGACGAGATCAGCGAGGCCCTAAACAAGCCCGTCGCGACCGTTCGCACGTACAAGCACAAGGCCATGAAGAAGCTCCGCACCGACGACCGCCTCCGGGAGTATGTGGAACAGTCCAACCTGTAAGAAGGAGGGGGAAGCTTCGAATATTAAATGCAGATGTAGAACGTTACAGTGACCGAGTCGATGTGTCTTACAATTCCAGTACACATCTGCACAGGGCCCTTCGACAATCCCTACCGGCCGCTCAGGGTGGGTAATGGGCCCTGAGGCTACCTATGGGGACCGCCGCTGCGTCCCCACACCTCTCTCGCTCCTTGCCAACCCCGAAGCGAGCGTGCACGAGTGATTGTCGTACACAACCGCTCACTTTTTTGGTGATGGAAGATATCGAAGAAAAAATTCTCTCTTACCCGCACCTCTCCGTCGGAGAACAGCGAGAGGTTGAGGCCCACGTCGAATCGAATCCGGAGTGGGCGCCTCTGTTGCAGGACGTTCGCTCCCTCGAGGGCATCTCTGCGGGTGTAGATGGCGAGCTTCCGTCCGACGGCGATCGTCCGTCGGACGCTCTCGTTGCGACCTACGTGGCGGTCCACCATCTCCACCCGGAAGATGTGCCGGCCGAGCTGCAGGAGGTCCTGGCCAGGCTGGAGGCGCGTCTCGACGAGAGTGCTGCGCTTCGTCGCCGAGCAGACGCCGCCCTCCGTCGTTTGGAGAGCGCCGAGGCGGCCGTTGACCCGGTGGCACACTTCGAGTCTCTCACCGGACACACCCTCGACGAAACGCCCGCCCCGGAAGGCGCGACGTCGAGGGAAGACGGCTCGACAGCACGAGCGGCCGATGATGTCTCCCCGGGGCTGGACGGTGTGCTGGATCTCTCGAGACTTTTGCGGTGGGGCGGAGCCGTGGCGTTGGTTCTGCTGGTGGGGTACGTGGGGCTCTACGGAGCAAGCTACGCCAGCCAGTCGACCCTCGACCGGCTCGCCACGGTGACAGTCAGCAATCAGGTTGTGGAAAGCTACCCTGAGGCGAGCACGCGCGGCGCCTCTCCGGCCGTCTCCGACACGGTTTCGGTGGACGCCCAGTACCTGGCAGCCCTGTCGGCCCTGCGGACTGCGCGCACATCTACACTCGGGCTGTTTCCCCGCTACGATGCCGATCGCCTCGGGCGGGCCCAGCGCCTGTTCCGTCGCGTGCTGGACGAGGTGCCGCCCCGTACATTTCTGGCTCAAGAAGCCCATTTTTACCTGGGCAAGATTGCCCTGGCCCAGGAGGACGTCGCCGTGGCCCGCAGCCACTTCAAGGCTGTTGTGCGGGAGGGGGGGCAGGCGGAAGGGCGACGCGCCAACGAGGCGTACAAAATCCTGAAGGCGCTCCAGCAGGAGTACGACCCGGACTCCCGGTAGGCCCCAGTCGTCCAGGCGTCACGTCTGAACGTGGAGGGCACGAGATGCAGCAGGGGCGGAACCGCTCACCGCCCTTGCTTCCCTTGGTTCGTTGCTCCTGGCCCGTCTGAGGACACCGCGACTTCGGAGACCGCCTCGGTCGCTGGGTCCTGTCGGACTTCTGAAAAGAGGGGCTGAACGCAGGTGGGGGGCCGCCCCGATGGGGCAAACGCCTAGGCGTAGGTGTTGAGCATCACCGGCATGATGAGCATGAGAATGTCCTCTTCCGGAGCCTCGTCGGACGAATCCTGAGGAAGGACGATGCCGGCACGGTTCGGAGAACTCAGCTCAAAGAGCACCTCGTCGCAGTCGACGTTGCCGAGCACCTCGGTGAGGTATTCCGAATTGAAGCCGATCTCCATCGGCTCGCTGTCGTAGTCGCAGTGAATCGTTTCTTCGGCCTCGCTAGAGCGCTCCACGTCCTCCGCCGAGATGGTCACCGTATCGGCCGTAATGTCCAGCCGGATCTGGTTGGTCATGCTGGAGGAATAGAGCCCCACGCGCTTCACGGCGTTGAGCATGTCTTCTCGATTCACCACGAGGCGGCGGTCGTTGCCGTCTGGAATAACGGACTGGTAGTTCGGGTACGTCTCGTCGATGAGACGGGCGAGCACCCGCGAGTTGCCAAACTCGAAGCTCACGTGCCCCTCGTCTACTCGGATGGTACAAATCTCATCGTCCTCCACAACCCGGCCTGCGAGCTTCGTGGCCTTCTCAGGAACGATGAAGTCGACGTCCGTATCGGCCCGCAGCTCCGGCAGGGTGAGCTTCACGAGGCGGTGGCCGTCGGTCGCGACCACGGAGGTATTGTCGCCCCCGACCTGGAAGTATACGCCCATCATGGCGGGGCGTAGGGCGTCCTGGCTTACCGCGAAGGCGGTCTTGTCAATCGTCCGGCCCAGCAGGCCGCCTTCCACGTTGATCTCGTGCTCTTCTTCCAGCTCCGGCAGCTCTGGGTAGTCCGACCCGTCGTGGCCCACCATCTTGTAGTGGCCCTGGTCGGTCTCCATGCGGATCTCGAAGTCGCTGTCCGCGGTGAACACAATCGGCAGGTCCGGGAGCGCGCGCAGGGTGTCGATCAGCCGCTGTGCCGGCACCGCGATGGGGGTGCGCTCGGGGGTGCCGTTCGTTTCAAACTGAACGGGCACCGTCTGAATAATCGAGATTTCGAGGTCGGTGGCGCTCAGCCGCAGCGTGTCCCCGTCGCGCTCGAAGAGAATGCACTCCAGGATGGGCATGGTGCTCTTCGACGGAACGGCGCCTTTGACGGTGTTGAGCGCCTCGAGAAGATCGGCGCTTGAGGCGGTAAATTTCATGGTGATCGGCGCGTTGCGGAAAGAAACGGTCGAAATTCGAGAAGCCCCGCACTGGAATAAACAGACCCGCGGATTGATACACAAGCTTTACGAGGAGGCGGGGGCGAAGATTCGGGCCGAGGGCTGCACCGTGGCGCTATTGGCCGTGCCGCTCGATTTTTTGGGCAATCTCATTGACGGTCTGCCGGAAGCGTTCGTTGTTCTCCCGCCGTTCGTCGACGGTGTTGTTGGCGTGGATCACGGTGGAATGGTCCCGTCCCCCAAAGTGAAGACCGATGGACTTGAGGGAGTGCTGCGTGTGCTTCTTCGCGAAGTACATGGCCACCTGCCGGGCTCGCACGATCTCGCGCTTTCGGGTCTCGCCCCGCATCTGGTCCTCGGAAACGCCCGTGTGTTCGCCCACGATGCGCTGGATGTCTTCGATCGTAAGGGTGGCCTGCTGCTCCTGCACGAGGTCGCTCAGGACTTCGCGGGCAAGATCGAGCGTAATGTCGCGCTGGTGGAGGGTGGCGTGAGCAAGCAGCCGAATGAGCGCCCCTTCCAGTTCCCGGATGTTGCTTTCGATCCGGCGGGCGATAAACTCGATAATTTCGTCGTCGAGCTCGATGCCGTCGTCCTCCGCCTTGCGCTGAAGGATGGCGATGCGCGTGTCGAGGCCCGGCGGCTTGAGGTCGGCACTCAGGCCCCACTGAAAGCGCGAGAGCAGCCGCTCTTCCAGCCCGTCGATGGCCCGCGGCGGACGGTCGGCCGACAGCACGATCTGTTTGCCCGCCTGGCGCAGGGCGTTGAAGATGTGGAAGAACTCTTCCTGGGTTTTTTCCTTCCCGCTAAAAAACTGCACGTCGTCCACGATGAGCAGGTCCACCTGCCGGTAGAACCGCGAAAACTCGCCCACCCGGTTGCGCTGAATGGACTGGACAAACTCGGTGGTGAACCGCTCGCTGGAGACGTACAGGACGGCCTCGGAGGCCTGGTGGGCCGACACGTGGTTTCCGATGGCCTGGATCAGGTGGGTTTTGCCGAGGCCGACCCCGCCGTAGACGAGAAACGGGTTGAAGCTCGTTCCCCCCGGCTCGGAGGCAATGGACCGCGCCGCGCTGCGTGCCAGCTGGTTGCACTCCCCCTTGATGAATCGGTCGAAGGTGTATCCGTTGTTCAGCTGGCTGTCGATCTCGGTGTCTTTGAGGCCTGGGATGGCGAAGGGATTCTGCACCGGCGGGTCACTTGCTGTGTCGTCTCGGCCCGGCCCGGTGGAGCCGTCGTGCGATGGGGGCCCGTCCGGGGCCTGGCGTTCCTCCGAAGAGGGCGCCTCCTCAGGAGGAGAGGCGTCGGCAGAGGACGACGACGGGGAGGCGGGCCCCGAGGACGCAGGAGCGTCGGGGGAGGACGAAGATGACTCGTCGTCGGCCGGCGAAGAGGGGGACGATTCGCCCCCCGAAAGGCGGGCGGGAAGTTGCATGGAGGCGCCCTGGTCCGGGTTGTCCGGGTCGTTCTGCTCGATGACCACGTCGTAAAACAGCCGCCCCTTCGGCCCCAGTACCCGCGTGACGGTTTTGCGGAGCAGAGAAAAGTAGTGCTCCTCCAGCCACTCGTAGTAGAATCGGCTCGGCAGCTGGACGGTGAGCTTTCGCAGGCCGTCCTCCTCCTCCAGAGACTGCGCCTCTAGGGGCTCGAACCAGGTTTTGTAGCCCCGTGCGCTCACGTTGTCCTGTACGATGGCGAGGCACTTCTCCCAGGCACGTTCGGCGGCGTCATCCATCACAAGCCAGGGGTCATCTGAGGCGCGGGCGGTCCGAAGAGGCAAGCATTGGCGTAGGGGCGCGGGCGGCCCGGTGGGGCGAGAAGGCCGCTTGCGGGGCCGGTCTGCGTCAGGGCCAGGGGGAGCGACGCTGGGAGGAGCCCGCTTACTGCGCAGCGAAAAGAATCGGGACGTGTCGCATCCGCTGCCTTGCGTTGGCGTCGGCGGGCCGCGCACACGGGCTGTTGCGAGTGCCTATGAGTGCCAGGCCGTTGAGTGCCAGGCTGTCTGTGAGGGCGGGTGCGTTCCGAGTGCAGGCGTGCGGGCACTCGACGCATCATCGTGCCGCCTGCGGCGAAGGGATCCTCGCGGGCGGCGCCGCGCAGCGTCTTTGCAAACGGGGCGCTCTGGGCACCGGGACGCAAACCGTGACGTGGCAAAAACCCTGCCGCACCGACGCAGTCCGTCACGCCGAGTAGCGCGGCCGTGGGGCCGTGTGCGTCGGGCAAGGAAGAGGAGATGCGCCGCGCCATCGGCGGCCCCCAATCGCAGGACGGAAACGGTCTCCGTTGCTTACGGGGCGCTTCTGTATGCCCCCGCCAAATTTGGGATTACGAACGATAATCACTGCCCGTGGCAACATCAAGAAGCCCAGCCGCCGCCCACAGCAATCGCATCAACTACGCAACGCCCTACATCGCCGCTCCGAGCTTGACTCAGAGCCGATCCACCCCTGCGAAGGAGTCGACATCGGCCGGATGAATGGGCTCCACAAGAGCGAAGCGCTGAGAGCGAGAGCGACCGCAGGGAACGAGTGCTCCTGGGGGGCGAGGGCCGAAGGTCATGCCCGTGCGGTGCTGACGAAGTACATCAATACTAAATCAAGTTCAGCACAGGGCTCGGAGCGACGAGAGTAAGTGCATTTTGCCCCAAGTGCCCGAAAACAGGCGATTGGAGGTTCTTTGGAACCAAGCAGACGTTTGGTGCGATTCCCCTGAGCCATCGCCCGCCTGCGTGCGTGCTCCTTTCCACGCATCCCCTGCCAACAGCCCCAATATTCAACGCGAGATTGTCTGCAGACGGTTGCCGTCGCCCCTGCGTCCCCGTAGATTACGAACACGGCACGCGGCCCCCGTGGTCGCCCGCCTCTAGCGCTCTTCTTTGCAATAACCCTACGACGAGTCCATGACCGATCCCGGAATTCAAGCACTAAGCCGCGCCGCCAACGAGGAGCAGGCCGCCTGCCCGGTCACCCTCGTGGTCAGTGGCAACATGGTTACCGGTCACATCGTGGCCCAAGACACCTTCGAGGCCGACACGACGCGCATGGTCGAGATGGCTGAAGAGCAAACCGACGGCGCAAACGACGCGGTGCAGGCAATGGGCAGCATGATCTCTGCCATGCTCGACGAGGTGGGGGCGCCCGACGACGAAGCGTTTGTCCACGTTTCCGTGCAGGAAGTCATGACCGGAGCGGAGGCCATTGACCTCGGCGGGTCGGTGTTTCGTTTCCGGACCAGCGAGATTCAGGGGTACACGATTGGGACCGTGGAGACGCGCGAAGGATAAACGCAGGGAAGAAAAGACGCGAAGACGAAAGGTGCGCCGGCGCCGCAGAACGCGCCGCATGTCCGCGGGCCTCCGCGGCGAAGCGAGAGGGTGCAACCGATTCGGGGACGGGCCTGTCTGCTACAGTCCCTTACGCGCAGACCCGTTCACCACTCGCTGTTCCCATGCGATACGCCCACCCCGCCGTTCTCCTGTTTGTGCTCGCAGCGCTAGGGGGGGCGTTGGCCCCCGCCTCGGCCCAGCCCACCCGCACGGTGACCCGTTCCGCGACGCTTGCCCCAGATGGGCACGTGGAGATGGACACCTTCACTGGCAGCGTCCGCATTACGGGCTGGGACCAGGACCGCGTGGAGATGGAGGCTCGCATTGAGGGGGACGACCAAGACCTCGTGGATAAGACGGCCCTTCGCATTGAGGCCGAGCCCCGCCGCTTCGCCGTTGAGGTAGACTACGACGAAGTGAAAGACAGCCAGAAGTTCCTGGGCCTCATCAAGATCGGGAACATCGACCAGCCCGCCGTCCACATTACCCTGAAGATGCCCCGCACCGCGGGCCTGACCCTCGATGACTTCAGCTCGGAGGTGACGGTGGAAGGCCTCCGGAGCAAAGCATCGCTCGAAACGTTCTCCTCCACCATTGTGCTCCGGGACATAGACGGCCCGCTCAACCTCGAAACCTTCTCCGGCGAAATCGAGGGCGAGGATCTCCGCGGCCGTGTTCAGCTTGAGACCTTCTCCGGCGATGTGCGGCTCCGGATGGCGACCCTCACAGGCAACAGTCGCTTCGAGACCTTCTCCGGCGACGTAGAGCTTACCCTCCCGGCCGAGGCCGCGTTCGAGCTCGTGGGGGAGGACGATGCGTTCGGAGAGCTCGACTCGGCATTTGCACTCCGGTCCGACGACGGACGCCGAGTGGCCGGAGAAGGCGGCCCGCGCATCGAACTCGACACTTTTAGCGGGGACTTTCGCCTCCGCAAGCCCTAGCCCGTTCGGCCCTAACCCGTTCGGAGCGAGGCCCTATCCGCCCTCGAACGTGATGGTGACGGTGCGGTCCTCGTACTCGATTTCTACCCCGTCCTCCACCCGGGTCACCGTAGCCACCGACCGGTCGAGGTCGGGGTCCTGTCGCTTCAGAAATGCGCGAACGGTCTCTTCGGCCACGGCGACGTGTTCAGGGTCGCTCCCGAGCTTGTCCGCGTCCTCGGCGGCGTCGAGAAGAAGCGGTGCGAGCTGCGCGATCGAGGTGGCCGCGATAAACTCGGGCCCCGGGCCTTCTAACTCGTCCATGTTGAGGAAAACCTTGTGTGGAGAAGGAGACGCCTGGTCCTGACGAAAGCAGGACGCGGCAGTGGTCGAAACTGCAATGATCGAAACTGCAACGGCCGAAGCTGAACCGCGAACACTAGTGACCGAACGGTTTTGTACGGCGGACTGCTACTCGGCAATCAGTTGCGAACATTGAATCGGAGACGCCCCGCGATGTTTTGACGCTTCCCGAGGTGTTGCCGACCACACGCACGGGCCGCGGGGCACATGGAGCCGGAGCCCGTGGAAGCTGCTACCGCAGGGATGAGTATATACAAGCGGGTAACACTTAAAATATCCCCTGAATGAGTCCCTGTAGCGGTGCTGCCGGGCGAACGCAGAAGCTGTTTTGAGCGAGATCCACGAAGTCGCAGCGCCGGGAGCGGGAGCGACCGCAGGAAACGAGTGCTCCTGGGGGGCGAGTGCCGAAGGTCATGCCCGTGCAGTTTGAGAGCCCGTATTCAATCGAAGGAAGTCAGGCGAAAATGAGCACTGCGCGTCGCTTCCAGGGCACGCGAAGCAGGCGATACAGCGTATCGGCAATGCAGCGCTGCAAAGCAAGTGCTTTTGTGCGGAACGCCGAAAGCGGCGTGCAGGGCCATTTGCAGCGCCCTGAGCGTAGCGAAGAAGTGCTTCTGGAGTGCCCTTCCGTTTTTTTCGAGTACAGGCTCTGAGTGCTCCACACGGAATTTCTACGTACAGAGCTACATACAGAAACGCCCAGAGGCCCGGTGCTGACTCGAGCCCTGGGCGTTTTTGAGTGCCCCCGCCCTGCGTGGGAGCAGTCCCAGGAAAGGGCGGTCCCGGCGAAAGAAACGGGGGCGTTACACAGCGAGAAAAGCCATGCGGCCAGAAAAGACGATCCGCGTAGGACCCTCTACACAGAAATATCGGCGAGCTGCGCCTCCACCTCCTCCCGCCGGTCCTGCAAGAAGGGCGGCAGCATCAGCTTCGTGCCGAGCTGGTCGGCGGGCTCGTCGTGGAGAAAGCCCGGCGGGTCGGTCGCGATCTCGAAGTTCACCCCGTTGGGCTCGCGGAAGTAGACCGAGTGGAAGTAGTTGCGGTCCTTCATCGTCGTCACGTCGTGGCCGGCATCGCGGAGCCGCTGGCGAACGGCCCTCTGGTGCTCATCGTCCGCGACGCGGAACGCCACGTGGTGTACTGTGCCGCAGCCCCATCGTCCCTCGTGCATGTTGGGCTCGTTGTACAGGTCGATAAACTGCCCGTGCTCTGGGCCGGGCACGCGGAAGCGCGTCCAGTCGCCGTCCTGGGGCGTGGGCTCGTGGTCGACCTGCTCGTAGCCCATCAGCTCCAGCACGTCGGCGGTGAGCTGTCCGTTGTGGGGGTGAATGGTAACGCCGTGGAAGCCGCGCACGGCATGTTCGGCCGGCACGGGGCCGTCGTCCCACGGATCGATGTCGGACGTGCCCGTGATGAGCTCCAGGGGCTGGCCGTCGTGGTCCTGGAACGGGATGACGGTGCGCCCGAAGCGCTCGGTTGTGGAATAGAGCGTGGCGGCGTCTGCGTCGCCGAGCCGATCCACCCAGTAGTCCACCGCGCCCTCCGGGATGGTGAACGCGGTTGCCGTGGCCTGTCCCCGGCCCACCTGGCCCTGCTGGATGCTGTGGTGCGGCTTGAAGGTGAGGACGGTGCCGGGCGTGCCCGTCTCGTCGGCGTAGTAGAAATGGTACATGGTGGGGCCCGTGAAGGCCTCCGAGGGGTTGTTGAACAGAACGGTCTGCTTGACGAGGCGAAGTCCAAGAACCCCCGTGTAAAAGTCGAGGTTCTCCTGCGGGTCGTGGGCGTAGGCCGTAACGTGGTGAATGCCGGATACCGGATCGCTCATGAGTTGAAAGGGTCGTTTCGTAGAAACGGTGGAGGCCCGTGGGCGCAGTGGGAAAAGGCGCTACGGGAACTGGATCGAATGGTGTGTGGAAGCGCTTCTACAGACGGGCCCGCCCGGTAGTTCGAGCGCGGAGCCGTTCGAGTGCCGCCGCGCGGCGCATCACTATGGGATGACCTCCGGCCCTGCCTCGCACCTCGTTCCGAACATTTCGGAGCAAAGTGCACAGACCGCCTTGGCCTTGGGCACAAGAACACCGTCCTGCTACTGGAGGGAGCGGGCAAAAAATAACGGATATTCCCGCCGGCCCCGCAACCCCTCACGGGCAGACGACGCGGAAAACACGGACGGAGTGACGGCCCCGTGTGCCCATCCCTCACACGTTATCCACATTCTGCCCACACGGGTCTTCGGTCTCAAAAAATAACAGAAATCCATTTTCAGGCGTCTGAAGCCGAAATGACCGCCCTCTCCCCCCTGTTGATACCGTTATTGTGCCAAGCGACAGGCAGCAAACCCGCCCGCCCGAAAGTTATCCACAGTCAATCCACAGTCGTGCACGAGAGGAATGCTCTCGGCATTGAACAATAACAGCATGTTCGGGCGTCTCCTGTTCGGTAGCCTGCGTGGTGGGCATTGTCGTTCGAATTCTAGACGAGGGCAGTCGGACGTGGAACGGCGCGGAATCCTCGTCGCGTGCGTGTCGTACACGTCACGATCGCCACTCCATAATCATCAACCCACAGGCGGTCGCCCGCAGCTGACACGCGTACTGCTCATTCTGATCCCTTTGCCCCATGGCCGACGAAAGTAGTGCATATCCCGAGCCGAGCGACTTTGAGGTGATGCGGCCGACGTACTACGAGAACGACGACGGCTTCATCACGGCCAAGATTGAAATCTCCCCCTTCAGCGTCGAGGGCGAGAGCCAGACCAAGGCGGGGGCCCGCCGCGCCGCCATTCACGAGGCGCGCAAGACGTACCACTCCTACCACCCCAGCTACGACGTCGAAAGCCCCTACCCCGATCACTTCGTGGACCGACAGGGCGCGGAGTGGCACCACCTCCCGCCGTTCCAGCGCTCCACCTACGGCGATTACAAGTTCGTCAACGACTACGGGGGCGACGACGAAGAGGCCGTGGAGGAGGACTACGCGGACATCGAAACGATGCTGATGTGGGACGTGCGTCCGGTGGAGGAGCTCGACCCGGACGAGGTGGAAGCGTAGCCAGGTAGGGTGGAGGCGTGAGCAATCCCATCCCGCGGGCCTTCGCACCGCGGCACCGAGCGCCGACGGGGAGAAGCGACCCGTCGCTGCCGTCCCCATGTCTTTTCCGCCCCCATGTCTTTTCCGCCCCCATGTCTTTTCCGCCCCCTGCACGTGGGACGTCCGTGGGAGATCCAGCAAGGCTCGGTGGCTGCCTGCTGATCGTAGAATGTCCCTTGCTCTGTGCATCTCTGTTGCGCGGGACTCCGTGTACTGATCCACGCCCATCTACTTACACGTCCATCTACACATTTGCGGTGTGCACTGCGGCCCATCGTCCCGGCAGGGGCGGTGGGTTTTTTGGTGTGTACCCGGCATTGATCTCCGGGGGGCGGAGCGCTATATTTCTTCCTGTTGGCACCTCTCTTGATGTTGCAAACGTAAGGTGGCCATTCACGCCTCCAAAAAGGAGGGCCAGGAGACGCAGGACGGGGGGACCCCACTCCGGACGAGAGGTGTCCGGTCGCCGTCCTCCCGTTTGTTTGTTGGAAGTCCTCTTCGCCTCCCCGAATGTCCATCCCCAACGCCTCCATGGAGATTGACCCCCGATCTACCCGCGGGCAGCTTCTGGACCTTTTGCGAGAGGGACACGCCCTAACGCAGACCGAGATCACGCACCATCTTCCCATCGATTCTCGTCGTCACGCCCGTCGGCTCTTGAATGAACTTCAGGCTGCGGGGGTGGCGGTACAAGAGCGGCGGCGGGGGGGCCAAAAGGAGTACTACCTGCCCTCCTCCAAGCTGGCGGTGCAGGACCTGCCGGTTTCGCTGACCGAGCGGCAGGCCCTCGCCCTGGTGGTCGCAGCCGAGGCGGGGCGGGCCGCCCTCACGGCCACCCCGCTGTCCGAGCCCCTCGCCCAGGGGTTTGGGCGTCTTCTCGACCTGCTTGACCGGGGCAGCGGAACGTACGAGCTCAACCGGCTTCGAGAGCAGTGGCACTTTGGGACGGAGCCGGCGGCGTCTACCTTTCGGGACGAGGTGTTCGACACGCTCGTGGAGGCGCTCAACCGGAATCGCCCCGTCCGGATCGAGTACGCGTCGGCGCATGCCTCCGACGCCCCGCCCCGCCGAACCGTCAGCCCGCTCATCATGGCGGCGCCCGGGGGCTCCTGGCGCTGTGTGGCCTACTGCCACTACCGCGAAGCGCTGCGCGACTTTACGCTGAGCCGCATCGGCGAGATTGAGCTTTGCACCACTGAGGTGGCCGCCGATCCGCCGGTCGATTTCGACCCGGATCTGTACTTTCGAGAGCGATTCGGGGCCCTCGGCGGGGAGACGGAAGTGGTGCGGATTCTCGTGGAGGCGGAGGCGTCTCGCTACTTCCGGGAAAAGGACTACCACCCCACTCAGGTGATCGAAGAAGAGCGAGACACCGGGCAGCTGGTGGTGTCCTTCGAGGTGGCCGGGCTGGAGGGCATGAAGTCTTGGATTCGTTCCTGGGGCGATCGGGTGACGGTGCGTGCGCCCGACCACCTCGCCAGAGAGCTTGCGGAGGAGGCACAGAGGGTGGCCGATCGATACTCCGGCTGAAATACTCCGGCTGAACGGGCACCCCGAACAGGCACCCCGAACAGGCATCCGGACGCCGCACGCCCGCTCTGTCTGTACGGAGGTGTTTCTTGGACCCGCCTGTAACGTATGGATGGATGTCACGCCCCCATCAAGTTCCTCTCGACCATCACCTGCACCGGGTGACGCCCTCGTTTTGCCATTGACCTTCGCTGGTTCCATTCGCCATTTCTACCCTCCCCAGTTCCCGATCGCCCGATGCGTCTCAATCTCACCCTCTCTCCCAACACCGATCCCGTTCCCTTTGATCACCTCCACTGGCTTACCGGCACGCTGCACAAGTGGCTGGGGCCGGACAATGCCCTGCACGACGGCCCTTCGCTCTACAGCCTGGGCTGGCTGAGCGGCGGCCGCGGGGCGGATGGTGCCCTGCAGTTTCCCGACGGCGCCCGCTGGCGCCTCAGCTTCTACGAGGAGGGAGCCGCGAAGACGGTCCTGGAAGGCCTCTTGCACGCCCCGTCCGTCTTTGCCGGCATGCGGGTCGTGGAGGCCCAGCAACAGACGCCCCCGTCCTTCTCGGGGGGATACCGCTTCGCGGTGGACGCCCCGGTCCTGGCCCGTCGGCGCCGCGAGGATGGGACCCGCGAGTACCTGCTCTACGACGACGCGCGGGCCGACGACGCCCTCACCCATACCCTCCGTGGCAAGATGAAGGCTGCTGGGCTGGACGTCGACCTGGGTGCGGTGCGCGTCCGCTTCGACCGCGAGTCCAGCGGCGCCCACACCAAGCTCGCCACCCTCAAAAAGGACGGCCACGAGATCAAGCACCGGGGCAGCTGGTGCCCAGTGATCGTCGAGGGCCCACCTGCTGCCGTACGGTTCGCCTGGGCTGTAGGCGTGGGCGAGTTGACCGGAAGCGGGTTTGGGGCGGTGAAATGATCCCCGGCGGCCTGCACCTTCCTCCGAATCGGACCCTCGCGTTCCCATGCCGTCCCGGTACGAACAATACACCACGCACCACACCTCCCGTCGCACAGACGGATGGGACTACACGCAGCCGGCCGCTTACTTCGTGACGATCTGTACCGAGGGGCGTCGGTGTCTCTTCGGGGCGGTTGAGCGCGGGCGGATGTTTGTGAATGCCCTCGGCACGATCGTGGCGGAGGAATGGTACCGCTCCGAAGCGATCCGCGACCGGGTGCACCTGGATGCTTTTGTCGTGATGCCCAATCACCTGCACGGGATTGTGGTGTTCGCCGACCCATCGGTGGCGGCCCCCACCTGCCCGCGGGGATACCGGGCGTTTCGGGCATGGACGGGGGCCCCGACGGATGCGTCCGAGGACGATGCGGCGGGCCCAGACGCCCCGGCCGATTCCCCGACATCATCCGACCGCGATCCATCGTCGACCGGCGGGGCGGACGAATCAACGCCCCCGCCATCCGACAAAACCGCGTCGACCGGCGGGGTGGACGAATCAACGACCCCACCATCCGACAAACCAGCGTCGACCGGCGGGTCGACGCTGGATAAAAAATCCGACGCCCGCGGGGATTCCGACGCGCCCGATGCACCCGACCCGGCCGGGGAATCGCGGGATGATCGCCCGACGGGCCCGGCCCCGAAATCATTGGGGGCGTTCGTGGCCGGATTCAAATCGGCGGCGACCACGCGCATCAACGCCCACCGTGGCACGGCGGGCGCCCCGGTGTGGCAACGCAATTACCACGACCGCATCATCCACACCGAACGGCACTGGCGGGCGGCCCGGCGGTACATCCGCCGCAACCCGGCGGACTGGGGCGGGGGCTGACTGGATGGTGGGGGATGAGGGACGCATTGGGCGTGCGGCGATGGAGGGCGAATAGACATTGAACGAATCGAATTGCACCTGACATGACTGACATGAACCTCTCCTTTTTCCTCGAACCGCCCGACCTGGACACGACGGCGGTGCTCACGATTGAGGCCCTGGCGCCGCTCTCCATGTCCACGGCACAACCGGGCACGTATTACCGGAGCCAACCGGCCCCGACGGAGGCCATGCTGTACGGCATGCTCGAAAATGCGCTGGGCTGGCACTTTCCCGAAGACGTGCGCAGCGACATTCTTGACGACTTGCGCCAGGCAGCGAAAGACGAGCTGGGGCGAGGGCATCCGCTCAAAAAGGAACCGTGGATTACCGGAGATGAGGATGTGGAGTCAGGGTCCGGATACGTGAGCCTGCTTCAACATCATCTCGAATTCGGGATGGCGGCTCTTCCCGACACAACGCACTTCGACGATCTCTGGACGCGGCACGTGCATCGCAAGGATGATTTTGAGGGAGGCAGTCGCACCAACGACTACCGCGTCGAGGCGCTATACAATCGATTGAAAGACGACGACCACGAGGCGTCGTTCGTAATAAGGAAAAAAGACGCCTCTGTGGCAGACCCAGAAGACCTGCTTGGCGATCTGCCCAGCGACGTGACCGTCCGTCAAAACGAGTTGAAGCCGTTCTTTCCGTACTACTACTCCAGCCCCACGCAGCGCGAATACGTTATTCCGGACGGGCCGTACCGCTATCGGATTCGAACCACGGCCACGCTGGCGTCCCAGATCGAAGCCGCTCTGTATGACCCGGCAGCTCCGCTCTATCTCGGCAACAACGACGGCTGGGTGGAGGCCCAGTTGGAGGTGATTTCATCATGAACACCCAACCAGCCATGAATCTCACATCGGAGACAGAATCTGTGCTCTTCTTTGACCATCCGTACCCGCGGTATGGTCTTGCGGTTACACTCGTTGAGCAAGGGAAAACGAACGATTGGCAGTTGCTCCTGGAAGATCCGAAGACGCTCGTTCAGATGGCGGGACCTGTCGTCGAGGCGGCGTTGAGCCGATTTCGGGTCCATACACACGATGACCTCGATGAGGATCGCACACTCCGCTATCGCTACCTCTCAAACGAGGAACTGGAAACGAGTGGTCAGAAGGTGGAGGATGGGTACTACATTTCCCCCCACGTCGTCATTGACGATCGGCCCGTCCGATACCTCATCAAGGAGGCACGAGGCTTTCTGGAGGACGTGGATGAAGGCATCGACCCGTTCTCATCGACTAAACTAAAGCGATCCTTTGCCCCCTTTACGGCAAAGCTCAACCAAGGAACACAGTCTCTCTCAAATCCGAAGTCAACGCGGCTCGAAGCGACGTTCTCGCTGGTGGCCGCTCTGACGCCGCGAAAGCCCGCCGCGCAAGTTGGTTTCAAAAACCAGGCGATGATCCCGGATCTCGACCTGGAGGGCATGATCCGGTTTGTGCAGCTGTTCCGCGACATGCAGAATACCGAACAGGAAGGCGGCCTCACGCTGGAGCGACCGGAGAACAGCGACCGCAAACGCCCGCCGCTCTTCGACGGCAACTATCCCGATGCGCCACGCAGTGCAGCCTTTGGCCCGGTCGGCCTGATGGGCGCCCTAGGGCAGTGGGGAAAACGCGCCGATATGCTGGCTGAGACGCAAACGGCGGTGGCTCAGATGCTTGAGCAGATGGCTGGACAGCCGGTCTACCTCGTCAGCTACGATAGCAGTCTGATGCGCCAGGAGTACATCGGCCACCACGCCGCCCGGCTGGCGCAGGAGCACAATCTGCCGCGGGTGATCGAAAGCCTGTACCGCGCCCGCTTCCATAACCCAGATGACAATGAGAGGAATAGTAGAGGCGATTATACCAACAACCGCAAGAATTTCTTCCGCACGGCGAGCCGCTTTTTGCAGCTCTACACGACGCCCGCGTTTCGCGACTTCCTTGCGTTTCGCGTTCAATACGACCTCGTCTTCGAACCGATCATCACCGACTTCATCATGAGCGAATACCAGATCGACCGCGACATCGTCCAATCGGCGCGCGCATACGGCGCCTATCTCAACTTGGTCGCCTACATCATTGCCAAAGAGGAAGTCACAGAAAATGAAGAGCAGGAGGATGGAGGCACGGGGCGTGATCTCTACGAGGCGAAGGCCCGTGCTCTTGCCCAGCTCGAAAGTACGGCACTGAGCGCCCGTCGCCCCAGCGCGCTCTTTGCCCAGCTCAACGTGATGGCCGGGCGACAGGCCAACCGTGACGTGCCGCCGGAGGCCGAGCGTTTTATCGAGGCCGTGAACACCGGTGAAATTGAATTCGACGAGGCGAAGGACCTCGTCCTGGCCTACATGCGGCTCCGGTCCGATGGGGACGCAGGCGGCTCCGACGAGGACACCCCCGATGTTGAAACCGACGAAACCGGCTACATGACCGACGACAGCTAAATCCGCGCACCGGCTGTCAGCACCACTCTTTTTACTCTCAACACCAACGACCAAATCCATGAACGACATCAAAGGCATTTCCGTCACGCTGCTCTCGCCCATGGCCAACCACACCGCCAACGGTGGGGAAAAGCTGCTGGGCAACGCCTCCTCCATCAAGCGTCGCCCCGACGGTCGGGTCTACATTTCCGGTCAGATGCAGCGACACGCCCTCTTCAGCGCCATCGAGCGACTGAACCTGGAGGACGACAACCGCGGCGACACGTACGTGAGCAACGGGGACGGCACCACCAATGAAATCGAACGGGACCTGCGCGCCGACATGGGCGGGTTCATGCATCCGTCGCAGGGCAGCTACTCCGGCCGTCGTACGGCACCAGTGAGCGCCACGTTTGCCGTGGCGAGCGAGCCCAGCGAGGTGGGGCGCGATCTGCTCATCCGCATCAAGCAGAACACCAACGAGGAGTCGGAGCAGAAGCAGGCCCTCGCAACGAACGAGTTCAGCCAGGATGACGACATGGAAATGAGCTTTCATCTCGACGTGTCGGCGCTCTCGGTGAGCAAGGCGTTCGAGTACGAAGACGAGCGCCACGTCAGGACGCGCTACGTCAAGCACGTCGACGAAGACGAGCGCCAGCGCCGAGTGCGCCTCTTCCTGGAGGGGACCCGTTTCCTGACCGACTACGCCAATCAGGCGCGCAACGCCACCACGGGGGAGCCGCAAAAGGTGCTCATCGTGCTCGATACGCGTCTCTCGCGCAAAGCCTCGCGCTACTTCGACATGACAGACGCGGAGCGGAAGAACCTGATCGCCGAGTTGGACGCGCGGGACGCCACGTACTTTCTCGGGGACGACACCACGACCGACGGTCACAGCGTCCATGAGGCGTACGAGTCTGCCCTCGACGAGATTGATGGGCTGTTCGATCCGACGGGGGGTGCCGAGCCGGTCCCCTTTGAGAGCTATGCGGAGCAGGCAGAACGCTAGAAGTTGGTCCGCTCCCGCCATACCCTGTCAGGTTCTCCAATTCCATGGGCACGATTCTCGCCAAAACCAGCGGCGTCTCGCTGGAAGACCACACGCAACACGTGGTCGACCAGGCGCGGCGCTGGCTGGATGCGTTCCCGTTCCTGGAAGAGAAGTACGAGGCACAGACCGGGGAGGCGCTTCGCCCTCAGCTTCTGCACGCGGCGGAGGTCCATGACCAGGGCAAACGCCACCCGACGTGGCAAACGGCTTGTCGTAAGGATGCCATGGAGGAAGGCGGGGGGCATCTACTCACGGCCAACCTCCGCCACGAACTGGCCTCGTTGGACTGGGCTCGCAAAAAGGGGATTGAGTTGACGGGGCCGGAAAAGGCGGCTATTGCCGCCCACCACGGCAAGCTATCATACCGGCACAAACACCGCTGGCAAGACGACGCCAGCGGGCAATTTGCGCCCCTTTGGAAGCAGTTCTATCAGGAAGCGCAGCGCTGGACCATCGATGCACCGGACCGCCTCACGGAAAAAGCGCTCGACGAGCGCTTCCGCATCGCGGGCGTCCGCGCACTCCTGCAGCTCGCCGATACGCGCGCCAGCATCCAGGAGAAGAGCAAATGGGTGCCCGATCCCGAAGAGCTTCAGTTTAGCTACACCTTTCCGTATGACAGCCCACGAGGCGTGCAGGAGGCGGTGCAAGAGGTGTGGGACGAATCAGCGGCGATTCTCCGAGCCCCCACTGGCAGCGGGAAGACGGATGCATCGCTCCTGTGGGCGCGGCATCAGATCGATTCGGGGCGGGCCGACCGGTGCGTCATTGCCATGCCCACGCGGTTTACGTCGAACTCGCTCTCCATCGACGTCGACGAGAATGTGAGCGAGACGGGCCTGTACCACTCCAGCGCGTGGTATGCCCGCTACAAACAAGACGAGATGGAGGTTGACCCGGAACAGAGGCACCGCGCCCAGGAAATGCACCGCATGGCGCGGCTGTTGGCGACGCCGGTCACGGTCTGCACAATCGACCACCTGTGCATTGCGCTCACCGGTACGCGTGAGGATCACCACAGCATTTTTTATCACCTCTGCAACAGCTGTGTGGTGGTCGACGAAGCCGACTTCTACGATCCGTTCGTGCAGGCCAACCTGCGAGTGCTGCTGCGCGTCCTGCGCCATTTCGATGTGCCGGTGCTTGTCATGAGCGCAACGGTACCCGATGCGGCGACGGATTTCTACGGCATCGGCGCGCTGGCCGAAGACACCTCGGACCTCGACCGCACGCGTTGCACGATCAAGGACGCAGGGAGCGCCGAGATTCCGAGCGAGAAGGAGGAGGCACCGTTCGATGCGGAAGAGGTTCTACAGCAGATCGCTGAGGCCGAGACGCCCACAGCCATCGTGTACGCCAATACCGTCAAGCGCGCGCTGGCCTATTACGACTGGTTCTGCGATCGTGGCATCACGCCGGTTCTGTACCACTCTCGGTTCACCGAGCCCGACAAGAAAGAGAAGGAGGCCGAACTGATTGATGCGCTGGGGCAGGCAGCGTGGACGGAGGGGAGTGCAAGTGGGGTGGCCGTCCTCACGCAGATCGGCGAGATGAGCCTGAATATCAGTGCCCCGGTGATGGTGAGCGACCTGTGCCCGTACGATCGGCTGGCGCAGCGGGCCGGGCGGCTCGGCCGGTTTGAAGGCATGGAGGCGGGCATGCTGTATGTGGTGACACCCGTCAAAGACGGCGCGCTGTACCCGGCCCCGTACGGCGAATACAACCAGGATGAGAACGAATGGATGCCCGGCCGCCCCCTCGTGGAGACACGGGAGAGGTTACGATACGGCCCGCACTCGGCACAAGACTTCATCGACGCGGTGGACGACTTGTATAGTACCCCTAACGACGTTGCCCCATCTACCCCGCGCATCGAACAGAATGCAGAGCGTTTGCGGCAGCACCTGCAGAACGACTGGCTCATCGTCAATGCCCAAGAGATGGACGAGGACAACGGGCGTACCGACGAGTGGACGAGCCGCGACATCCCGCCGCAGGAAACGGTGCTCACACTGCCGCCTCCCGATCGCTTCGAGACCTACGCCGAGTACCGAGGCTTCGAAGAAGAGCACGGGGTCACCGTCCCGGCCTATCAGGTTCACCAGAAGAACCGGGATGCACGCCCTGACTTGCCCCACCTGGAGAAGGTTGACATCTATGTGGCGGACGACGAGGAGAAGGCCGATGAGGCGTGGTGCTCACTCGCATATTCCTCCATCGACGGTCTCATCCTCGACCAAAAGCGCGAGCAGTCTACGCAAGATCGCTGCTTGTAGCACTGCGCAACGGCATGCAAGCCCCCCACGCACAGCCCCTGGCCCCCTTTCCTCGCTTGCCATGCGGACCCATCCCATCCCGGTACGAACGGAGCCGATCCTTGTACGAACGGGGTCTACGCCCGTACGAACCAGTGCTGGGCCCGTACAAATGGGTTTTGAATCCGTACAACTCAACTCTGCACCCGTACGACCCAGGCCGGTGCCCGTACGGCCGGGGTCTCTTTGGGGACGACGGAGAAGAGCAGCGGTACGCCCCCGGTCTCCCCCGTACCGGCGCGGTCTGGGGGCGTACGAAGGAAGACAGTGCCCGTACGAGCACGGCCGGGCCCCGTACAGACGAGTGCCCCGCTCGTACGAATGGGCGCCG
>CAZFJR010000013.1:0-8120 GCA_964519235.1 uncultured Salinivenus sp. | reverse complement strand
CGGCACAAGGGCACTCCCCGGCACAAGGGCACCCTGCGTGTCTGTCGTCTCCCGATCGATCCCATACTCATCCACTTCCCATTCAGACCCATGGCGTATCAATCCATCCCCGAACAGTTGACCGAGGCCGAAACGGCCCTCGACAATGCCCTGGCCGATGCGTCGCTCCTCGAAGCCCTCGGGGCCTTTGGCTACGACGAGGCCACGCTCCAGGAGGGGCAGACGCTGCTGGAGGCCGCGCAGGACGCGCAGCAAACCATGGCGGCGGAATACAGCGACCAGTACGAGGCCACCGACGCCCTCAACGAGGCCTACGAGGAGGCGAATGCCACGTACATGCAGCACCTGCAGGTGGCGCGGGTGGCGCTGAAAGAGCATCGCGGTGCGGCCGAAGGCCTAAAGCTGAGCGGCCGGCGCAAGCGCACCATCCCCGGCTGGGCGGACCAGGCGCGCACGTTCTACGACAATGCCCTGGCGGACACCGACGTGCAGGATGCGCTCGGGCAGTTTGGGATTGCGTCCGAAGACCTGACGGCGGCGCAGGCGCAGGTGGAGGCCGTGGCCGACGCCAACTCGACGCAGGAGCAGGCAAAAGGCGACGCCCAGGACGCCACGGCGGCGCGCGACGAGGCGGTCGATGCGCTCGACGACTGGATGGCCGACTTCCGCACCATCGCCCGCGTGGCCCTGGCGGACCAGCCCCAACAGCTCGAAAAGCTGGGCATCGCCTCGCCGTCTGCGTAATGCCGGTCTGCGGGATGCTCGTCTGCGTGCGGGGCTCGTATCGTCACCCTCACCGACAGGAACGCCGCGCACGCGTCGGCCGCGCCCGATCTCACCGCACTACGTTCCATACGTCGGTGCCCCCCATGGCGTTGGAGAATGTCGTCGTCCCCCCGGGGGTTGACACAGCACCGACGGGTGACGATATTAAGAAACGCAAACGTCAAAGGCACCAGCCCACAGCGCCGCTCAACGGCGATTTTTCACCGACGTAGTCAGGCTCTTAATCGCACCCTTGAGGTATTGAAAGGGCCCACCAGGGTGCCATCCTCGGCGGTGCGGCTAATCCTCCTAATCGCACCTTTGAGGTATTGAAAGAATGCCGACACACCCGTTACGGTATCGCCATTCGGCTCCTAATCGCACCCTTGAGGTATTGAAAGGGACTTCAAGCCGGTCGATGCGGAAAGCAAGGCGCCTCCTAATCGCACCCTTGAGGTATTGAAAGCTCATCGGAGGGGGGCTCCATTCGGAAACGCGAAGAGGAGGCGCTTTTGGACCGGATTCGAGAACAGGCAGTCGATCGTCGTCTTCGGCGGTGGGCGCGTGAGGGGGAGTGACGGGACGGTGTGGGGCGGGCACCCGGGGTCTGCAGGGCTTCTTCTGCTCCCCGTCTATGCCCGGACGCGGGGTGTCCGAGGTCGAAATCGTCGGTCGTATGTTGCGGACGCGTGTGCTGGGCGTGCTGGCACACCGCCTTGTTTCGTTCCGCAACGACCCGGCCCTCCCCTGCTATGTCATCCGATTCCGACGCCGTCCCGCCCCGCTCCTCTTTTCGGGTGGGCGGCATGCTCGTAGGCTACTACGTGCTATGCCCCCGCAAGGCATGGCTTTCCATGAACGGCCTCTGGATGGAGCAGGAGTCGACCGCCGTTGCCCTGGGGCGGCAGATCGACGCCAACAGCTACGAGCGGGAGCGCAAAAACATCCGGCTGACCGCCGAGCCCCCGGACGGCACCCCGCTGGTGGGCACGGTCGACTGGGCCCGGCTCGACGCGGGCGTGCTCCACGAAACCAAAAAGAGCGCCGCCGCGGAAGACGCGCACCGGTGGCAGCTCCGCTTCTATCTGTGGCTGTTGGCGCTCAACGACGTCACCGGCCCCAACGACATCCCCTTTCGCGGCCAGCTCAACTACCCGCGCCAGCGCCGCACGGACTCGGTCGCCCTCACCGACGCGCACACGGATCGGCTGCAAGAAATCGTGGCTGCCCTGTGCCGTCTTCACGAGCAAGACACGCCGCCCCCGCGCCTGGACACCCGCTCTTTCTGCCGCACATGTGCCTTTGAGGAGCTCTGCTACGGATGACGGCAGGGAAGAGGAAAGCAAGGGCCGGGCAGATCGTCCGCAACGGACGCCCATCAACCGCTCGTCTCCCAGTCGGCCTGTACGCCTCCATCCGGGGCAAGCCCGCAGGCACACGATGAAGGGCGCCGTTTCGTGAGGGATGCGTGCCCGATGCCCGTTTCGCCACATCCAACCGCACACCCTACACCGCGTCATGAAACGCCCCTACTACCTCTTCAGCAACGGCCGCCTCTGCCGCCGGCAAAACACGCTCTGCCTCGAAAAGGCGACCGACGCCCGTTCCCCCGCCGCCGAAGTGCCGGGCGACGGCCTGCCGATTGGCGAAGTGCCCCCGGCGGGCGGCGACGGCACGTCCCCTGTGCCCAACGACGCGCAGGACGACGGCACCCCCAGCGGCTCCCTCACCGGCGAGAAGGTGCCCTTTCCCGTCGAGAACGCCGAGTCGATCTACTGCTTCGGCGAGATTGACGTCAACTCAAAGCTGATCAGCTTCCTTTCGCAGCACCACGTGCCGCTGTTCTTTTTCGACTACTACGGCAACTACACCGCGGCCATCTACCCGAAGGAGCACCTGCTGAGCGGGCGCCTTACGGTGGCGCAGGTGCGGCACCACGATGCCCCAGAGCGCCGCCTTGTGCTCGCCCGTGCCTTTGTCGACGCGGCCCTCGCCAACATCCGGCGGGTACTCCGCTACTACGCCCCGCGGCTCGATGAGGGGCGGGAGGCGGTGGAGGCATCCATTGCGGAGATCGAAGCGCTCCGCACACAGGCCCGGGCCGCCGACGCCCCCGATGTGCTGATGGGGCTGGAGGGGCAGGCCCGGCGCCGCTACTACCGCACCTGGCCCATCCTCCTAGGCCCGGCGGGAGAGGCCTTTCCCTTCGAGCGCCGCAGCCGCCAGCCGCCCTCCAACCCGCTCAATGCCCTCATCAGCTTCGGCAACAGCCTCTGCTACAGCGTGGTGCTGCGGCAGCTCTACCACACGGCGCTCGACCCCACGGTCTCGTACCTGCACGCCCCGGGCGACCGCCGGTTTTCTCTCGCGCTCGACCTGGCGGAGGTCTTTAAGCCCCTGCTGGTGGATCGCGCCATTTTTCGGCTCGTGAAGACGCGCCAGATCCAGCCGTCCGACTTTGAGGACCGTCTCGGGGGCGTCTACCTCACCGAGAGTGGCCGCAGGACCTTTGTGGAGCATTGGGACGAGCGCTTGCGCCAGACCATCGAGCACCGCCGCCTCGACCGCAAAGTCAGCTACGAGCGGCTCGTGCGGCTCGATGCGTACCGCCTCGTCCGCCACCTCTGCGATCCGGAGACCGATCCGTACGAGGGCTTTGAGATGTGGTGGTGAGGGCACCGGCGGATTCCGGCGAGTGTATTCCGGCGGGCCCGGTCCGACCCGCCCCCAGGCGCTGCGGTGCATCCGTTCACGCTTCTTCCTTCCACAGTCCGCAACTCGACACGCGACCTTCGGCACGAACGTATGTATTTCATTGCCACGTACGACGTTCACAAAAGCCGAGTGGGGCCGATGCTCAAGGTCTTTCGGAAGTACCTGACGTGGGTGCAGAACTCGGTGTTTGAGGGCGAGCTGACCGAGGCGCAGTACGAGGCGTTAAAAGCCGAGGCGGAGGCCCTCATGGACCCCGAGTACGACTCGGTGCGATTCTGGAACGTGCGAGCCGAGCAGTACTGCGACCGCGAGACGCTGGGCAAGGAGCGAGGCACACGGGGACGCCTGTTGTAACGCGAGGACGCATGTCGCAACATGTCGCAAAGATGCGTGTCGCAAAGACGCGTCCCGAGAACTCGCCCGTGTCGCGTCGGCCTCCCTGTGTGTGCCCCACCGGGGCCCACCGCAGCCGGCCCCCGCACCACCGATTGTAGCCTACGCCAGTGCACACCAACGAGATACAGAATCGCGTCGCCCTCCGGGGGTTGACACAGTACCGATGAGTGACGACATTAAAAAGCGCAGATACCGAAGACACCGGCCCAGAGCGCCGCTCAACGGCGATTTTTCGCCGGCACAGGGAGGCTCCTAATCGCACCCTTGAGGTATTGAAACGACCTGGCAAATCAAAGAAGGCCCGGGTACGGGATACTCCTAATCGCACCCTTGAGGTATTGAAAGCTGGACCAGTGGCGCGGCTATGAATTTGTCTATGCTCCTAATCGCACCCTTGAGGTATTGAAAGGCAGCAGGTCCGCGAAAAGACCTGGGACGCGACGCGCTCCTAATCGCACCCTTGAGGTATTGAAAGGCATACAGCCAAGGGCCCCATCCCAGAGGCAGCTGCTCCTAATCGCACCCTTGAGGTATTGAAAGAGCGTCTCAATGGGGCAATGAGGAAATGAAAAATGATCCCGCTTCTAGTCGCCCCATCGAAGGACTCAGGGGACTGAAGGTTGACACGGTGCAAGGGGGGCGTGTTGTCTCTGTCAGGGCCAATGCCCCGATGAAGAGGGACGGTACCCCAATGAAAGTGCAAAGCGGCCCCTCCACGCCCAATTCAAGCCCGTCTCGAAACCCGTCCCACGAAGCCTGTGTGAAAGGACCTCGCATGTTTATCCCCGGAGGGGTGGCAGAGCCTGGTCGAATGCACCGGTCTTGAAAACCGGCGGGCCGCGAGGCCCCGGGGGTTCGAATCCCTCCCCCTCCGCCGTCTACGCTCGATGCGTTCTGGGCGCCGTGGTCTCAGGGCCGTGCCGGCCCGGGCCGCAGCGCGCAGGATGTCTGTTCACTCGTCGGGGTCCGTCATGGCCGCCTCGGAGCTGTCCGCCCTTCGCCGGTTCGTGCGGCGCTACCTGCAGTACGGCACCGTGGGGCTGGTCGTGGGGCTGCTCGCGATTGAGGGAGGCGGCCCGTGGCTGGTGGAGTGGTTTCGGGCGGCGCCGGGGGATCTACTGGCGGGGCGCCTCCTGTTTGCGTTCGTCGTCTTTGCCGGAGGGCTCTGGGCCCGACTGCACCTCTGGGCCCTGCTGCTGCCCGTGGTGCTGCGCCTGTTTCGCTGGGCCGACGTACGGACCGGCCTCAAGCGCGGTGTGGGGTGGGTGCTCCTGCTCGGCGTGCCCGTGGCCGTCCTGCACGTGGCGGTGGAGCGCGGCCTCTTTGCGCTCGCCCCGCTCACGCGGCAGGGCATCTACCCCAGCTTTACCACCTCCTTCGACTTCCAGACCGTGGATCCCTACGGCCTTGAGGGGGGGCGCCTGGCGGTCTTTTTGGTGCGGCGCTTCATCGCCGACTACTTTACGTACTTCATCGTGGCGGCGCTCTGCTTTGCCTACGAGCACTTCCTGCGCTCGCAGGAGCAAGAGGCCCAGGCCCAGGCGCTCCAGTCCGAGCTCGCCAAGGCCCAGCTGCAGGCGCTGCGCATGCAGGTAAACCCCCACTTTCTGTTCAACACGCTCAATGCCATTACCGTCCTCGTGCGGGGCGGCCAGACGAGCAAGGCGGGCCGCACGCTCCGGCTGCTGAGCGACCTGCTGCGGGCCACCTTCCGGGGGGCGGACGTGCAGATGGTGCCGCTCCGCGAGGAGGTCGACCTGGTGGAGCGCTACCTGGAGATCGAAGAGATCCGCTTTGGCGACCGCCTGCGGGTGGAGATCGACGTGGACCCGGACACCAGCGAAGTGCCGGTGCCGTACCTGCTGCTGCAGCCGCTCGTGGAAAACGCGGTGCGCCACGGCGTGGCCCCGCACGCCGAGGCCGGGGTGGTGCGCGTAACGGCCCGGCCCACCACGGTGCACGGGCGCCGAGGCCTCGCCCTCACCGTAGCGGACAGCGGGCCAGGGTTCTCCGGAAACGGAGAGGCGGCGCTGGAGGAGGGCGACGGGGTGGGGCTCTCCAACACGAAGCAGCGCCTCGACACCCTGTACGGCGACGCGTACACGTTCGAACTGGGCACTGCCGCAGAGGGCGGCGCGCGGGTAACCCTCCAGGTCCCGGCCCGCTCCGAGGATGCTCCCACCCCGTCTCCCGACGCGGCGGCGGTGCCCGCCCCGGAGACGCAGGCCTGAGGGTTGCACCTGCGTCCCTCTCGTCTCCTGCGCCTTCTTCCTTCCGTGCGTTCTCCCCCATCAACCGAGCCGCTTCCCTCATGTCCATTCGTGCCCTTGTTGTCGACGACGAGCCCCTCGCCCGTACGGGGGTGCAGCAGCTCGTGGAGCCCCTCGACGACGTGACGGTCGTGGGCGAGGCCGCCGACGGGCCCGAGGCCGTCCGCCAGATCGACGAGCAGGCGCCCGACCTGGTCTTTCTCGACGTGCAAATGCCGGAGATGACCGGGCTGGAGGTGGTGCGCGAAGTGGGCGTGGACAACATGCCGCTCACCATCTTCGTGACCGCCTACGACCAGTATGCGCTCGATGCCTTCGAGGCCCACGCCCTCGACTACCTCCTGAAACCGATCGAGAAGGAGCGGTTTGCGGAGGCCATCGAGCGGGCGCGCCGGCAGTTGCAGCGCGCCGACGCTGAGGCGCTCCGGGATCAGCTCCGGGGCGTGCTTCGGGAGTACGCCGAGGAGGACGAGGACGACGCCGGGATTGAGCGTTTCACCATCCGGAGCCGCAACCGCATCTACTTCGTCGACACCGAAGACGTGCAGTGGATTGAGTCGGAGGGCGACTACGTGGCGCTGCACGACGGGGAGGAGGCCCACCTGGTGCGCAAAACCATGAAGCAGCTCGAGCAGGAACTCGACCCCGACCGCTTCTTGCGCGTGCACCGCTCCTACATCGTCAATGCCGACTACATCGAGGAGCTCCGTCCCCTCGACCACGGCACGTACCAGCTGCGCATGGCCAGCGGCACCCCGCTTAAGACCAGCCGTGGCTACAGCGACAACGTAGACGCCCTGCTCGACGCCACTGGCTAGCTCCCCTCCCTCCTGGGCCGCTATCGCTCTGTCGCCTGCAGACGAAGGAGGAACGCATCGCCGGTTTGTACCCCTTGCTTTTTTGCTCCTTGCGCCCCGTCTTTCATGAACGCACACCTTGCCATCGTCGGGCGCCGCTCGTCCCACCCCATTCAGGGAGCGGGCGGCGCCCCAGTCGACCTGACCGACACCGCGCTTCCGGCGTCCATCCACGGGGCGGAGGCACGGCGGCTTTTCCGGGCTCTCTCCGACGCGCTCCGCGAGATGCGGGTGCGCCAGGCCCAGTCGCCCGCCCAGTCGCCCCTGCGCCTCGGCCTCGTCGCCACCGCCTCCAACGGCACCGCGATGGACGTGCACACGGCCTCGACCAACCTGCGCACGCTCGATTTGGACGCGCCCGACGACCGCAAAACGGTCCTCCGCGAGCTCCGCACCCTGGAGCGAGAGTTTTTAGAAGGCGGCTGAAACGAAGGCGGCGGGCCTGCATCCGTAACGAAGTCGTGCAAAGAGGCCGCGTCGCCTTCCATTCGCTTCCCCGGGCGAATCAACCACGGGCGTGGACGGTGGCTTTCCCGAAGCCGTTTCCGAACCGCCCGCGCATCTCTACACTGTCTCGCCCACACCCCGCCCGCCTCCCATGGCCATCGCCGACCTGGATTCTGCCCTCAACCACGATCCTACCTCCGACGCCCCACCCACCGGATACGTCGAAAAGACCGACGGACGCGTCGCGCCGAACGACCTCGTCCAGGAGGCCTCCAGCGACGCCTACCGGGTTGTGGAGGGGGACGACGCGGCCGTGGGGACGGCCCTCGACGACTTTGAGCGCGTGGTGACGCCCGCCCACTGGGTCACGTTCGACAGCACCACGGGCATCGTTTGGGGCGTGGGCCAGTCCCCCGAGGAAAGCCTCCGGATGGCCAAGTTTGAGGCCTTCGGGGACGACCACAAAGCCGTGGGCTACGAGTTTGCCTGCTGGTGCGAAGAGATGAGCACCGCGGTATGCTCCGAAACCCTCTTCACAAAGGCGAAGGAGGGCGGCTCCCTCTCCCTGTCCGACGAACGGCTTCGCGAGCACGTGGTCATGTCGTAAGGCCAGAAATCGCAGGGTCGGGGATCGTAGGGCGGGGGATGGGCAGAAGCGGCCCGACGGCTC
>CAZFJR010000012.1:0-35140 GCA_964519235.1 uncultured Salinivenus sp. | reverse complement strand
CTCACCCGCTTCGCAGGCGACGGCTTCGCGTCAAAGCGGCTGCATGGGGCCTCCACCGTCCGCCTCGTCCACTTAGCCAGAGGACTCGTCCACTGGCGGAAGGTCTGCGGAGGCACTGGCCTCTCCATCAATGCCGCGGTGGCGCAGGTCGCGTCCCTCCACCATGAAGACAATGCTCTGGGCGATGTTTTTGGCGTGGTCGGAAATGCGTTCCAGCGCCTTGCTTACCGTGAGCAGGTGTGCGATAACCTCAGACTGCTCGTGCCCGCTCTGGCACATCTTTACGAGCTTTGCGAAGGTCTCTTCGTGCAGGCGGTTTACCTGTAGGTCGCGCGCGATGACCTTGCGCGCCTTCAGCCGGTCGTTTTCGAGGAACGCCATCTCCGCTTCGCGGAGCATCGTGCGCGACATGTCCGCCATCTTTGGAAGGCGCGTGTCGGCAAGCAGGCCGGGAGCGTTGGCCAGGTGGCGGGCGTTGCGCGAGAGGTTGCGGCAGTGATCCCCGATGCGCTCAAAGTCGGTGTTGATCTTCACCGCCATGATAAGCATGCGGAGGTCCACCGCCACGGGAGAGTGCAGGGCCAGGATGCGCTCGCATTGCTTGTCGATTCGTAGCTCGAGAGCGTCGATGGCGTCGTCGCCGTCCACCACCTGTTCGGCGAGCTCCGTATCGCCCTGCAGAAGGGCGTTCATCGCGTTGGCAAACTGCTCGTCGACGCGGTTGGCCATGTCGGCGATGAGGCCGCGCAGGGACACCAGTTCTTGATCCAGGGACGAGCGGTTCGGCATGGCCGAAAAACGGTTGAGGAAAGCGGAGAGTGGCCCGGGCTATCCAAAGCGCCCCGTCACGTACGCCTCCGTGCGGTCCTTCTCGGGGCGCGTGAAGAGCCGGTCGGTCGGGTTCATTTCGACGAGGCGGCCCATGTAGAGAAAGGCCGTCTCGTCACTGATGCGGGAGGCCTGCTGCATATTGTGGGTGACGATCACGATCGTGTAGTCCTTTTTGAGTTCCGTGATCGTCTCCTCCACCTTCGAGGTAGCAATGGGGTCGAGGGCGCTGGCCGGCTCGTCCATAAGCACCACGTCCGGCTCCACGGCCAGCGTGCGCGCAATGCACAGGCGCTGCTGCTGGCCGCCGCTCAGATCGAGCGCACTGGTGTGCAGGCGGTCCTTGACCTCGTCCCACAGGGCCGCCTGGCGCAGCGACCGCTCCACGAGGACATCGAGGTCGCCGTTGTAACCATTGATCTCGGCCCCCCAGGCCACGTTTTTGTAGATCGTTTTGGGAAAGGGGTTCGGTTTCTGAAACACCATCCCCACTCGCCGCCGCACCATCACGGGGTCGGCATCCTCGTCGTAAATGTCTTGCCCGTCCACGAGCACAGTGCCCTCCATGGTGGTGCCTTGAATGAGCTCGTTCATCCGGTTAAGGCACCGGAGCAGGGTGGATTTTCCACAGCCCGAGGGCCCGATGAGGGCCGTCACCTTGTTGGGCTGGATGTCCATCGTAATTCCCTGGAGGGCATGGTTTTCGCCGTACCAGAAATGAAGGTCGTCAATATTCAGCTTTGGCTCCATGGCAGGCTCGGAGGGAACGTCCGCGCGGTCCGAGGCCGACGGCTCCTCCGAGGAGACCGGCGTGTCGGCACGGCCGTTGGACGAGGGCTCGTTGAGAGAGGGCTCGCTGGAAGAGGCCGGCGTAGGAGGGGCGTTTTCGGCGGGGGGGTTCTCGGCAGGCTCGTTGGTTGTGGGCATGGCGGGCACAGGAAGGCGTGCAGGCAGGGCGGGAGGGAGGCGGTGCCACTACGCACCGGCGCGCTGTTCTTCGAAGTAGTTGCGCAACAGGATGGCGGTCAGGTTCATGGTGAAGAGCAGAATCATGAGCACCACGATGGCGGCGGCCGCGAGGCCCCGAAACTCATCCTGCGGGCGGGCGGTCCAGTTGAAGATCTGAATCGGCAGCGCGGTGAACTGATCCAGCGCCCCCTGTGGCACGAAGGGGACGAAGGTAAGTGCACCGACGAGGATGAGCGGGGCGGTCTCGCCAATGGCGCGGCTGAGGGCCAGGATGACGCCCGTCATGATGCCCGGCGCGGCCATGGGAAGCACGTGGCTGTAAATGACCTGCCAGCGCGTGGCCCCGAGGGCGTAGGCACTTTCGCGGATGCCGCTGGGAATGCTACGAAGCGCCTCCTGGGTGCTGATGATAATGATCGGCAGAATCAGCAGGCTCAGCGTGAGGGCGCCGGAGAGGAGGCTGTTCCCTAGGGCCGCAAAGCGTACGAAGAGGGCCAGGCCGAGGATGCCGTACACCACGGAGGGCACGCCGGCCAGATTGGCGATGTTGACCTGGATGAGGCGGAGGAACCACCCGTCCTGGGCATACTCTTCCAGGTACAGGGCCGACGCTACGCCCAGGGGGACCGAAATGAGGGCCGTTAGGCCCATGAGCCACAGGCTGCCAATGAGGGCCGACTGGATGCCGGCCTCGCCGGGGGTGCGGGACGGCAGGCTCGCGATGAACTGCCCGTCGAGCCAGGGGACGGAGGTGGCTACCACGTCGACCAGAAGCGTCACCAGCACGACGATGCCGAAGATCGTGGCCAGAAAGAGAACGCCGGCCAGAACAAGGCCCACGCGTTTGCGGCGCATGCGGCGAAGATTGAATGACCCGTTCGAGGACGGCTCCATCGCGATCGAAGAACGCGGTTCGAAAAGGAACGAAGGAAACGGAGTGGAGGCGCTCGCGGCTAGTACTGCTCCTGGTAGCGGCGAGTGATGCGGTTGGCCAGAATGTTCATTGCGAGGGTAATCAAGAACAGGACAAGGCCCACGGCAAAGATGCTCTGATACTCGATGGTGCCCTGCGGGGTGTCGCCCTTGCTTACCTGCACGATAAACGCCGTCATGGCCTGGATGGACTCGCGGGGGTCGAGGGTCATCTTGGGAGTGGCGCCGGCCGCCAGCGTCACGATCATGGTCTCGCCGATGGCCCGGCTCACGGCCAGGATGAAGCTCGCCATGATGCCGCCAAAGGCGGCCGGCACCTTCACCCGCACCACCGCCTCGTACTTGGTGGCGCCCAGGGCGTAGGCCGCGCCGCCCAGGCTGTCGGGAACGGCGCGCAGGGCATCCTCACTGAGGGAAGCCACCATCGGGATGATCATGATCCCGACGACGATGCCGCCGCTGAGCGCGTTGTACACGCCCAGTCCCGGAATCAGGGCCTGCAGCAGGGGCGTCACGAAGGTGAGCGCAAAGTAGCCGTACACCACGGTGGGCACCCCCGCCAATAGCTCCAGGCCGGGCTTTAGAACCTTGCGGACCCACTCGGAGGCGTACTCCGAAATGAAGACGGCGCTGGCCAGGCCCACTGGCAGGGCCACCACCGCCGAGATCACGGTGACGAGCAGCGTGCCGCTCAGCAGCGCCCAGATGCCGAAGTGCTTCTCCGCGAACTGCGGCGTCCACCGCGTATCCCCGAAAAACTCGGCGAAAGAGACGGATTGGAAGAACGGGATCGATTCGACGATGAGGACGGCGGCGATTCCCAGCGTGGTGAGCACGCTGACCAGGGCGCACGCCCCGAGCACGTACTTAATGGCCCGCTCTTTGGGACTGTCGTAGACCTGTTGGCGTAGGTCTTCGGCCGGACGGGAGGAGGGCGTTGCGTCGTCGGCCGCCGTGGTGGTTGGGGAAGGGGAAGCACTCATGAGCACTCAGCCTGATCGGATACTCGCGGGCGAAGGGGGCTTACTCAGCCGCCGTGGTGTCGGAGGCCGCCGTGTCGCTCATGGCTGACCGGAGCATCTGCTCTACCCGGGTACCGGTTACGTCCACGTCCTCGGCGCCGAAGACGGTTCCGGTTGTGCGGGACTGGAAGCGCTCGAGGGCTAGATCGTACGCATCGTCGGGCATGGCGACGTAGCCCACGTCGCTGGCCAGTTCGCCTGCATTCTGGAGGTAGAACTCTACGAACTTCTCTACGGTGGGCGTGACCTTCGCGGGGTTCACGTAAATGAACAGCGGGCGTGAGAGAGGCCGGTAGGTGCCGTTCTGAACGGTCTCGGCGCTCGGCGTTACGCAGGGCGCCCCGCTGTTGGGCTGGTCCGGGTCCACGCCTAGGGCCTTCAAGTCGCCTGCGTTGTTCTCGTAGTAGGCGAGCCCGAAGTACCCGAGCGATGTCTCGGTGCCCTTGATGCCCTGCACGAGCACGTTGTCGTCTTCACTGGCCGTGAAGTCGGACCGACTCGCGCCGCTCTCCCCCATGATGGCTTCGGTGAAGTAGTCGTACGTGCCGCTGGCCGTGCCGGGCCCGTACAGGTCGATGGGGCGGTCCGGAAAATCGTCGCGGAGCTGGCTCCATCGGTCGATGGAGCTGTTTGGGGCCCACAGCTCTTCAAGCTCGCCCGCGGTTACGCATTCCACCCAGTCGTTTTCGGGATGTACCACCACCGCCAGCCCGTCGTACGCGACGGGAATCTCAATGTACTCCACCCCGTTTTGGGCGGCCTTGTCAATTTCCTCCGGCGAGATAGGGCGGGAGGCGTCGTTGACGGCGATGTCGCCCCGCAAGAACTTGGAGAATCCGCCCCCGGTGCCGCTCACCCCCACGTTCACGCGGGCCCCCTGCGTGTCTTCCATGAACTCCTCGGCCACGGCCTCCGTGAGCGGAAACACGGTGCTCGATCCATCCACGCTCACCGACTCGGTGGTGCCTCCGCCGCACCCGACGACCACAACGGCGAGAGCGAGAAGGCCGACCAGGCCGGATGCAAGACGAGACGAGGGCCACTGCGAGGCGGTGGGCCGCAGACAGGACATCATGTGGGAAGCGGTTGTGAACAAGAGTACGTGCGGGAAAAATGGATAAGGGGCCATCCATCATAACGCTCGTTCCGGCCAAGAGAAAGCCCTCCCAGGCCGAACGGGAAACTCTACTACTCCTTCATCCGGTAGCCTACCCCCTTCACCGTTTCGATGTACTCGCTGCCAATCTTTTCGCGGATCTTACGGATGTGCACGTCCACGGTGCGGTCCACCACGTACACGTCGCGGCCCCACACCTCATCGAGAATTTCCTGACGCGAAAACACCCGGCCAGGATGAGAGGCCAGAAAGTAGAGCAGTTCGAACTCCTTGCGAGGAAGACGCATCTCTGATTCCTCCTTCGCCCCCTCGTCCTGGTACACCAGGTACCGGTCGCGATCCACCCGCAGGTTATGCACCTCAATCTGGTCAGGCGGGTCCTCGTAGCGGCGGGCGCTACGCAACAGGGCCTTCGCCTGACTCACAATGACGGAGACCGACACCGGCTTGCCGAGGTAAATGTCGGCCCCCACGTCGAGGCCCTCCACTTTGTCGTCCTCTTCGTTCCGGGCCGTTAGCATCATGATTGGGATGGTGCGCAGGTGCGCGTCCTTGCGCAACTTTTCGCACACCTCCATGCCGTCCATCTTCGGCATCATAATGTCGAGAATGATGAGGTCGGGTTCGCGCGCCCGGGTCTGCTCTATGGCGTCCACCCCGTCTCGGGCAAGGGCAACGTCGAAGCCCTCCTGTTCGAGGTTGTACTCAAGAAGACTCAGCAGGTCTTCCTCGTCGTCCACGACGAGGACCGTTGGCCCATCCGTCCCGAGTTGTGATGCGGTCACGGTGGTCAGGGAGAGTAGTCCCGAAAAATACGAAGAGCGTAAATAATACCTCTACGTCCGGAGCGCTGTTGTTATCGAAACATTATCATCCCGATCCGAGAAATCCATTCGCTGGTTTTTTGCACGGGATCGAACACGGCATTCGTCCAGGTCCCACGCTGTCCGATGTGTTAGGGCCGCGGGCGGGGCCATGAATTTCGGGTGTCGACGTTGGGCCGTGCGGTGGGGGGCGAATCTATCGCGGGCAGGACTCGTGGGGGAGGGCGGTCTGAGTCCCGAATTGCGCCCCGCCTGGTGCCGTGCACGCCTCGCTGACGAGTCCGCACGACCGCGATATTCTGGACCTGGCGGTTCCGGCCCTCGCCGGGCTGGCCGCCGGGCCGCTCGTGTCGCTGGTCGATACGGCGTTTGTCGGGCAGCTGGGGCGGGTGCCGCTTGCGGCGCTGGGGGTGAACACGTCGCTTTTTTCGATGACCTTCGTCATCTTCAACTTTCTCGCGTACGGCACCACGCCGCGCGTGGGGCGGGCGGTGGGGGAGAACAACCGGGACGAGGCGGGACGGGTGGTGGCGCGGGCCCTTACCCTGGCGGTGGGGGTGGGCATCGTGGCGCTCGTGGCCCTCCAGGCCTTTGCGCGCCCGGTGCTCTCCCTCATGGGCGCCAGCGATGAACTGATGGCGCCGGCCCTGACCTACCTGCGCATCCGAGCGCTGGCCGGGCCGGCAGTGCTCCTGATTACGGCCAGCCAGGGAGCGTTCCGGGGCTACCAGGACACGCGCACGCCGATGGTGGTGACGCTCGGGTTCAACGTCATCAACGGTGGCCTGGACCCCCTCTTTATCTTTGCGTTCGATTGGGGTCTCGCGGGGGCCGCAGCGGCCACGGCCATCGGGCAGTGGGGGGGCGCCCTCGTGTTTTTGGTTTTGCTCCTCCACACCCGGCGGGACGAACTCGGCATTCCGCTGCGGCTCCCGGCCCTCCGCACACTCTGGCCGTTTCTGAAGGTGGGGCGCGATCTGTTCCTGCGTACCGCGTCGCTGGTGGGCACCATGACGCTGGCCACGGCCACGGCGGCCCGGGTGGGCGTAACGGCCGTGGCGGCCCACCAGGTGGCGGCCCAGCTCTGGACCTTTCTCGCCCTCCTGGTCGACGCGCTGGCGGTGGCGGCGCAGGCGCTCGTGTCCAAGCACCTGGGGCGAGACGACGAGGCGACTGCACGGCGCGTCTCGAACCGGCTGCTGCAGTGGGGACTGGCCGTCGGCATCGCGCTTGGCCTTGGGTTTTGGGCGCTCCGTCCCGTCCTGCCCCACTTCTTTAGCAGCGACCCGGCGACGGTGCGTGCCTTGCGCGACGTGTATCTTTTCGTGGTGGTGCTGCAGCCCCTGAACGGCCTCGTCTTCGTCGGGGACGGCATTTACATGGGGGCGGAGGAATTTCCGTACCTCGCCAAGGCCATGATTGGAACGGCCGCGGTGGCGGGGGGGCTGCTCTTGCTCGTTAACCCCCTGGGATGGGGGCTCTCGGGCGTCTGGTGGGGCATCACGGCGCTGATGATAGGGCGGGTCATGACGCTGGCGGGGCCGTACGCGCGCCGCACGCTGTTTGCAGAGGCGTCGGCCTAGCCGGCGTCTACCGAGACGGGATAAATCATCCGAGGCGGGACGAGTCAGAAGAGCGGGCCCACCGGGAAGGTGTAGGCGAGACTCGCGGTCACGACGTCGTGTCGCAGGGGGGACCGCCCGCTCGGAAAGAAAGAAGCACTGCCGCGTGACTGGGATGCGGCCCCACTTGTGGACGTCTTGGCGGGGGAGGCTGCGTCTTCGAATGCGGAGACGAGGCCAGGATTGTACCGCAGGGTGAAGGCGAGACGGCCGCCGGAGCCAACGGGATAGCCGGCGCCCACCCCTACAACGACACCTGCCCCCCACCGCCGCAGGCGGCCACGTTCTGCGAGGGCGATGCGCTCTTCGCGTACGTCGGCCGCCGTGCGGAGGGCCCGTCGCAGCCGTCCATCCAACGCAGCGTCGAGGGAGAGCCCCACCACGGCGTGCAACGACAGCGGGCCGGGGCCGGCCGTTTCGCCTCGCCCAAGCACGGCTCCCTCCAGGTACGACAGTCGGTATCGCTCGACGGCGTAGCTCTCGGCAAGTGGGCGCGAGAAGTGCCCGCCTTTCCGCACGTACAGCACTTCGGGCTGGAGCGCAATGTGTTCGGTGAGGGGGACGATCACGTACGCTCCGGCGTGGATGTCGATGCGGGGGTTCGCGTTTAGGTTGGGGGTGTCCCCACTGAACGGAACCGCGCTATCGCTCAAAAATCCGAAGGTGGGACCGAGACGAAGGCCCAGGCGCACGTCCTGTGCGGCCGTGGGGAAGGCCCACACGGCACTTACGAGAAGAACCGCCGCGATGGCCCGCCCGCTCCCCGCCCGAAGAAGAGCGCGCAGGACGGCGGCTGTGCAGCGGGAGGATGCCAAAACGTCCATGTCGGAACAGAGTGGGAAAAAGGGGGAGCACGTTGGGGGGACTCAAGACGAGAACGGGTCGCCCCAGTCCACATCGTCGGCGCTCCAGGAAGCATTCTCGTCCGCATCATCGGGCGGGCCGGAGGGGGGCGCAGGCCCATCGGTCGTGGGCTCATCTGCGTCGGTCTCCGTCTCAGCGGCGATCTCGTTGAGCACCGCGTCGCGGACCTCGGGCGCTGCCTCCTTCGCATCTTTGAGCGCGGCCAGCGGCCACGCGTTGCGCCCCTCCGTCTCGTCGTCGCGCCCCACCGCGGCGTTCACGCGGCGGTGCAGCATGCGAATCACGACCTCCACGTTGCTCTGCTCGTCGCCCCGGCCCACGACGCCGACCAGGGCATCGTCCGCGGGCAGGTCGAGGCGATGGAGGATGGTGCCGGCGGCGCGGCGGACGGCGTGGTTGAGAATTTTGCGGTAGGCGTGCCGTTCGCGGGCCGGGCGGTTGGGCGGAGGGGGCAGGTCCTCGTCGCCCAAGGGCTGGTTGCGCTCCACGATTTCCTGCTTAATCTCGTCTGCGTCCGGAACGTCGAGGCCCTTCTCGCGCAGGCGGTTGAGGGCCTCCGCCATGGTGGCAAGGTCGTCCTGAGCCTCCTCGGCTTCAGCGCCCTCCACCGGCAGGTACGCATCCACGTCGAAGCCTTCGATCTCTTCGCTCGTCACCGTCGCCGGGTCGCTCTCGTCGCGATTCTGCGACGGGGTCGCGTCTACGTCGCCCGCTCCAGCCTCGGCGTGGGATTGCGCCCAGGCATCCAGATCTGCGAGCACCTGCGCCTCCTCCGTTTCGTGCTTGAAGTACTGCCAGTGGCCCTCCTGGTTGAGACCGGCGTGCGCCACCACGTGGGCGAGATTGTCGGTGTCATTGCCGTCGGGGAGTGCGCGGAGGGCGCGGCCCACGAACTGGGTGTAGGGGGCCACCGAGCGGAACGGGCGGAAGAGGGCGGCGATCGAGATGTTGCGGTTGTCGTAGCCCTCGCCCAGGATGCCGACGTGCACCATGGCATCGAGGTCGCCGTGCTCGTAGGCACGGAGGCGGTCCGCCCGCTCCTCGGCCGTCATGCCGCGGCTCGCCACGAAGGAGGCGTCGACGCCGCGGCTCTGGTACAGGGCGGCGACCTGCTCGGCGTGCCGGATGGAGCAGGCCGCACCGAGGATTTGGTGCCGCTCCGTGCCGCGTCGGGTCTTGGCCTGTAGGAGCTGTACGCTGCGGTCCACGATCGTCTCGTTGCAGACGTCCGACAGCGCCACGCCCCGTGAGAACCAGGTCTCCTCCCGCAGGTCCAAAATTTCTTCGCGGGTGAACGATCGCTCTTCCCCCTCCACGGTGAACGTCATCTCGGACGCGACCGCGTCGACCCGCACGATGTTTTTGACGTACCCGGCACTGATCGCGTCGGCCAGGCGGTAGCGGTAGACCGGCTCCGCGCGGATGGGCTGCTCGTCGCTGCGGAAAGGGGTGGCGGTCAGGTAGAGTTTCTTCGTGCCGGGAAAGGCCGCGTTGATGTTCTGCCACGAGTCGGCGGGGGCGTGGTGCGCCTCGTCTACCACAATCATGTCGAAGAAGTCGGACGGGAAGAGGGGCAGCCACCCCTGCATCTGCTGCACGTTGGTGACGACGACGTCCGCCCGGCGGCAGTCCTCCTCGTTGACGCGGCCCCGCTCCAGCGCCACCACGCGGGGCAGACGCGCATCCGGCGGAAGCACGTCACAGAAGTGGTAGAAGTTGTCGGTGCCGCTGAAGGTGCCCTCGGCCAACCCGTCCTTGATCGTGAGGTTCGGCGCCACCACCAGCACGCGTCCCACCGCGATGCCGAACGGCGCGCAGGCGAGGAGGCCGCTCTTGCCGCAGCCGGTAGGAAGGGTCACCAGGGCCGGAAGCGAGACGCCCTCCTCCGCGGCGAAGTAGTCACGGAGCGCGATGTATCCTTCTTTCTGCGGCGTCCGCAGCTGCTCGTTGCCCACAATGCGGGCGTCGGTCTCCTGGAAGTAGTCCCGAGTCTCCGCGTGTTGCTGCTCGTGGCGGGCCCGCAGCGCTTCAGTACGCTCGGTCGTTCCGGCCCCTTTCGCCTGATTGCATGCGTGACAAAGCGGGTCGAGGTTAAAGACGGCGTGCTCGCCGCCTTTGGCAAACGCCTCGCGGTGGTCGAGGTGCTTCGTTAGCGTGTCGCCGTCGATTGTGCGCCCGCACTCCGCGCACGTCTGCCCGTCGAAATACTCAACGCGGCGGCGAACGGCCTCGGGGAGGTGGCGGGACATGGCGGTGGGGCGGGCAAGAGAAAGCATCGTGGGCTGCAGCAGGAGGCGAGGGGACGTGCGCAGCGGCCGTTGGGGCGTGGCAGCGCGCGCCTTGCACTCTCCGCACGATCCCCTGTCCACTCTGAATCCGAAACCTCGGGGCAAGGTTCACCCCGGGGCTCGCCGGCTTCAGTTTACGCGCTCGACCTCGTAGCCGCCGTCCTCGATTGCACCGACGGCGTTTTGGGCCTGTCCGCGCCCGCTGGTGATCACCTCAAAGACCAGGTAGGCCTCGCCCACGTCCAGACCGTCTACGGCGCGCTCGTGACGTACCTCCCGGATGTTGACGCCCTGCTCGGCGATGCGCTGAGAGAGGTCGGCCATTTTGCCGGGCTGGTCGTCGATGCGGACGCGTAGGCGAAGCAGTTGCAGGCGGTCGGTCATGGCGTGGTCGAGCACTTCTTGGAGGCGCGCCGGGTCGATGTTGCCACCGCAGAGGAGGGGCACCACCGTTTCGCCGGTCACGTCCAGATCGTCGGAGAGGAGGGCAGCCACAGGGGCGGCGCCCGCTCCTTCCACCAGCTGCTTTGCCCGCTCCAGCAACAGCAGAATGGCCGTCGCAATTTCGCCATCGGTGACGGTGACGACCGTGTCGACATGTTTCTCGATCAGGCGCAGTGTCAGCTCAGAAATGCTGCCCGTCGCAATGCCGTCGGCAATGGTGTTGGGATGGTCGATGGGGACCGGTATGCCTTTGGCCAGGCTTTGGGGCACGACCGCGGCCCCGGCGGCCTGCACGCCCACCACGCGCACATCTGGCGCCATGCCGGCGAGCGCCGTCCCCACCCCGCCGGCCAGGCCCCCTCCCCCAATCGGTACGATCACAGTGTCGGCCTGCGGCACCTGCTCGGCAATTTCAAGCCCGAGGGTGCCCTGCCCCGCCACAATGTCGGGATCGTCGTAGGCGTGCACGAACAGCACATCTTCGCGGGCGGCCAGCGTCTTGGCGTGGCGCATGGCGCCCTGAAAGTCATCGCCCACCAGCTCCACGTCCGCTCCGTAGCCGCGGGTGGCGTCGACCTTGGCCTGCGGGGCGTTGCGGGGCATCACGATGGTGGAAGGCAGCCCCACCTCGGTCGCCGCCAGTGCCACGCCCTGCGCATGGTTGCCCGCGCTGGCCGCCACCACGCGCTCCACCGCCCCGGGCGACACCTGCGAGAGTTTGTTGTAGGCACCTCGCGTCTTGAACGACCCCGTGCGCTGCAAGTGCTCCATTTTTAGAATGACGCGCGCCCCGGCCCGCTCCGCCAGCGACCGGTTGGAGTCGACCGGGGTGCGCCGCACGACCGACCGGTCGTCGAGGCGATCGCGGGCAGCACAGATGTCGTCGAGCGTGACGGTCATGAGGCGGGCGGCACGGAACAGAGAACAAAAACGCGAGGCGAGCTCGGGCCGCGGAACGTCCCCCCTCGCCCCTCCGGGCCCTCTGAAAGATAGAAACGCGGGGCCGCTCGTCCAAATTCGCCGCATCCGCACTGCCGCGACGCACCTCCGTCTCGTTTGAAACGGTCGTTTCAGAAATCCGGTATAAGATACGTGCTGTTTTTTCCCGCCCACCGTTCAGTCCCATGGCACGCCCCGCTTCGTTCGACCGTGACAAGAAACTTAAAGAGGCGATGCGCCTGTTCTGGAGGCAGGGCTACGAGGCCACCAGCGTGCAGGATCTGGTGGACCACCTGGGCCTGAACCGGAGCAGCCTCTACAACGCGTTCGGCGGCAAGCATGATCTCTACCTGGAGGCGCTCGACCACTACCGCCGGGCGGGGCGGTGCGCCCTGCAGCAGCATCTCCGCGAGGCGCCCACCCCCATCGCGGGCATCCGGCACGCCTTTGAGGCCGTCGCGACGCAGGCCACGGAGCGCCAGTGGGGGTGCTTTGTGGCAAACGCGGCCGTAGAGTGCGCCCCCCGCGACCCGGACACCGAGGCGCGGGCGGCGGACACGTTCGAGGAGATGCGCGCGTTGTTTCGCGAGGCGGTCGAACAGGCACAGGCAGCCGGCACCATCGCGCCCACCCGCGATCCCGAGGCCCTGGGACGCTCCCTCACCAATGCTTTCTACGGCCTCCACCTAACGGCCAAAACAAACCCCCCGTCCTCCGTTGTGGACGACATCGTCGACGAGACAATCCGTGGACTCACGGGGCCGGACCGTTCGCCAGAGGCGGTGTAGCCGGTCCGCACGGAGCCCCGGCAGGCCTCCGCTCGCGTGCTCCTACGAATTGGATCTCCCGAAACAATGCGGCCGCAAAGACCTTCGAAGTTCTGAAACAATCGATCCAAAACAGGCTGATTCTCTTCGCTACGTCTTTCATCTTTCAGCCCCGTGCCCGATCATGGAAACTCCAACATCATCCCCCGCCGAAAAGACAGCGACCCCCGATCACGACATCCTCTCCCTGTTTGCGGAGCGCTGGAGCCCTCGTGCGTTTGCCGACCGGCCCGTCGAACCGGAAAAGATCACTCGTATGCTGGAGGCGGCCCGCTGGGCCATGTCGTCCTACAACGAACAGCCCTGGCGCTACGTGGTGGCGGCGCGGCACGAAGACCCGGAGGGCTACGACGACCTGCTGCACTGCCTCAACGAGTTCAACCAGAAATGGGCCCAGAACGCCCCGGTCCTCATGATGTCGTTCTACAAAAAGACCTTTTCGGAAAACGACCGGCCGAACCGCTGTGCCCCGCACGACCTCGGCGCCGCGTCGGCGGCCCTTACGTTTCAGGCCACGGCGATGAACCTGTACGTGCACCAGATGGCCGGCATTCTCAAGGAGAAAGCCCGCGAGACGTACGGCGTACCGGACGATTTTGAGCCGATGGCGGGGCTCGCGGTGGGCTACCTGGGGGCCCCAGACATGCTGCCGGAGGGGCAGCAAGACGCTGAGACGAGCCCCCGCTCGCGCATGCCACTCGAGGAATTCGTGTTCGAGGGCACGTGGGAATCCTCCGCGTCCATCGCCGACAACGCGTGATCCCTGCAGGATCCGGTCCCGTCACGTTCTTCCGATTGTCTTGTTTGACCGCCTCTGAAGCCATGTCCACAAAATATCTCTACTGGGGCTCTACGGGGCTCCTGGCCCTGTTCATGCTGGCGTCCGGCGTCCTGTACTTCACCGCCGAGTCGATGGCGGCCAACTTTGCGCGCCTGGGCTTCCCGGACTACTTCCGCGTGCAACTGGGCGTGGCGAAGGTGCTCGGGGCGCTGGCCCTGGTCGTGCCGCTGCCTCGCTCGCTGAAGGAATGGACGTACGCCGGCTTCGGCATCAGCTTTGTCTCGGCCATCGTCGCGCACACGGCGGTTGGCGATCCGTTGACCTCGGTGGTGCCGCCGCTGGTGGCGCTGTTTCTGTGGGGCTGGTCGTACGCCACGTACCATCAACACGTCCTGACGGCGCAGGCCGCCTCTGGTAAGACGTGAGCCGCGTGCTCACAGCCTGCCGCCCTGTCTCTCTCTACACCCCTTTTTCGCGCCCGTCGAACACCTCCCACATCGCTATGTCGCCTTCGGCCCTTTCGCTTCGATCGTTTATTGAGCAGCAGTTGCCCGGTGCCGCGTCCGCCGCCTCTGCGACGGCGATGCCGCCCGCTCACGTGGTCAGTCACCTCGTGGAGCGGTCGGTGCGCCGAGCGGCCCTGGATGCGGCCACCCACCGGTACGACCGCCCGCCCGAGGCCGCCGATGGGCCCGCATCGGTATCGTGGCCGCGGTGCCTCTTCGTGGCTGCGCTCACCGAACTGCGCCCGATCAAGATGCTGCCCCGGAATTAGCACAGGCCGGGCCGGCGCAGACGCGCCCTTGGCGTGCGGGTGTGCCCCACGGCCATGCTCCGCGACCGATCGGCACGTCCTCGCATCCGCGAATTGGGCCCGGATTTTCCCAAACAGTCCCGTGGGGATCGGTGTGCACACAGTGGCGTACCTGAATCGTTACCCCTGCGCGTCCGGCCGCGGAGCACAGCGGCCGTGAGGGGTTCTGTCCCGCTAGTTCTGCACCGTCGATGTCCAACCCTGACGAGCGAGAGTCTACCCTTGCCATTTTGAAGCGCCTCTGGGGCGTGCTTGCGCCCTACAAGCTCCGCGTTGTGGGGCTGGCGCTGCTCATCAGCTTCTCGGCAGCGCTGGCGGCGGCCGGGCCGCAGTTCGTGCGGTACGCGTTCGACGTGGTGATTCCGGCGGGGGAGGTGTCGCTGTTTGTGTGGTTTGGAGGGGCCTTCGCGGCGTTCTACCTGTTCCGGGCGGGGGTGGAGTACGGGGGCATGTACTGGAGCTTTGCCCTTACGCAGCAGGTGGTAAGCGACGTCCGGATGGACGCGTACGACCATCTTTTAGAGCTTCCCGTTTCCCGCTTTTCCGAAGAGCAGTCCGGCTCGCTCAGCTCGCGGGTGGTGAACGACCCCAATGCGCTGGAGGGCATGATCCAGGCGGCGGCCTCGCGTCTTTCGGGGCAGCTGGTGGCCATCGGGGTGGTGGCGAGCATTCTCGTAGTGATGAACTGGGTGCTGGCGCTTGTGAACCTGGTGGTGCTGCCTCTGCTGGCGGCCATCACGTACCACTACCAGGAGCCGCTGCGGAACGCGTCCCGCGAGATTCGCGAAACGGTGGCCCGCATGACGGCCGCCTCCACCGAGGCCATTTCCAACATCCGTGTCGTCAAGGCCTTCGTCGGGGAGGAGCAGGAGCGCGACCGGTTCGGTGAGACGAATCAGGCGTACGTGGACCTGAACCTGGACCGCCGCAAGGAGGTGGGGGCGATGGAAGGGCTCATCAACATCACGGCAAACTACGGCCTCGGCGCACTGCTGGTGGTGGGCGGCTGGCTGGCGGTGCAGGGCAGTCTCACGATTGGCGAGCTGACGGCCTTCATCATGTACCAGCGTCAGCTGCAGGGACCGGTCAAGTCGGTCATGTTCTTCAACGACAAGCTGCAGGCAGGCATGGCGGCGCTGGAGCGGCTCTCGGACCTGATGGACACGGCGCCCGAGGACGGGGGCGCGACGGAGGAGGTGCCGGTGGGGCCGGTGGCCCTGGAAGAGGTGCGCTTCACCTACCCTAGTGCCGAGGAGCCGGCCCTGCGCGACCTGTCGCTCCGCATTGAGCCGGGCGAGACGGCGGCGCTGGTCGGGTCGTCCGGGGCGGGAAAGAGCACGGCGGCCAGCTTGATGGCGCGGTTTTGGGATCCGCAGTCTGGACGGGTGACCATCGATGGGCAGGACGTGCGGTCGTTTGCCCTCAAGGCGCTCCGTCGGCGCACTGCGCTGGTGCCACAGTCGCCTACGCTCTTTTCTGGCACGGTGGCCGGCAACATCCGCTACGCCGACCCCGATGCGGAGGACAAGGCGGTAGAACAGGCGGCGCGCATGGCGAACGCGCACACATTCATACAGAAGCTCCCCGACGGCTACACCACGGAAATCGGCGAGCGCGGCGTGCGCCTTTCCGGCGGACAGAAGCAGCGCGTGGCCATTGCGCGGGCTATTTTGAAGGACGCCCAACTTCTGCTGCTCGACGAGGCAACGTCTGATCTCGACAGCGAGTCAGAGGCGGTGATCCAGGATGCGCTGGACGGCCTTTTCGCGCGCGGTGGCCGTCTTACGTCTATCGTCATCGCGCACCGCCTAAGTACCATCGAAGGGGCCGACACCATTTTTGTGCTCGAAGATGGGCGGCTCGTGGAGCACGGCTCGCACGACGAGCTGCTGTCGCGCGGGGGGCGCTACGCCGAACTGCGGGCGCTGCAGCGGCGGGACGAAGCTGCGCCGCGCCCCGACACGGCCTCGCTCGACGTTGCGAAAGAGCCGCAGCCCTAGACCCCGTGTGGGTGCGCCGGGGGCGCGGCGCCCCCGGCTCTAGAAACGCGAATGCTTTCACTACAACTCTTCTTTTCGGTATGGACGCTACGCGAACAGCCCTTGTTACGGGTGGCAACCGCGGCATTGGACACGCTCTGTGCCACGGCCTCGCCGACCGCGGCTTGCACGTCATTCTTGGCTCCCGCGACGAAACGAATGGCGAAGAGGCCGCCTCCCCCATTCGAGAGCGCGGCGGCTCGGTGCGTGTCGAGCAGCTTGATGTCATTGAGACGGCCTCCATCCGGGCGTGTAAAGAGCGCCTGGAGGCCGACGACGTGACGGTGGACGTGCTCGTCAACAATGCAGGCGTCTACCCGGAGGGAGATGCGCTGGAGGCTACCATCGACCAGCTCGACCAGAGTTGGACGGTGAACACCCGCGGGCCCTGGCTTTTGGTGAAGGCATTCGTGCCGGGCATGATTGAGCGCGGTTACGGGCGCGTGGTGAACGTATCGTCCGGCTCCGGCTCGTTTGGGGAGGGGCTCGATTCCGGCCACGCCGCCTATGCGGCGTCGAAAGCGGCCCTGAACGCCCTTACCATGACGCTCGACGACGCAATACCGGCCACGGTGGACGTGAAGGCGAACGCGATGTGCCCGGGCTGGGTGCACACGCGGATGGGCGGGGAAGAGGCGCCCCGAACGCCGGAAGAGGGAGCCGACACGGGGCTCTGGCTCGCTACGCTCCCCGAAGAGGGGCCGAGCGGGGAGTTCTTTCGTGACCGAAGCCGCATTCCCTGGTAGGCCGCCCCCGCCAAAACGGCCTGAATGGCGCAGGTGCCGGCGCGGCCTGGGCACTTGTGCCTGGGCGCTGTTTCGTGCCCGGACGTTATGAAGAAGGGGGCCTGCGTGTCTATACGGCGTCCCCGCTCCCTGCCCCCTTCTGTGCCATGTATGCCGCTCGTCGTGTGCTGCTCCTCGTCTTCGTGGGCGGATTCTTTGCCCTTCCCCTTTGCGCCCAGCCGCAGGTGGACACCACCGTCACCTGGCGCAGCTACAGCCGCACCGGCACCGCGGCGGTGCAGGTCTATCCCGGCCCGCCCGACGAGGAGGAGACCCACACCATCATCGTGCGGGAACTGGCCGAAAATCAAGGCCCCTCGACGGTGGACGATTTCCAATACCTGGCCGACCGGGTGGGGCGGCGGTTTGGCGTAGACCCCACGACGGCCTACTGGGTGCTCCACTGGGGCGGGTTTTCGTTTGCGGGGGGCGACCCGGGGGGCGACAAGGCCCTGTTCCTGCGCGCTACGTTCAACCGCACGAAAAGTGGAAACCTGGGAAGTCCGTACTGGAAGGTGGTCTCGGAAACGGACGTGCGGGAACTGACCGACCGGCGCTGGCGCCCGTAAAGACGGCCGGTGGGCCCGACGGGGAGCCGCGCCCGAGAAAAAGAATCGCACGTGGGACTGCTTCGTTCACGGGGCGCTTGCGTCCAACGATGCGTCCTGTTCTCCCCTGTTTCCCATCTCCCCTGCCCCCCCAGAGTCATGGTTCAGATTGAGACCGAATACCTCGGCGACTTGCAGTGCACGGCCGCGCATGTGCCGTCCGGCATCACCCTCACCACCGACGCCCCGGAGGACAATCGGGGGGAGGGGCGCTCTTTCTCACCCACCGATCTCGTGGCCACGGCCCTGGGCACCTGCATCGCCACCATCCTCGGCATCCAGGCCGAGACGCACGGGCTTGACCTGGAGGGCACGACCATCTCTGTCCAGAAGGAGATGGCGTCGAATCCGCGGCGCATCGACGCGCTTCGCACAGAGGTGACCATGCCCGTGGCGCTAGACGCGTCCATCCGCACCCGCCTGGAGCGTGCCGCCCGTCACTGCCCGGTCGATGAGAGCCTCCGTGCCGACATCGACGTGCCCATTGTGTTTTGCTGGCCGGAAGAGACGCCCGCGGCGTAGCCTGCCGCTTTTTGCTCCAGCGGCACCCCCTGAGGCCGCAGCGACTGCGGGGAGGCTCAGGACGAGGCCGAATCGGCTGCGTCGCGGTTGAGGTGGAGCGTGACGTGATCGGGGCGATGGCTCAGGTAGCTGCGCAGGGCCTCGGAAAACGATTCGACGAGGCGGCGACGCTTCTCCGGGGCGAGGGGCGCTTCGGCGCCGGGGCGATCCAGGACGGCCAACTCCACGGTGTGGGGCCCGGCGTCCGTCTCCACAAATCCGAGATCGACGTAGGTGGACGGGTCGGCCCGATGACGCAGAATGACCCCGGGGCTGCCCTTTAGCTCGGCGTAGTGGCGCGAGTCTTCATCGAGGTAGCTCCAGCCGGCCGTCACGTCTCCAAAGTCTTGAAGCACTTCCACGGGCGTGACCTTGGCGTCGGCCTCGGGGCGCAGCGAAAGTCGGATGATTGAGCTCATGGGGCGGGACAGGATACGGAGTGTGGACGGCGACGAGAAAGCATGCCTACCGGACCACAAGGAGGGGGCGGTCCAGTTCGTAGAGGAAGCGCTGGAGGGGAGAGTGCGTTAGCGGGGCGGCGCTTTCGGGCATCACGACTAGGCTAGGGCCCTCCCGGCGGGCGAGCGTCGCGAGCCGGTCGCGCTCGGTGCTGGTCAGGGGCCGCACGTCGAGGGAGGGCACGCGTGCGCCGCACTCGTCGTGCACCTCGGCCTGCAGGCGCTGGGTGGTCGCCTCGTCGAGGGGCGGGAGGAAGACGGTAAGCGGATGGCCGCCTCCGCTTGTGGCGAGCCCCGCGACTACCTCCAGGGCCGAGCGAGCCGCTTCCGAGCCGTCGTAGTACGTGAGGAGGGGCTGCCGGCCTCGAAGGGCCTGCCGCAGCACCAGGACGGACGTGGACGATTTGTCGAGGAGGGCCCGGCTCGTGGTCCCCAGGCGGCGCCGGCTGCTCTGCGTGCTTGTTTTGCCCAGGGCCAGCAGGTCGGCGTCGTCCGCGGCCTGGAGCAGTTCATGCGTCACGTCGCCCTCCACCACGCGGAAGGTGTGCGGCACCTCGGTGCGTTCGGCAAGTTCGTGCACCGCTGCTTCGGCCCGCTCAGCTTGTTGGCGCAGCTGGCGTTGCACGCGGCGGTCGCTCAGGCGCTTGGGAGCCACCGAGTGCGCACGCACCTCCTCGACGAAGGGAAGCTGCGCGGCGCGGAGCAACTGCTGGTCTTTAATGAACAAGCCCTCCAGGTCCGCCTCCAGGTCCGCAGCGAGGCGCACGGCCATCTGGAGCGCGGCGCGGCTGTGGGGCGAGTTGTCGAAGGCCACGAGAATGCGCCGGAAGACGCGGGGAGAGGACGGGACCTCGATCGAGGGCATGAGGCGGGGCGGGGAATCGTTCATCGGTTACACCTCGTCGGAGTGGTCGGCCTGGCCGTCCGTCAGCGCAAACTGGCGCCGGCGGTCGGCAAATTCGTGGAGCCGGGCCTCCACCCGACCGTTAATTGTATCGTCCGGGAAGGCCCCCTGTTCGTCGCGCGTCCCCGCCTCCACGCCCGTCAGGAGCTCGATGCCCTGGTCCACCGTTTCGACGGGGTAGACGTGAAAATCGCCCGTGCGGACGGCCTCCACTACGTCGGGACGCAGCATGAGGTTGTCGGTGTTGGTGGCGGGAATCAAAACGCCCTGCTCGCCAGTCAGGCCTCGTTCGGCGCAGACGTCGAAGAAGCCTTCGATTTTCTCGTTCACCCCGCCGATGGGTTGCACCACCCCGCGCTGGTTTACCGAGCCGGTCACGGCCAGGGTCTGCTTGAGGGGCACCTCCGAGAGCGCCGAGAGCAGCGCGTAGAGCTCGGCCGAGGAGGCGCTGTCTCCGTCGATGCCCCCGTACGACTGCTCGAACACGAGGCGGGCCGAGAGGGAAAGTGGAGACTGCTGCGCGAACCGTCCCTCCAGGAAGCCCGCAAGGATGAGGACGCCCTTCGAGTGAAGGGGGCCGCCTAGGGCCGCCTCGCGCTCGATGTCCACAATCTCCCCCTCGCCAAGGCGCACCCGCGCAGTGATGCGGTTGGGCTTTCCGAAGCTAAAGCCTCCCATCTCCAGATACGACAGGCCGTTGATCTGGCCGATGGTGGTGCCCTCGGTGTCGATGTACACCTTCTCGCGCTCGATGGACTCGTGCACGCGGTCCCGCAGGCGTCCCGCACGGCGCACCTGCGCATCGATGGCCTGCTGCACGTGCGCGTCGGTGACCGTGGTCGCCTCGTCGTCCTGGGCCCAGTGGTCGGCCTCGGTCATTAGGTCGCGGATGTCGGCCACCTGCGCGCTGAGCTTCTCCGTGTCGCTCACCAGGCGGAGGCTGTGCTCCAGCACCCGGGCCACGGCCGAACGGTCAAAGGGCTGCAGGTCGCGGTCGTCGATGGTGGTGGCGAGGAGGTCGGTGTAGGCATCTTCCTGCGCCTCCGTCCGGTCGATCTGGTCGTCGAAATCCGCCATGACCTTGAACAGGCGGTCCATGTCCGGGTCGAGAGCATCGAGGAGGTAGTAGACCAGCCGTTCGCCCACCACCACAATTTTGACGTCGAGCGGCACGGCCTCCGGCTCCAGCGTGAGCGTGCGGATGAGGCCGAGCGCCTGCCCGGGCGACTCGATCTGGATCTCTTCGTTGCGGAGTGCCCGCTTGAGGCCCTCCCACGCGTAGGGATGCGTAAGCAGCTGCCGGGCCTCCACAATCAGGTAGCCGCCGTTGGCCTCGTGGAGCGCGCCCTTGCGAATCAGATTGAAGTCGGTGACCAGCGCGCCCATCTGCGCAATCTGCTCCACCTGCCCCACGAGGTTCTGGTAGTTGGGGTTGTCCTCGTACACCACGGGCGCGCCGTCGGTGTCTTCGTTGTCGACGATGAGGTTGACCCGGTAGCGGCGCCAAAAGGCCCCGTCGGGGGCGGGGCCCTGCTGACCGCCGCCCTGCTGGCCCTGCTGCTGCATCATCGCGGCCGGGCCCTGCTGCTGAGGCGATTGGCCCTGCTGGGCGGCCTGGACAAAGAAGTCGACGTTCTCGACGAGATCGGCCCGCACGCTCTCCAAAAACCCGAGGACATCGTCGAGGTCGGTGTACGTGTCGTACAGGTCCTCCAGCAGATCGTCGATGACGAGGGTGGCCATCTCCTCATTGAGCGCCTCGATGCGGCGGCGTGCCTCGCGCTGGTGCTCGGGCACTTTCTGGAGAATCTGCTGAAGCTCCTCCTGGTAATCCTCAATTTTTTCCTGCACTGCCTCGCGCTCCTCCTCAGGCATCGACTCCACCTCCTCCGGAGGAATCACCTCGCCATCGCGGATGGGGGTGAACACAAAGCCCTGTGGGGTGCGGATGAGCGCAATGCCATCCTCGCGGGCGCGCTCCTGAAGGTCCTCGAGGGCGGCTTCCTGTCCCTCCCGCACCTCTTCCTGGATCATCTCGCGGCGCGACTGATACTCCTCGCTCTCGAACGTGCCGGGGAGGGCCGTTTGTAGGTCCTCAATCAACGCGTCTACGTCCTCTTTGAGCTCACAGCCCCTGCCGGCGGGCAGTTGTAGGGCCCGCGGCTCGCGTTCATCGTCGAAGCTGTTCACGTAGCACAGGTCCGGCGGCGTCTCCTCGTCGGCCGCCTGCGCCTCCAAAAGATGCTGCACCAGTTCGCGCCGCCCAGTGCCGGTGGGCCCGAGAGCAAACACGTTGTATCCCTCGGCGTCGACGTTCATGCCAAAGTTGAGCGCCTCCACGGCGCGGTCCTGCCCCACCACCTCCGTCTCGGCCGGCAGGTCGTCGGTCGTCTCGAAGTCGAAGCGGGACGGATCGAAGCGCTGGCGCAGGGCATCTGCGGGGAGAGAATCGATCATGCGTGCATGGGGAGTGGGTGCTGAAGAGGAGCGGAGGCAGCCCGAGCGCGCCAGAGAGAGGCAGAGGTGCGCGCCGGCTCAACAGGGTCATAAGCAGTGCCCTGGGCGGAGTTCGCCGCTGGGAACGCCCTCACACAAACATCACCCGCCGGGCGTACGAGCGGTTTGCCACACTAGGAGGAGCCTGGTTGTGGAGGCGGGGCCTGATTGTGGAAGTGGCGTCTGCCGTGTGGCGCGGCACGGGGCGGTCTGTGCCAGAGCGCACGGTCAGTACTGCAGCGCAAGGTCCGTGCGCGCGTCGTCGCGAAACTCTTTGACCCAAAAGAACACGCCCTCCTCCACCCGGCAGTAGTAGTCGCGCGCCTCCGCGGGGCGAATGACGAGGTTCGTCCCGCGGTGCGTGGCGGGCCACTTTTCAACCCGACGGATGTCTTGGAAGGGAAGGGAGTGCCAGACGGATCCAGACCACTGCCAGCCCGAGATCGACACGTGATTCTCGTAGAGCGCGATCTCCCCGAGCCACAGGGGCCGCCGCAGGGCCAGGGCAGACTGAAGGAGGGGGGCTTGATCGTTGCTCATGGGCCGGGAGGCACCGATGAATGGGAGGCGCCTCCATGCCAGAGCCCCCTAGTTGTTTCGAAGAGGAGAAGAGCAGGGACGGGAGAGGTGCAAAAAGGGGCGAGGCACAGCGGGTCGCTCACGTGGCTTTGGGGGTGGGGGCTCTTTCCTCGGGGCCCGTCTTGTCGAGGTACTCCGCGAGGCGGTTGGTGCCATCTTCGGCGTCGGCACGTTCCAGAATGCTGGCCACCGCGTGATACGGGGTGAGGTGGAAGTGCTCCTCGCCGAGAAGAGCGTGGAGGCCCGCCCGCCGCACCGTTTCGCGAACCGGCCCCACGAGCCCTGCGAGATGCAGCTCAATGTCTTCCTCCACCAGCCGCTCCGCGACGGAAAAAAGGGCGTCGGTGGCGGTCGCGTCGAGGCTGTTGATGCTGCTTCCGTCCATGACCACGTGCTCGACGGGGCGCCCCTCGTGGGCGCTTTTCTCCAAGATGAAAGTGTGCAGGTACTCGGCATTGGCGAACGAAAAGGCCGCGTCCACGCGCAGCACCATGATGTTTTCGAGCCGCAGGGCCTGCTCGAACCGGTCGAGGTCGCGGAAGCGGCGCGTGCCCGGCACGTGCCCCAGCTCCGCCACGTTTGGGCGACTCATGCGGAAGAGGACCGCGACGAGGGAGGCCCCAATGCCGAGCAGAATGCCCTCCTGGATGCCGATAAACAAGGTGCAGCCGGCCGTGAACAGGGCAATGTACCCGTCCCGACGCCGGGCGCGGAAGAGGCTTCGCAACTCGCGCAGGTCGATGAGTCCCATCCCGGACACGATGATGATCGCGGCCAGGACCGGCATTGGGAGGTAGTAAAAGAGCGGCGTGAGAAACAGAAGCGTCAGGGCAATGACGCCGGCCGCAAACGCATTGGCCAGCGGAGAGGCCGCGCCGGCCTGGTCGTTAACCGCCGAGCGCGAGAAGCTGCCGGAGGCCGGAATTCCCTGAAAGAGGCTGCCGGCCACGTTGCCGGCCCCAATTCCGATGAGCTCCTGGTTGGGGTTGATGCTGTAGCCGTGCCGCTTCGCGAAAATGCGCCCCAGCGACACGTCTTTCATGAACTGCACCAGCGCCAGGGTCACGGCCACGGGAAACAACGCGTTCAGATCCGTGAGGCGCACCGACCACACGGCCGGGCTCGGGAGGCCCGTTGGTACCGATCCGATGACGGCCACGCCCTGCTGGGCGAATCCGAAGCCCCAGCTTGCCGCCGTTCCCCCCACGACAACCACCAGCGGGCCCGGCACGCGGGGCGCCCACTTCGACAGGCCTAGGAGAAGGCCGATGCACCCGAGCCCCACGCCGAGCGTCAGCGGGTGCGTCTGCCCGGCGTGCCGGACGGCGTCCCAGAGCAGCACGTGTACGTACTGCGAGCGGCCTAGCTCAATGCCGAGCAGGTTGCCAAGCTGGCTGAAGGCGATAATCAGGGAGGCGGCGGCGGTAAGGCCCGCGATGACCGGTCGCGAGAGCAGGCTCGCAACGAAGCCCAGTCGCATGGCGCCCATGAGCACCTGCACCGCCCCCACCATTGCCGTTAGCAGAATCGCAAGGGCCGCGTACCGCTCCGTGCCGCCCTGGGCGAGGGCACCAACGCCGGCACCTACAATCAGCATATCGATGGCGACGGGCCCGATGGCCAGCTGCCGCGACGTCCCAAACAGCGGATACGTAAGCAGCGGGACGAGGCCGGCGTAGAGGCCGTAAATGGGCGGCATGCCCGCGATTACGGCGTAGGCCATGGCCTGTGGAATCAGCATGGCCCCCACCGTGAGGCCGGCCGTCGCGTCGCGCCGGAGGATCGTGGTGGTATAATCAGGGCCCCACTGCGCGATGGGGAGCGAGTCCCGAATGGAGGCCCACGCCTGCTGCCACATGCCGGGATGCCTGCGAACAGGAGCCTGTGTCCGGAAAAATGCGAGTGCCGTAAAGGGAGCGCCGCCCGTGAGGAAAACATGACGGCCGTCAGCATCGCGGAATAGCCGAGGGCCCCGTCGTTGATTCCCGCCCGGTGTAAAGGAGCCGCAAAGAAAAGAGCCGCAGGGGCGGTGCGGGGGGCAGGCAGTGCGGAGAATTGTCGCTGCCGGCGCCCCCAAGAGTCGACTATGGCCGACTACGGCCGGGCGCGCAACGCCTGGTACACCGCCTCCCTTGGCATCGCCCGGTCGGTCCACTGCTGGTAAGCCGCGGCGGCCTGCTCAACGAGCATGTCGAGCCCGCCGATTGTGGCAGCGCCCTGTGCGTCGGCATCCCGAAGCAGGCGCGTGGCCTCAGGGGTGTACACGAGGTCGTAGACGACGTGCTCGGGGCCAAAGTCCGTGGCGTTGGGCCAGGGCGTTTGCCCGCGGCGGTCCGGGGCCATGCCTAGCGGTGTGGCATTTACAACAAGCCGGCTGGTGCGGACCGTCAGCGCGGCGCCGTTGAACGTGGAGACGTGGAGCGCGTCCCGGTCGTCATGCTCCGCAAACGAAGCCGCGAGCGACTCGGCCTGTTCCGGGCGCCGGGCCACCACCGTCAAGCGCTCGGGGCGGTAGCGGGTCAGCAGTCCATACACCACCGCTCGCGCGGCCCCACCGGCCCCAAATACCAACATCGGCGCCCCGTCGAGCGCGTCGCCCGTGCGGTCCGTGAGCGGCGCAAGGAACCCCTCCACATCCGTATTGTCGCCCCGAAGCCGCACTGTGCCGCCGGAGGCCTCCGTCCGCACAATGGTGTTGACGGCTCCCACCGCCGCGGCCCGCTCCGTCACGGCGTCGAGCCCCGCCTGCACCGCTTCCTTGTGCGGCGTTGTCACGTTTGCGCCCAAAAACTGCAGCGCCCGGAGGCCCGCCACGGCGGCATCGAGATCGGCGGGGCGCACCGGCGTGGCTACGTAAACCGCGTTCACCCCCTGGGCCTCAAAGGCGGCGTTGTGGAGGCGGGGCGAAAGCGAGTGCTCAACCGGATGGCCGAGCAGCGCGACGGCTTGCGTCGTGGCGTCGATGGACACAGGCACGGGCATGTGGAAGGAAAAAGTGCGAAGGGCTGGCGGGCGAGAACCGATCCGCGCACGTTGAAGCCCTTAGTCGGTCGTAGGTTCGCCCCAAAACATTCCCCGCAGACGCCGCCTTTCACCCTTTCGCGTGCGGTGTACACTCCGGTGCGCCCTCCGCCCCAAACGCGTTCTCGGCCGGCAAAGCACCCAGGGCGGTTGTCTCCGGCGCGAAAAACCGCTACCTTTCCGCCCATTCCCCCCTGGATGACTTCCCTCCGCGTTTCATGCAAACTGTAGTCGTCGGCGCCGGCGAGGTCGGGTTCGACGTAGCGCGCATCCTCGCCTTGGAGCAGCACGACGTCACCGTGATCGACATCGAAGAGGACGTCCTGCACAACGTCCAAAACACCCTCGACGTGATGACGGTGCACGGCAACGGCACCTCGGCCCAGGTGCTGGAAGAGGCTGGAATCCGAGGGGCGGACCTGCTCGTGGCCGTCACGGCCGTTGACGAGGTCAACCTAATTGCCTGCATGATGGCCGATCGGCTAGGCGTGGAGACGACCGTGGCCCGCACGCGCACCGACGAGTTGGAGCGCACCCACTCGGTGCTGGAGGCGAAAGACTTCGGAATCGATCTCGTCATCCACCCGGAGGAAAGCGCAGCCGTAGAGGTGACGCAGCTCATCCGACGGGCCGGGGCCACCGACATTCTCAGCTTCTGCGACGGGCACGTGCAGCTTCTCGGGGTACGCCTCGACCCCAACGCCCCCGTGGTAGGCCATCCGCTCCGCGAGGTGGTGGCTTCGCACCCGGAGGTGGAGTTTCGGGTGAAGGGGCTCGTGCGGAACGGCCAGACCCGCATTCCGGGCGGGGACGAAACGCTTCAGGCCGACGACCAGCTCTTTGTGCTAACGCGGCCGAAGTACGTGACGCCCGTCACGCGCCTGCTGGGAAAGGGAGACGTGGAAATGTCGCACGTCATGGTGCTGGGCGGGACGCGCGTGGGGGCTACCGTGGCCCGGAAGCTGAGCGAGCAGAACGGAAAGCGGATCAAGCTTATCGAGCCGGAGGCCGAGCGGGCGCAGGAACTGGCCGAGCAGCTAGAAAATGTGCTCGTTCTCCACGCCGATCCCACCGACATCGATCTGCTTGTGCAGGAGGGGCTGGCCGACATGGACGCCTTTGTGGCCGTCACCGACGACCAGGAATCCAACCTGGTTACTTGCCTGATGGCCAAGCATTTGGAGGTGTACAAGACCGTGGCGCTGCTGTCGAAAGCCGCCTACATCCCCATCAGCCAGGCCATTGGGCTCGACGCGGCGGTGAGCAAGAAGCTGGCGGTTTCGCGCGAGGTGCGGCGCTACCTGCGTGGCAAGCACGTGCTCAGTGCGGCCACGGTGCACGGCCTCGACGCCGAGATTCTGGAAATTCGTGCCGCTCCCCGGGCCCCTGTTACGCAGCATCCCCTGCGAGACCTGAACCTTCCCTCCGGGCTGCTGATCGGGGCAGTGGAGCACGAAGACACGACGGAAATCGCAACGGGAAGCACCCAGATTGGCCCGGGCGATCGTGTGATTGTCTTTGTGCTGCCCAACCAGGTGGAGGCGGTCGAGGAGCTCTTTGACGCGTAGCACCGGGCGCGCGGAGGGGCCGCGAGGACGCCGGTCCGCTCTCCGAATCGCGCCGACCCACACGGAGCAGACCCGCCGCCTCTCGCGTCCACACCCCCCGAACGTCCACACGAACACAGGCTCACACGCCCACTGTGCTTTTAAATTTTCCCGTTGTCCTGCGCACGCTCGGCGGCTTGCTTCTCTTTCTTGGGGGGGCGCTGCTGATGCCCGCCCTCGTGGGATGGATCTACGCAGAGCCGGAGGCCTGGGGCTTTGTATGGGCGGCGGGGCTCGCCGTGGGGCTCGGGGGTGGGGCCTGGGGCGTGTTCGGGGCGCCAGGGCGCGAGGACGTGGGCGCCCGGGAGGGCTTCGCCATCGTGGGACTGTCGTGGATTGCCCTGTCTGCCATCGGGGCACTGCCGTTTGTGCTCGGCGGTGTGTTGCCCTCCTACACCAATGCCTTCTTCGAAACGATGAGTGGCTTCACCACCACCGGAGCCACCATCCTCGGCGGCGCACACACGCCGGGCATCGAGGCCATCCCGCGCGCCTTCCACTTCTGGCGCAGCCTCGCACACTGGATGGGCGGCATGGGCATCATCGTGCTCACGCTTGCGGTGCTGCCCATTCTGGGCGTCGGCGGCATGCAGCTCTTTCGGGCTGAGGTGCCGGGGCCCTCGGCCGACAAGCTGACGCCTCGCGTGCGGGAAACTGCCAAGCGCCTCTGGCTGCTCTACGTGGGCATTACGGCCATCGAGGTGGCGCTCCTGCTGCCGGCCATGAGCCTCTTCGACGCCGTCAACCACGCCTTTGCCACCATGGCCACGGGCGGCTTCTCGCCGGAGGGCGGCTCGGTGGGCGACTACGACTCGGCCTACGTGGACGGGGTGATTACGGTCTTTATGTTTCTGGCGGGGATGAACTTTGCCCTCCACTACCGCATGCTCCGCGGCGAACCGCTGACGGCCATCGAAGACACCGAATTCCGGACGTACGCCGCCGTTGTCATCGGGGCCACGGCCCTCCTGATGATGGCCACGTGGGAACCCGCCGTCGCACTCATTCCCGGCAACGACGGCGCCTCCACGTATTCCTCGCTCGCCACCTCCTTCCGGTACGCGGTCTTCCAGGCCGTCGCCATCATCACCACCACGGGCTTCGGCACGGCCGACTACGAACTGTGGTCGTCTTTGGGCACCGGCGTCCTGTTCTTGTTGTTCTTCTGTGGAGGGATGGCCGGCTCCACCGGTGGCGGCATCAAAGTGGTGCGCCACGTGCTGCTGGGCAAAACGGCGTACCGCGAAATCCGCCAGCTGGTGCACCCGAAGGCTGTTCTCCCCATCCGGCTCAACGAGGCCGTGGTGGACCGCACCACCATCGACAACATTCTGTCGTTCGTGGTGCTTTATCTGGGGCTTCTCTTCGTGGGCACCCTGGTGGTAAGCGCCCTGGGACTGGACCTCTGGAGCGCGTTCACGGCGGCCCTTTCCTGCGTGGGCAATATCGGGCCGGCCTTTGGGGCCGTGGGGCCCACCGACAACTACGCCCACATTCCGATGCTGGGCAAGTGGGCACTCGCCTTCCTGATGGTGGCGGGCCGGCTCGAAATCTACACCGTCCTCATTCTCTTTGCGCCCGCCTTTTGGCGCCGGTAGCCCGCCTTTCGGCGCTAGTAGCCCGCCTGTTGTAGTGGGCTCACTGCACCACGCCCTCCTGCTCCCCCTGGCGGTACAGCTCGTAGAGCCGGTCGATGCCGGCCGGGCTGCCAATGATGGTAAGACGGTCGCCCTCCTGCAGCATCATCGGGTCGGAAGGGACCAGGATCTGCTCGTCGCGTCGCACCAGCGCCACCAGCACGCCCGCCGGGAGGTCAAGGTCGGCTACCGACTGCCCGATGAACAGCTCCGTGTTGGTGCCGGAGAGAAGGTGGAGCGTCAGGTAGCGCTCGTGGTGCAGCAGGCTCTCTTTCGCCTCCTGCTCGTCGGTGGCCGCGCGCCACTCCACCAAAAACTGCTCCTCGTCGGTCCGGTTGGCCAGAGTGGCCAGCGTGCGCAGGTGCTCGCCCTCGTCGTCCGTGGGGGTGACCAGGAAGAAAAAGGCGTAGACCGGGTCGGACAGGTCGATGTCCTCGATCTCGTCCTCCAGGTTCACGCAGATGCCAGACTGGCAGTGCACCATCACCATTTTGGGCGCGTCAATGCCGTCGAGGCGGCAGTACGGCAGGGCCGCGCCGTGGGACACCGACACGGCGCTGTAGGGCGCGCCCTCCAGAAAGCCGTGGCGCAGCGTCTCCGTGGAGATGTCGTACTCCTCCGCCAGCCGGCGCGACACGCGCTCCACCACCTCCGAGTACGGAAGCGGCTCGTCCAGATGCATCACCTCCGCCCGTGCCACGAGCCGGTCGAACGCTGTGTCGTGGCCCACGCCCTTCTCCTCCAGAATCGTCTGCAGTTCGCGATCGAGCCCGTCGTAGCGCTGCTTGCCGAGGCGGGCGAAGAGGTGAAAGATGGCGCCCTCGCGCGGCACCGATCGGGCGTAGTAGAAGTACCACCCGATGCCGAAGAGCACCACCACCCCGGTGAAGGCGATTGCCAGCGTGCCCATTTCCGCGATCAAGAAGCCGGGGATGGCAATGCCGGCGACTTGCATCCACGGATACAGCGGCGAGCGGTAGCCCGGCGCGTACGACGGGATGCGGCTCTCCCGCATCACCACCACCGCAAAGTTGAGGAGGGCAAAGATCAACAGCTGAAACGCACTGGCCAGCTTGGCCACGCCCTCTTCGCTGAGCGCAAAGATGATGACCAGCATCAGTAGCACCGTCACCAGAATGGCGCGGGTGGGCGTGTTGAAGCGCCCGATGGAGGCAAAGCTGTCCGGCAGCAGCCGGTCGCGCGCCATGGCCAGCGGGTAGCGCGAGGCCGACAGAATTCCCGCGTTGCCGGTGGAAGCGAACGCCGCGATGGCCGCCACCACGATGAGCACCGGCCCAATCGAGTACGGCAGCCAGTTGAAGAACACCTCGCCGGAGGTGTAGACCGGCGTTAGGTCGGCGTGAAGCTCCCCCGCCGGCAGGATGGCGACCATGATGGTCACCCCGATTACGTAGATGGAGGTGGCCGTCAGCAGGGACAGCCCCATGCCCAGCGGAATGTTGCGGTCCGGGTTCTGCACCTCTTCCGCCACGCTAGCCACCTTTGTCAGGCCGGCGTAGGACACGAACACGATGCCGATGGTGGCCAGAAACCCACGGGCGCCTTCTGTAAAGAAGGGCGAAAATTCCCCGGCGGCCCCGCCCTTGGCACTCTGCCCACCCAGGACAGAAATCACGCCCTGCGCGGCGTAGAACGCGAGCACCCCTACCAGGATTGTTACCAGCACGCGCTGCAGCCAGCTACTTTCCTTGGCGCCTACCACGTTGAGCACCCCGAAGGCCACGGCCAGCGCCGCCGCCAGGGGCTGGATGGGCACGTTGGCGTAGATCGCCAGGTAGGCCCCCATCCCAATGAGGGCAAACGCGCTCTTGAAGACGAGCGCGAGCCAGGTGCCCAGCCCGCCCACGGTCCCGGCGAGTGGCCCCAGGCTGCGATCCAGAAAGTAGTACGTCCCGCCTGCCTTGGGCATGGCCGTGGACAGCTCTGCCATGCTGTACATGGAGGGCAGAATGAGCAGCCCCGCCACCAGGTACGCCAGAATGACCGACGGGCCGGTTTCGGCCGCCGCAATGCCCGGCAGCAGGAAGAAGCCCGAGCTGAACATCGCCCCCGTGCTAATCGCGTAGACGTCGTAGAGCGTCAAACTTTTCTCAAGGGAGGCGTCCGAAGCCATAGCGCCCGTACGTTGATCGGGAAGAAAGGGATAGGTTCAATTCCTCGTGCTCCACAAGTTCCTCGACTCGCCAAAACTTGACGCGTCCCCGTAGGCTGGACGGGGGTTTGGCCTCTGGGGAAGGAGGAGGCCGGAACCGCCAGGCCTTCCACCGTGCCCGGGCCTCAGGCGCCCCGAGAGATCCCCGGGGCAACCGGGCGACGCGTCGGATTCGGACGGCCCTTTCCCGTCCCACGCCGGACGCCCCCCTGTGGAGGGCCGACTGACAGGGCTGTTTCCGCACGGCGAGGCCATCACGTCAGAACCTCCCGGAACGAAATCTCCTCGGCCGCCAGCACGAACACCGTGGGCGGAAGGCCCGCCGTGCGTTCCTGCAGGCGCGTGTAGTACGAGGCGTAGTCGTCTTCTTCCTTGGGGGAAGCCATGCCCAGGAAGACGACGTCGGCGTTGGCGGAGGCATCGTGGACGATTGTCTCGAATGAACGGCCCTCTGCCAGAATGATATTGAGAGACGCACCAGTGCGGAGCTGGTCCACAATGGGCCCGAGGGTGTTGCGGCGCTCCTGCACCTCCGCCTCGCTGTTCGCTACCACGTTGAGGCGCACGTCCGCACTTTGCCACTCCACGTTGGTCTGCAGCAGGTAGGCGAGAATCTTCATCAGGCCCCCGTTTCCCTTGAGTCCGCTCCACCACACGTCGATCTGCCGGCGGTTGCCAAAGCCCTGCTCCCCTCCACGAAAGACCACCACGTTGCGCCGGGCCTCGTACAGGTGGGCAATCAGTCGGCAGAACCGTTCGTGGTGGCTCGCGTCTTCGGTGTGCCCCAGCATAATGGTGTTGGGCCTAAGAGGGCCGATGCCGTAGTTCTCCACGATGCGCTCGGCCCCCTCAAACGGGTCGTCGGCCGTTTTGGTATGGACGAGGCTCTGCACGCCCCGGCTGCCTAGGTAGTCGCGGATGGTGTCCTCCGCTTCGTGCGCCGAGGCCGACGTGGAGTCTGTGCGGGGCAGCACCGTGCACACGGTCATGAGCGCCTGGTTGTGGGTAAAGCCGCTGGCCAGTTCGATGAGGGGCCACCGCCGGCGCGGGGCGCCAGAAAGGACCAGAATGTGGGGGCGCCAGTTTTTTGGGTCCGGGTTTTCGCGCAGGCGAAGCAGGCCCGAGCGCGTGAGGCTCATCCAGAGGCCCTGGCGCACGTCGCCCCACGTGGTGCGCAGGCTGCGCCGCTCCAGCCACAGAAAGATGACCACCACACACAGCGCGGCGACGACGGTGGCCCACCAATTGATAAGAACCATCACCCCGATGCACCCGGCTGCGCCCAGCAGCGAGAGCGACCAGTGCACCGTAAACTCGGGCCGGAACGAGGGGCTGTCCAAAAACCCCTCCACGCCCGCAGCCACGTTCAGGACCGCGTAGGTGGTTAGGAAAAACATTGTGAGAATCGGGGCGATGACGTTGAGGTTGCCCGTCATCACGGCCCCGAGGGCGAGCCCGAGCGTGAGCACCGTGCCACTGCGCGGAATGTTCTCGTCGCCGGAGCCCTGGCCCAGCCACTTCAGCGACGTCGGCAGCACCCCGTCCAGCGCCAGGGCCTGCAGCACGCGCGGCGCCCCGAGGATAGAGCCGATGGCGCTCGACAGCGTGGCGCCCCACACGCCCAGCAGAATGGCATCGCCCCACCAGGCCATGTCGCGCATGATGAGCGGGTTCTCGATCAGGGTCGCCGAGTCGGCCCACAGGCCGAGAAGGATCGGCAACGCCATGTACACGGCGTACCCCACCCCCACGGCGCCGAAGGTGCCCCACGGAATTGACGTGTTGGGGTCTTCGAGGTCGCCGGACAGGTTCACGCCCGCCATGATTCCGGTTACCGCCGGGAAGAACACCGCGAATACCTCCCAGAACCCCGCCGCTTGGTTGGCGTCCACCGCCCCCCACATCCGAATATCGGACTGCTCCACCGGGCTTCCCGCCACCAGCGACACGAGCGACACGACAATGGCGGCCAGGATGAAATACTGTGCCTTGATCGCGATATTTGGCGAGCCGAGGGCGAGCAGGGCCACGAGAATGGTAATGACGAGGCCCACCATCTGAATGCCCGACAGGCCCAGCACGCTCAGCGTCTGCAGCGTGGGGAACGCGCTCACCACGCTTTCCGCAAACCCCACGGTGTAGAGCGCCACCGAGAGTCCCTGCGCGATGTAGAGCGGAATGCCCACCGCCCCCCCAATCTCGATCCCGAGCGATCGGCTAATCATGTAGTACGCCCCGCCGATGCGCACCCGCTGGTCGGTGGCAATGGCCGCAATCGAGAGGGCCGTGAGAAATGTGATGCCCGTCGAGATGGTGACGATCAGCAGCGTGCCCAGCAGCCCCGCGTTGCCCACGACCCACCCAAACCGCAGGTACATGATGACGCCGAGAATTGTCAGGATCGACGGGGTGAAGACGCCGCCAAAGGTGCCTAGGCCGCCGGGCTTGCCCTGCACAACGGTTTCCTCGGAGTCAACGGGAGCCTGCAGCGTATCAACGTCTGGTTTCATAAGGCAAAGGGGGTGTGAGAAAGACGCATCTCCACGGAAGGGGACAGCCCAGGGCGCATGCAACTGCGTTCCTGGCAAGGAGAGTCCTCGTCGCGACCGGCCGCGCGACCGGCCTACTTGTAAACTGCACTACCCTTCCTCGGGGGAGGTCGTGAGGCCCGCGGATTCCTTGAGCCGCTTGACGCCTTCTACGGCTCGGACCGAGAGGGTGTCCGGCACGTAGCGACGCACCATAAGCACCGAGCAGTCGGCGCGGTCGGCCACTACGTCGGGAATTGAGCCGAAGAGCACCTGCCGCAGGCTCCACTCACGCGAGGCGCCGATGATCACGAAGTCGTAGTTAGTCTCGGCCATTGCGGCGTCGAGGCCCTCGGTCACGCTCTCCGCCGTCCGCACCCGGTACTGAACGGCCGCGTCGTCGCCCACGAGGTCGGCCACCGTGTGGGCCAGGGCCGTGTTTTCCTGTTCGGTGTCCACGTCCGGGCGCACCACGCGGAGCAGGTTGACGGTGGCGCCGGTGGTGCGAGAGACGCGGAGGGCAATTTCGAGGCCCAACTGTGCGTGCAGCCCCCCGCCCCACGGCAGAAGAATCTTTTCCATCCGGTCGAATCCGCGGTCCTTGAGCACCGCGAGGTCCGCCTCCAGGCTCTGCATCACGCGCTGGATGGGGCTGTTGTAAATGCGCCCCACGTTAAAGCCGCCCTGCCACCCCATCAGCAGCAGGTCGGCTTCTCGGGAACGCGTCTCGTCGATGAGTCCCCCAAACACATCGTGGGCCACATCGACGACCGACTCGATGGTGGTGGCGTGGAGCGGGCGAGCGCCGTCGGTGCGCCGGCGCGCCTCGGCCTGCTCGGTAAGGGTGGCGATGGACGCTTCCACGGAGGGCCGTTCCGTAAAGCGCTCTCGGGCCTCCCGGAGCGGCGTCTGCAGCGGCACGTCGACCAGGTGCAGGCCCGAGACGTGTCCCCCCTCGGTGCTGCCGGTGGCGATGTAGCGACCCAGTTGCAGCAGGTCCGTCTCGTGCGCCGGGTTGGCCAGGGCCACCGCCACCTGCCGCGGGTCATCGGCGTTGATGGCCCGTTCGCCCGGCGACAGCACCTCCGGCAGCTCTACCGCAAACGTGGGCGCTGGGGCCGTGAGGGCGCCCCACCCCTGTTCGGCCCACTGCGCCCGAAACTCCGGAACCGCGTGCTCGATCTCGACTCGCCCGCGCCCCCACGCGGCGTACCAGCCCAGGCTCGCCACGATGAGCACGACGATCGCAATCTGCGCGAAGGGCCCCGAGTACAGGATGATGGCGAGACACGCGAGAGCGGCCAGCCCCTGCACAACCGGAAAGCCGGGCGTGCGGTACGAGGGCTCGTACCAGTCGGGCTGGGCCACGCGCAGGACCACGCAGCCCACGTTGAGGGCCGCGTAGCTGTAGAGCTGGAGCACGCTGGCAATCTTGGCGAGCTGCTCCAGGCTTTCGATGAACAGGAATGCCA
>CAZFJR010000011.1:12972-37157 GCA_964519235.1 uncultured Salinivenus sp. | reverse complement strand
ACTATATCAAGATTTTGCCGGGGGATCGGGTCAAGGTCGAGATGTCCCCGTATGATCTTTCAAAGGGGCGTATTGTATACCGCTACAAGAACTGATGCGCAGGTCGTCGTGTCCGGGCCTGGTGTCCGGGCCTGGACGAGGGGCCGGAGCTGAGAAAAACACCGCGTAAATTGTCGAACGAACACAATACCTTGAGACATGCCGAGAATAGAAGGAGTTGACGTGCCGGAAGACAAGCGCGGCGAAATTGCGCTTACCGAGATCTACGGTGTTGGTCGCTCACGAGCGAACGAAATTCTGGGCAAGGCGGAGATCAGCGAGGACAAGCGGCCCCGTAAGTGGACCGAGAGCGAGACGAAGCGGGTGCGGCGCATCATCGAGGAGGATTATACAGTGGAGGGACAGCTCCGCACGGAGGTGCAGATGAACATCAAGCGCCTCAAAGACATCGGTTGCTATCGCGGAAAGCGCCACCGAGAGGGGCTGCCGGTAAATGGGCAGCGCACGCGTACCAATGCGCGCACTCGAAAGGGCAAGCGCAAAACGGTGGCGGGACGGAAGCAGTCCACACAGAAGAAGTAGATCAAACCAGTTTCTTGTTGTCTCGGCCGGGCCAGAGCGGCCTCGCGAGACCCAATTTTGGATAAACCCCCTGCTTTTCCATGGCTGAAGGAGACCAGAAAGGTGGAAAGCGTACTCCTCGAAAAAAGAACGTGGTCGTGGAGTCGAACGGCCGGGCGTATGTGAAGGCCACCTTCAACAACGTGATCGTCACGCTCACCGACCAGTACGGCAACACCATCTCGTGGGCGAGCGCCGGCAAGATGGGCTTCAAGGGAAGCCGGAAGAACACTCCCTACGCCGCGCAGAAGGCTGGCGAGGCCGCCGCGAACGAGGCCTACGACCTAGGCCTTCGACGCGTGGACGTTTACGTGAAGGGGCCGGGCTCTGGCCGTGAGGGGGCGATCCGAGCGATGTCTGAGGCGGGGCTGGAAGTGGCGAGCATTCGAGACGTCACGCCGCTTCCCCACAACGGGTGCCGTCCGCCCAAGCGACGCCGCGTCTGAGAGCCCCCCAAGGCCCTTCTGCACGCGTCCGAAATCCTGCGCCGGCCCATCCCTGCGTGGCGCGTTTTCCACGACGCGCTCATCCGACATTCGACCCCGAATCCCTGACACCGCTGAGCATGGCTCGATACAGAGGTCCGAAGCAAAAAATCGCCCGTCGTTTTAAAGAGCCCATTTTTGGGCCTTCGAAGGCGCTAGAACGAAAGCCGTACCCCCCCGGTCAGCACGGCCAGTCGCGCCGCCGCCGAGAGAGTGAGTACGCCGTTCAGCTTAAAGAAAAGCAGAAGGCCAAGTACACGTACGGCCTACTCGAACGGCAATTCAAGAACCTCTTCGACAAGGCTTCCCGCATGCAGGGCGTGACTGGCGAGAAGCTCCTGATTCTCCTGGAGTCTCGCCTGGACAACACCGTCTTCCGCATGGGAATTGCCCGGACGCGCCGGCAGGCCCGCCAGTTCGTGGCCCATCGCCACATCATGGTGAACGATGAGGTCGTCGATATTCCGTCCTACGAGATGTCGCCCGACGACGTTGTGTCCGTGAAGCCGAGCAGTCAGGATCTCGAAGTCATTCAGGCCAACGTGGAGCGCCAGAAGCGGACGTTCTCCTGGGTAGAGGTAGACCGTCAGGAGATGAAGGGGAAGTTCATCGACCGCCCGAACCGCGAGGAGATTCCGGAAAACATTGAGGAGCAGCTCATCGTGGAGCTCTACTCGAAGTAGCGCGAACGCTGCTACGCGAGAGACCGTTGTGGGTAGCGCTGGCGCACGAAATGCTCGTGTGGGGCGCTTGCTCTACCACATCATCACTAATCTTCCAATTTGCTGATTCGAGCGTATGAGTAATCACGGGCTTCAGATGCCGGAGGGCGTTCAGGTGGAGGAGGGTTCCGACTCCGAAGGACAATTCGTTATGGGCCCGCTGGAACGTGGCTACGGGGTCACCATCGGAAATGCGCTTCGGCGCGTCCTGCTGTCGTCCCTTCGGGGACTTGCCATTACCGCCGTTAAGATTGACGGGGTGCAGCACGAGTTTTCGACCATTCCGGGGGTGACGGAGGACGTCGCCGACATCATCCTCAATCTCAAGGAGGTCCGCTTGAAGGCCGACGAGATGCGAGAGGGGCACCTCCACCTCAACCTCGAAGGGCCGGGCAGCTGGACCGCCGAGGACATCGGAGAGTCCACCGCGGACTACGAGGTGTTGAACCCGGACCAACACATTGCGACGCTGGCGGAGGATGCGGTCGTGAATGTGGACCTGCGCGTCGGGTACGGGCGCGGATACGTTCCCTCCGAGGAGAACAAGCGCGATGACGACCCGATTGGGGTTATCGCCGTGGACTCCATCTTCACGCCGATCAAGAACGTCAAGTACGAGGTGAAGCCCACCCGTGTGGGCCAGAAAATCGACTTTGAGGAGCTGGTCCTGGACGTGGAAACCGATGGGTCGTTGACGCCGGAAGAGGCAGTGACGCAGGCGGCCTCGATTCTGCGCGACCACGTCAGCTTCTTCATTCAGCTCGAAGAAGAGCCGGAGCCCGTCGTTGAAGAGCAGGAGGTGGACGAGGAGGTCAAGCGCATCCGTGAACTGCTCGCCCAGCCGGTCGATGAGTTGGACCTCTCGGTTCGCTCCCACAACTGCCTCAAGGCGGCCAACATCAAGACGATTGGAGACCTCGTGCGCCGCGAAGAGGACGAGATGCTGAAGTTCCGAAACTTTGGGCGCAAGTCCCTCCAGGAACTCGTGGAGGTACTTGACGAGCGAGGGCTCCAGTTTGGAATGGACGTGGAGGAGTACCTCGAAGAAAAAAAGGCCTCCTGAGCTCTTTCCCCACGCCATCTCCGGGCGCTCCGTCCTGCAGGAGCGTCGCCGCGACGCACCTGAATAGTCACCCGTTTTTGGACTGCCGATGCGACACCGCAAGAAAGGAAAAAAGATTGGGCGCACGTCCTCTCACCGAAAGCGCACTCTCCAAGCCCTGTCGAACGCGCTGATCGAAAACAAGCGCATTACGACGACTGTGGCGAAGGCGAAGGCCCTGCGCCCGTTTGTGGAGCCGCTCATCACCCGTGCGAAGGAGGACACGCAGCACAACCGCCGCCAAGTATTTCGCCATCTTCAGAACAAGGAGGCGATCCAAGAACTCTTCGGCGAAGTGTCCGAGCGGGTGGGCGACCGGCCAGGAGGATACACGCGCATCATCCGCATCGGAGAGCGGTCGGGCGACGGAGCGGAGCTTGCCCTCATCGAACTGGTCGACTACAACGACGTGCCCCCGGCCGGAACGGGAGGGGACGGATCCGGCGGCACACGCCGAGGCAGCGGCAAGGGGCGCCGCGCACAGGCTGAGAGCGGCGAACCATCGACCGAAACGCCCGCCGCTGACGAAGGCGACGCCTCCCCGGACGACGAAGGCGAGTAGCCCGCCCCCACCGGTTTTGTGTCTGCCCGGGCGCCGTGAGATCCTCGCGGCGCCCTTTTTGTGTAAAGGGGCGGTCCGGAAACCTGTGGAGGCCCAAGAATTTAAAGGCACTGTGATCGGCACGCTCTCACGACGATACCGACCTGCCTATGATTCAAGCCTCGGCGGTCCCCCGGAAGGGAGAGATCGACATCGACCCGAAGTACGAGGAGCGGCTGGAGGATCTCCTCTCGCAGTGCCGCGCCCACCTTCCCGCGGTGGAGGAGGACATGATTCACCGCGCCTTTCGGCTCAGCTACTGGGCACACCGCAACGACTGGCGCGAGTCGGGTGAGAAGTACGTGAGTCACCCGCTCCGGGTCGCCACAATTGTGGCCCGGGACATTGGGCTCGACGACACGAGCGTGGCTGCGGCCCTGCTGCACGACGTCGTGGAGGACACCGAGCTTTCTTTGGAGCTGATCGAAGACGAGTTTGGGCCGACGATGTCCAACATCATCGACGGCCTCACGAAGATCGAAGGCGTCTTTAGCAGCCAGAAGCTGGGACAGGCGGAGAACGTGCGCAAGCTCATGCTGTCGATGGCGACGGACCTCCGCGTCATCCTGGTCAAGTTTGCGGATCGCCTCCACAACATGCGCACCATCGAGGCGCTCCCGCGCAAGAAACAACTCCAGAAGGCCAGCGAGACGCTCGACCTGTTCGCGCCGCTTGCGCACCGCTTCGGGCTGTTTACCATCAAGAGCGAGCTGGAAGACCTGTGCTTTAAGATCCTTGACCCCGAGGCCTACCATCATATCGTAGACCGGCTGGAAGAGATGGCCGAGCAGCGAGAGGCCTACATCGCCGGGTTTATCGATCCGCTAGCCGAGCATCTCGAAGATGAGGGCTTTGAGTTCACAATTAACGGACGGGTGAAGAACGTCTACTCCATTCACCGCAAGATGCAGCGGAAGAATAAACCGATCGATGAGATCTACGACATCTTCGCGATTCGGGTCATTTTGCAGAGCGACGGAAAAACGGGCAAAGAGGACTGCTGGCGTGTCTACTCATTGGTGACGGACCTGTACAAGCCGCTGCCGGAGCGTTTCCGCGACTTCATTTCGGTCCCCAAGTCCAACGGCTATCAGAGCCTGCACACCACCGTGTTTGGGCCAGGGGGGCGCCGGGTGGAGGTGCAAATCCGTACCCAAGAGATGCATGAGGTGGCCGAGCGCGGTGTGGCGGCCCACTGGAAGTACAAGGAGGGCACCGAGAACGTCGACGAGGAGATGGAACGCTTCCTGGAGTGGGTGCGCGACCTGCTCGAAAACCCGGAGCCGGAGGAGGCCACGGAGTTTGTCAAAGAGTTTCGGCTCAACTTGTACGATGAAGAGATCTACGTTTTTACCCCGGAGGGCGACCTGCTCACGCTGCCACAGGGGGCTACTCCGGTTGACTTTGCCTTCAAGGTGCATACGGAAGTGGGCATGCAGTGCATTGGGGCGAAGGTGAACGGGAAGATGGTGCCCCTTTCGCAGGAACTGACCAGCGGGGACCAGGTGGAGATTATCACTTCTGAAAAGCAAAACCCCAGTCCGGATTGGATTAACTTTGTCGTCACCCACAAGGCCCGCAGCCGCATCCGCAAGTGGACCAACGAGGAGCGGCGCAAGGCCGTGGAGCTGGGGAAGGAAATCTGGGGGAAAACAAAAGACCGGGCGGACTTGGAGATCAGCGACCAGGACCTGCAGGGGGTGGCCCACGAGCTAAAGTTTCCGGACCTGCAGCAGCTGTTTTACGAGATTGGGAAGGGGCTCTACGACCCGGATGAACTAGTCGACTACATCAAGGGAAACGAAACGGACGAGGACGAGATCGACGCGGAGGAGGTCGATGAGGAATCGCTCCGTGAGCAGTACGAGCAGTTCCTCGACGCCGCGCAGCAGACTGAGAAGCAAGCCCTCGTGATCGATGGCGAGGTGCAGAAGGACCTGGCGGTGAACTACGCCTCCTGCTGCAATCCCATTCCCGGTGACGAGGTGTTCGGGTTCGTGAGCAAAACCGGCACCGTCAACATCCATCGATCAAACTGCCGCAACGCGTCGGACCTGCTCGTGAATCAGGCCGACCGCATCCTGGACGTGGACTGGAGCCATCAGAAGGACGTGCAGTTCGTGGCAGCGCTGCGCCTGATGGGGGAAGACCGCGTAGGAATGGTAAACGACATCACGACGGTGATCTCGAAGAACCTGAAGACCAACATCCGGTCGCTAACGATTGATACCGAAGATGGAATCTTTTCCGGGACGATCATGCTGCACGTCTCGGACCTGGAGCACTTGCAGCGACTGATTGAACGCCTAAAGCGCATCGACGGCATCCAGGGTGTGTATCGATTCAAGGAATAGCCGTGCCCGGAGCATGCAAATGCCCGGGCATGTTGCTGTTTGCTGTGTCTCGTGCTCTTTCCCACACGCACTCCGCTCCGCTATGGCTGACCGACTCGAAACCGCGACGAAAGACGACTTGGCCCGCCGTGTGGCCGGCATGCGAGACTGTCCGCTCTACGAAGCAAAGAAGCAGGTCCGGTCGGTCCTCACGGCGCTCGGGGACCTCATGATTGGGGCTGACCCGGAGCGCCGGATTGAGCTCCGCAACTTCGGGGTTTTCGAGGTCAAAAAGACCAAGGCCAAGCCAACAGCGCGCAACCCGCAGACCAACGAGCCTGTGTTTGTGCCCAGCCGCCGAAAGACGCTGTTTCGGCCTGGCAAGCGCATCGAAAAGGTGCTGAAGACGCCACTGCGCGAGCTGGGATACGAGGTGCCGGAGGGCAGCGCGACGAAGGAAGACTGGGCGGAGGACTGATGGAGCTCTGCATTGCCGTTGTATCGTTCTGTGCGCCCACCCCTTCTGCTGCCTCGTGACGCCCCTGCAATCGACATCGCGCATCGTGGGAGTCGATGTTGGCACCAAACGGGTGGGGGTGGCCGTGGCCGATCCTCTGCGTCTGTTTGCGCAGCCACGGGGAACCTACACGCCCAAGGAGGCCCTGGCGGCGCTCCGCGACCTGCAAGACGGGGACGGGATTGCGCGGATTGTGGTGGGGTGGCCCCTTACCGAAGAGGGCGCCGCGGAGGACGCGACCGAGATGGTGGACGCGTACGTGGATCGCATCCGAGAGGCCGTGGGAGACGTGCCTGTGGTGCGAGAGGACGAGCGGTACACCTCCGAAATTGCGAAGGACCTGCTCCGCCGGGCCGGGGTGAGCCAGCCCGGCCGCTACGACAAAGGGCGCGTGGATGCGGCCGCCGCAGCGGTCATTCTTCAGGGCTACCTGAACAAGCAGAGCTGACGCCGCTGCTTCAGCAAGAGGGGCGCTGAAAACAGGCCAAGTTGCGTGTCGACGATGTGTGTGCCTGTTTCCAGTCGTCAAGAGGCCGAGTCGTCAGGAGGCGTAGTGCTTTCCTCAGGACGCAGTGGTCCTCGGAGGCCGTGTACGCGCCGTACGCCGCAGCACACTCTGTCCCAAGAAGCGAGCAGAACAGCGAGGCAGGCCCCCAAGCCCCTTACGCCCGCTTCTCCACCTCGTCGAGAATCCGGTGCGCGATGGTGCGGCTGAGGTCCGGGGCGTTTCCCCAGGCCCGGTTGTTGGCAATGACATTGAGCAGGGCGTTTTGCGACTCGGCCCGGTAAGCGAGTGCCGTTGTGTCGAGCACCATGTTGCGCGCCTGCTGCGTTTCGCTCAGCTCAGGCACCGGGGCTTCGAAGGGATGGGCCGTGGCGTACGCCTCCGCGTACTTCATATCGCGTGGGGTGAGAAGGCGCGCCACCGCCTGGCCGTTGGCGGCTGTCAGCCGCTCTCCGGTCATGGCCCACTGCCGACGGATGGGAGGCAGCCACGTCCAGTGGCTGAACACGTGGCCCAGGCCGCGGTCCGCCAGCCAATCGAAGTAGGGCCCCCTCAGCAGGTGCTCTGAACGGAGTTCGATGTGGGCCTGCGGGGCGTTGGGAAGCGCGCCGAAGAAGGCATCGAGCTGGTCAACATTTTCGGATGGGCTGGGGCTGTCGGCCACGCGCTGATACTCCTGCTGAAAGACGACACCGTCGAGCCGATCGCCGAGAAGCTCGAGGGCCGGCTCGTGAAACGTCTCCACGTATGCTGAGGCCTCCAGAAACGTCGGGTTGTCTACAAACTCCCCGTTGCGCCGAAGACTGCGGGCGAAAAATTTTTGTGGGGCCTTTAGCAGAAAAGAGGCGTCGTCCGGGGCGTGCTCGGCGTAGTTGGACAAGACGTGGTAGTTGGAGCCCGGCTCGTCACCGTCTTCGAGGAGGGGGCGGTAGAAGGTGAAGTCAATCTCCAGCACCTGAAAGTGCTGAAAATAGTCACGCACCGACTCGATGGGTACACGCCGCTCGGTGAACGACTCTCCTCCCATGCGACGCGAGCGGGTGGAAACGTGGTCGGCGTATTGTTCAGGCGGGTAAATCTGCCCGAGCCACCCGCCGTAGCGGTCGCTGGCTGTGCCGAATCGGACATGGGGGTGCACGTCGTCGAATGCGTAGGCGTCGACGGCAGCCCGGCGGTCTTGAAGAGAAGCAGTGCTCATGAGAGAGGCGGACAGTGGCAAAGCGAACGTTACTCTGCGTTCTGCGACGGGTTGTGGGTAGAAGCCCGGGCCGAGGGGGACATGGCGGCGCGGAGCTTGCCGTAAGTGGTTTGAAGGTCCTCGGGGAGCACCTTCGTTTCAGCCGTTGCAGGCATAAAATTGGTGTCGCCGCTCCACCGTGGGAGGACGTGTGCGTGCAGGTGCTCCGGAATGCCGGCCCCGGCCGCGCGGCCCAGGTTCATGCCCACGTTAAAGCCGTCGGGCGAGAGGGCCTCGCGCGCCCACCCCATGCAGCGGTCTAGTGCCGCGGCCACGGCGTGCTGCTCGCTGGTCGTAAGGGCGTCGTACTGCTCCACCTCGCGGTAGGGCACCACGAGCAGGTGGCCGCTGTTGTAGGGATGCCGGTTCATGATCACAAACACCTCGTCTCCGCGCCACAGGATGAGGTTCTCCGTGTCGCGCTTCTCGCGGAGCAGTGCGGTGAACAACGAGTTGTCGCCAGTGCGCTCCCGTCGTTTGGAACCCGACACGTAGGCCGAGCGCCATGGGCTCCACATTCGGTCCATCGACTGTACGGAATCGTTGGAGAGAAAAAGAAACTGCTCTGCGCTCCTACCAAACTCAAGCGGCGGAATGCAGTTCGACCCGCACCGACAATTGTCCGGGCTTGCAAACGTTCCGCCATCTGCTTCTTTATGCTTCCGGTCACTTTGCCTTACACCCTGCGATGTCTGCTCCTGTGCACGCCGATCTTCACGCCCACACCCACTGCTCGGACGGAACGCTGGCCCCTGAGGCGCTGGTGCAGCGGGCCGCCGAGCGTGGCGTGGCGGTGCTGGCGGTCACGGATCATGACACGGTGGCGGGCCTGGAGGCCGCTCGGGAGGCCGCGTCGGGCCACGCCCTTCAGTTCGTGGAGGGCGTGGAGCTGAGCGTAGAGGTGAAGGGGCGTGGGATTCATCTTTTGGGGTACGGATTCCACCCCGAACATCCGGCCCTGACACACTACCTCTCTTCCTTTGCGGAGCGGCGGCGCGAGCGGTTCGACCAGATGGTGGCCCGGCTGTCGGAGATAGGGGTGGAGGTGGCGTCGGATATCGTGCGGCGCCACGTGGGAAAGAGCGCGGCCCCAGGGCGCCCACATCTTGCCCGGGCGCTGGTGGAGGCCGGACACGTGGAGTGCTACAAAGAGGCGTTTGCGCAGTACCTGGGGCGAGAGCAGCCCGGCTACGTCCCGGCCCCCACGCAGCCGGCTGCAGACGCCATCGAGACGCTCCACGCCGCCGGAGGCGTGGCGGTGCTGGCCCATCCCGGCCAGTGGATGCCGGACGAGGTGCTCAAGAAACTCCGCGAGCAGGGACTTGACGGCATTGAGTGCGTCTGCCCAAGCCATCCCGACTACCTTGTTGACTACTACCTGCGCACCTGTCGCGCGCACAACCTCCGGGCAACGGGAGGGACCGACTACCACGGAGGCGCCGACACCGATACGCGGGAGCCCGGCGACCTGGGACTCACAAAGACGCAGTGGGAACGATTGCGGGACTCCGTCCTGTAACAGCGGCGCCTACACACCTCTTAACCACTCGCTTTCCCGTCTTCATGCCCACGCACCTCGAAGGAGATCTTTGCGCTGAAGGCCACCGCTTCGCCATTGTCGTCGGCCGCTTCAACGAGCACGTTACCGACGGCCTGCTCGACGGGGCGCTCGATACGCTTGGGCGCCACGGCGCGGACCTCGACGAGGTTACGGTGGCTTACGTCCCAGGCTCGTGGGAAATTCCCCTCACCGCCCAAACGTGTGCTCGCACCGGCGACTACGACGCCGTGATTTGCCTTGGGGCCGTCATTCGCGGGGAAACGCCGCACTTCGATTACGTCTGCTCCGGCGCCACGAGCGGCACCATGCAGGCATCGCTCGACACCGAGGTGCCCGTTCTCTTTGGCATTCTTACCACCGACACGGTCGATCAGGCGATTGCGCGCGCCGGGTCAAAGGCGGGCAACAAGGGCCGTGAGGCCGCCGAGGCCGCCATTGAGATGGCCGATCTGATGACGCAGATGGACGGGGCCCAGTAGGCCTGTACAACTGGTTCGACAAAGACGTCGCTCCGAGAAGAGAAGCGGCAAGAATCCGGCAGAGCAGGTGTGCAAGGTTACTAGCATAGTGTTCCCAGCATAGTGCTCCCAGCATAGCGCTCCCAGCATAGCGCTCCCAGCATAGCGCCGGGTAGAGGGCGCGACCGACAGGGCTTTATGCGCACGGACGCTGTGGCGTGCGAGAAGTGATGCGGGGGAGCACCGCGCTTCACGCGCCGCGATTCAGCCCGACGAGGGGTCCACGGAAAGTTCACGGCGGGAGCGGGCCTGGAACCGGCGTCTCACGAAACGTATCGCCGTGCGGATGCGTCCGAAGACGTGCTACAGTGGTGAAGCCCTGAACCCAAAAATGGTGGGTGTAGCTCAGTTGGTTAGAGCGCCAGGTTGTGGTCCTGGAGGCCGTGGGTTCAAATCCCACCACTCACCCCGCCGCCTAGCCCTCCGGGCTGGGTGTTTACATTCTGTGCCGCGTTCGTCTAGCCTGGTCCAGGACGCCGGCCTTTCACGCCGGTAACACGGGTTCGAATCCCGTACGCGGTACTGCCTCTCTGCCCCTACGGCTCCGGAAGTACTCTTCCGGAGCCTTTTCTTTTTGGGCCCTCGGGGCTGTTTTCGAAAGGGCGCGCCAAGCGAGTCTCTGTCTTCACGGGTGAGGCGATGGCGACCGCACCCGGGAGAAAGAGCGCACAGGTCGTTCGGAGAAGCTCGAGAAGCGGTCTGTGTAAATCGCTACGGCCGACCAGCCGCCACATCCAAACGGGGCTCCCCAAGACTTACTGGCCGCTGAGGCGCTTGCGGAGGACCTCGTCCTCCTTAGAGGTAGCGGGGCGCACAATGGCGATGGACCGTTCCTGAAGCGCCTCCCGGAGCACCGGGTCCCGCACCTCATCGGGCGTAATAAAGGCCTCCTCGCCTGGCGCAAGGTGAAGACAGCGCGACGACATGGAGACGTCCACGGGGTCGGTGCCGTTGTTGGTGATAAGCATGCCGCGTCGCTCCCGATCAGACATGAACGCAGGTGCTGTCGTGACAAGAGCAAGAAGTGGGGGTAGGGACGCTCTGTGTCTTCCCGCAGACTGGCGGAAAGCGTCTTCATGTTGACTCCACATCCAAAAACATATACACTACGGCAGACGGTTGCACGACGGCAGCCGTATTTTACTGAAAATCTGTTCGCCAGGCCCTCCCCATCGTCTTCACTGCCCGCCGCGATGAACACGCTCAACCTGCTTGCGTCCGGCGCGGCCCGGACGCTTCGTCGCCTGGGGCGGGGACTACTGGACGTTGTCTATCCGCCTCGGTGCCTGGGGTGCGGAGCACGTCCGGAGTCGCCACGCCTGCCGCTGTGCCCCCAGTGTCTGCAGTCGCTCGAACGTGCCCCCAACATGGGCGTGGCGGCGCGGCTGGATCGCCTTCCGACGGGGGCCGGAAGGGTTGACGCGGCGCTTGCCCTCTGGGTGTTCGACAAAGGCGGGACGCTACAGGCAGTGCAGCACGCGCTCAAGTACCAGAATCGGCCGCGGTATGGCGTGCCGCTGGGGCGCCTCATGGGCGAGGCCTTTGCCGAGCGCCATTCGGTTCCCGATGGAGTGGTGCCGGTGCCGCTCCATCGGACGCGTCGGTTGGAGCGGGGGTACAACCAATGCACGCCGCTCGCGGAAGGAGCAGCGGAGGTGCTGGGCTGCCCCTGCCGTCCACACCTGCTGGAGCGCCCCCATCCTACACGCTCTCAGACCGGCCTCTCTCGCCAGGCGCGGTGGCAGAACGTGTGCGACGCATTCCGGGCAGCTCCGGATTGCGCCGGCGGCCGGTGGCTGCTGGTTGATGATGTGCTCACGACCGGTTCGACTGTCGTAGCCGCGGCGCATACCCTCGTCGACGCGGGGGCCCAGGCCCCGGCACTCATGACGCTCGGCCTGGCCCGCCAGTAGCGCCGGCGTTTTACCCCAGCTTGTCGGCATGTTTTTGCCGCAGCTTGCTCACCTTGGGTGAAATGACGGACTGGCAGTAGGGCTGAGAAGAGTTTCGGGCGTAGTAGTCCTGGTGCTTCGCCTCCGCCTCGTAGAAGGTGTCGAGGGGCTCCACCTCCGTCACAATCGGATCGCCAAACACGCCGTTGGCCTCCAACTCGTCAATGAGGGTCCTGGCCGTCGCCTCTTGGTCAGCATTGTGGTAGAGAATGATTGAGCGGTACTGCGGACCCACGTCCGCCCCCTCCCGGTCCTCGGTCGTGGGGTTGTGGATGGTAAAGAAAATCTCTAAGAGGTCGCGATAGCGAATGACCGACGGGTCGTAAGTGAGCTGCACGACTTCGGCGTGGCCCGTAGTGCCGGTACAGACCTGCTGGTAGGAAGGACTGGGCACGTGGCCGCCAGCGTAGCCGGAGACGACTGCCGTTACGCCGTCAACTTCTTCGTAGACTGCCTCAAGGCACCAGAAGCAGCCCCCGCCAAGCGTTGCGTGTTCCAGATTCGCCACGAGTAAAAAAGGGGGTTGGTGATAAAATCTTTTTCAGTCGAACGGACGGCCAGAGGAGCTGTTGCTGTTGGCGGTGCCGAAGCAACTCGCGTGCCGATCTTGTTACGACGAGGGTAGGGACGCAGGGCACGCTAAGCGCTGTGGGATTCATGAACGCCTAACACCAGCCGGGACGCAAAGCCCGGGCGGGTGCGTAGGGGAAAAGCACCGATCTCTTCTGCCCATTCCACAAATCGACGCGCGCCCACCATGGCCACTGAGCGCACCCTTGCAATTCTGAAGCCCGACTGCGTTCGAAAGCAAAAAATCGGCGAGGTGCTCCGCCGCATTCAGGACGCCGGTTTCCACATCCAGGCACTGAAGATGGTCGCCCTGTCGAAGGCCGAGGCCGAAGGCTTCTACGCAGTGCACGAAGACAAACCGTTTTTCGACGACCTCACCGATTTTATGTCGAGCGGTCCGTGCGTGCCGGTCGTACTCGAGAAGGAAAACGCCATCGAGGACTTCCGGGCGCTCATCGGAGCAACCGACCCGGACGAGGCCGCCGAGGGCACCATCCGGAGCGACTTTGCGGGTTCAATTCAGGAAAACATTGTGCACGGGTCCGACTCCCCGGCCAATGGTGAGAAAGAGGCCGCGTACTTCTTTGCCGAGCACGAAATCGTCGCCAACCAGCAGTAATTCCATGCCCGGCCGTTCTGCCGATGACACGTCGTCAGGGTCCATTTTTGCATGGTCAGAATCCGTTTTGGGGACGCGCGCACGCTGGGGGGCTTCTTCTGGTGGTCGGGCTCTGGCTTAGCGGCTGCGTCACGGAGGCTCAGTCTCCCGAGCCGCCGGTGCGAACGGGGGCCGAGGTGCTCGCCCAGCATCAGTTCGAGGCTCTTGCCGGAGAGCGGGTGGGCGTCATTGCCAACCACACTGCCCGCGTCGACACGGCGCACCTAGTGGACCGCCTGGCGGACACACCGGACGTGCGCGTGAAGGCCATTTTTGCACCCGAGCACGGCATTCGGGGCACGGCGGGGGCGGGCGAAACCATCGAGGGGGGGCGCGATGCCCGGACCGGCGTGCCGGTGCATAGCTTGTACGATGCGACGCGCCGGCCCACGACGGACGAGCTAGCGGGGCTAGACGCACTCGTGTTCGACGTGCAGGCAGTGGGGGCACGGTTCTACACCTACATTACCACGATGGGCCTGGCCATGCAGGCGGCCGCCGAGGCCAACCTGCGATTTGTGGTGCTCGACCGTCCCAACCCACTCGGCGGCACGTACACCGCCGGGTTTGTGCTGGAGCCCGCGCACCAATCGTTTGTGGGGCGCTACCCTATTCCCATTGCACATGGACTCACGATCGGCGAGTTGGCGCGCTACATTCAGCAGCAAAAACTGCTACCGGGTGTTGCGTCGCTGGATCTGTCGGTCGTGGAGATGACGGGGTGGACGCGCGGCATGCGGTGGCCAGACACGGGTCGTGAATGGAGGCCGCCAAGCCCCAATCTGCCCACCTGGGACACTGCCCTCCTGTACCCCGGGCTCTGCCTGTTTGAGGGGGTGCGCGTGAGCGAAGGCCGCGGCACCGAGCGGCCCTTCCTGCAAATTGGGACTCCGTGGCCGCCCACCGCGGCGCAGCGGGTGGTCGATACGCTCCGGGCGCACAAACTGCCGGGCATTGCCGTCGACACGGTCGCCTTCACGCCACGGGCGATGCCTCAGGCTGCCCCCTCGCCCCGGTTCGAGGGACGGCGCGTACACGGCGTGGAGCTGACAGTGACCGACCGGCGGGCAGTGGACCCGATGCGCACCGGCATCCACGCCCTGCACGCCATGTACCACCGGGCGCAGGCCCGGGACGATACGGCCTTCGTAAGCCGCCCGGCTCACCTCACGCGATTGGCAGGCACCGATCGCCTGTTGCGGCAGCTACGCACCGGCGTTTCGCCTGACTCCATCGTTGCGAGCTGGCGCCGCGAGGTTGACGCCTTCCGGAAGAAGCGTGCGTCTGCGGTGCTGTACGAGCCTGCCGGGGCGGATCCTGGTGGATCTTGACGGTACGGGAGGCAAGACGCGGGCCCGAGGCGCTATGCGTCCCGAGGCACCTCGTTGTCGCCGGGCGACCACATCAGGGCGTAGATGATCTCCGCGTACCCGCCCACGATCAAGATGGGGGAGACGTACAGCGAGATGAAGCCCTGATAGGCGTTCTCGAGGTACATCGCCGCAAAGCCCACCGTAATGAGCAGTACCCCAATCAGGAGAAGCACGTAGTTCCAATTCTCGAAGACGAGCGTGTCGGAAGAGCCGCGGCGCTTGGAGGACTGGGGCATGGAGGGAAAGGCTGTTTGGCAGGCGTCGTCGCCCTTCAGAGGATGTGCACTGAAAGCAACTGTAGGCACCCAGAGACGATGAATGCTGGATTGGAAACCAGAGGTCTTTGGGGAAGGTTCCAGCCGCGATCGCCTCTCGCACCGCCGATTTCTCTCCGTGACTGTCCGTTGGTACGTCGTTGTGCTTGGTCTCGTTCTGGCAGGGCCTGTCCTGATGGCCGCAGGGGCGACGCCGAAGAAAGCTGTCGCGCAGCCCCTGGACCAGCGTATCGAGTCGCTGCTGCAGGGCCGCCGCGCCGCGCAGGCGTTCTGGGGCATCAGCATTTATGACCTCGACAAAGACAGCCTCCTCTACCGCCGAAACGCCGAGCGCGGGTTCCTGCCGGCGTCCAACCAGAAGCTGTTCACGACCGCCGCTGCGCTGGACCTACTGGGCCCCACCCACCGGTACGAAACGGCGCTCCGGTTCGACGGCACAACGGCCGACTCGGTGATGCGGGGAGATCTGTGGCTGGAGGGCTCCGGAGATCCAACCTTCGGCAGCACGGCGCGGCGCCGCACCGATCCCCTGCGCACCTGGGCGCAGCGCCTTGCAGGCATGGGGGTGCAGCGCATCGAGGGGCGCCTGATCGGCGACGACGATGCGTTTCGGGAAAGCTTTTACCCCGATGGTTGGAACGTGAACTATCTCACGCGCGACAAAGGCGAACAGATTGGTGTGCGGGCCGGTGCCCTGAGCTACCGGGACAATTCGGTGCCGGTGAGTGTGCAGGCCACTCGTCCGGGGCAGCCCCCCGCCGTCCGCGTCCAGCCGGAGGGCGCGGTGACGTACGAGAACCGGGCCGTCACCAGCCGCCGATGGCGCGGGAGCACGCTTCTGATCAACCGCGTCTTTTCGACGAATAAGCTCGTGCTTACCGGGTCGGTGGCGCGCTCGTACGAGGGCGTGCGCAACGTACCGGTGAGCGATCCCACGGCCTTCACGCTTCGCGTTTTTCGCGAGCGGCTCCGGGCGGCGGGAATCGAGACCGACCTGTCGCTGGTGGACATCGATTCGCTCGACACACCTCCCGAGATGGGGCCGCCGCTCTTTGTGAAGCTGTCACCGCCCCTGTCCGAAATTGCAGGGGTCATTAACAAACAGAGCGACAACTTCTATGCGGAACAGGTCTTTCGCACGTACGGCTGGGGCGGTTCGGCGAGAGGCGGAGCGCGACGGACCGAAACGTTTCTTCGGCGTGCCGGAATTGATCCGCGGCCGCTCACGATCAATGACGGGTCGGGGTTGTCTCGCAAAAACCTGATTACGCCACAGGCCCTCCGGCAACTGCTCGTGCACATGGACGATCATCCGGCCGGGGAAGCGTTCGTGGCGTCGCTGCCCCAGGGGGGGGAACGCAACACTACCCTCAGCGTCCGCCTGGCCCGAAGCGACGTGCGGGCCAAGACGGGATCGCTGGCCTTTGTGCGGGCGTTGAGCGGGTACGTGCAGCGTCCCGGCGGGGGACGGATCGCCTTCGTGCTCTTCGCCAACAATTACACCGGTCCCTCCTACCAGATCACCCACACCATGGACGACATTGTGCGGATGCTGGCAGCCCCTCCGTCCTGAGCCTCCGTCCCATCTCGCCCAGCCTTCCGCTTGCACGCTGTTTCGCATGTCCCCCTCTGCCCGCCGCCTGCTCGCTGCCGTCGCTGTTTTTGCGGCCCAGTGGCTCATTGTGGGACGCCTGCGCATCTACGGCGCTTCCCCGGACGCAGCTCTTCTGTTTCTGGGATGGTATGCCCTGCGGGAGGGACGCCGCCGCGGGGCGGGGGTTGGGGCGGGGCTCGGCCTTGCCATGGATGTGGTGTACGGCACGTGGGGAACCCACATGTTCGTGAAGGCCCTCATCGGGTTTTTGGTGGGGCGCTTCTCGGTGGAGGAGCACACCCCCCTCATCATCCGGCCCCGGCAGGCATTTTTAGGGAGCCTGCTGGTGGCGCTGCTCCACAACGGGCTGCTCGTGGCGTTTATTGCCCTCCAGGCGCAGTCCACCACCAATGTCCTGCTCTACGGCCTCTGGCTGGGAGCGGCCCTTTACACGGCGGTCGTCGGCGGCCTTGCGGCGCTATTCGCACAGAAGTAGCCGTGAGGCAGATGCGCAGCGGCAGGAGTGGACTCGCCTCGTGCCGTGCTACGCCACGCTTACGTCCAGCAGTTCGTCGAACGCCGACAGCACACGCTGGCGCACGGGCGAGCGCTCGTCCATGGCCGTGAGGGGCAGGCGCACGTGCGGCTCCATGTCCCCGAGGGCCGCGCACACGTCCTTAATGGGAACCGGGTTGGTCTCCAGAAAGCAGGCGCGCATGGCCGGTAGCAGCTCCGCGTGGCGCTGCCGGGCCGTCTCAAGGTTCCCGTCCAGGGCCGCCCGCACCAAGTCGCAGAACGGCTCCGGCACCGCGTTGCTGAGGACCGAAACGACCCCGTCGCCCCCCATCGCGATGAGCGGCAGGCCCATTTCGTCGTCGCCCGCGTACACGCCGAAACCGTCTGGGCGATGGGCAAGAAGGTCGCTGAGGTGGTTCACGTTCCCCGAGGCTTCCTTGATGCCAGCCACCTGGGGCACCTCTTCGGCCAGGTGCAGGGCCGTTTCCGGCGCAATGTTGAAGCTGGTACGTCCGGGCACATTGTAGAGGAGAATAGGGGCGTCGGTGGCCCCTGCGATGGCTTTTACGTGGGCCGCAAATCCCGCCTGCGAGGGCTTGTTGTAGTACGGGCCTACAACCAGCAGCCCATCGGCGCCCGCCGCCACGGCCGCCTCCGAAAAGGCCACGCTCTGGTCGGTGTTATTCGTGCCCGTGCCCACGATGACGGGTACGCGCCCGTCTGTCGCCGCCACGGCCCAGTCTACGAGGCGGTGCCGTTCGGCGTCGGTGATGGTGGGGTTCTCGCCGGTGGTGCCCAGCACCACGAGGGCCGATACGCCGCCGTCGATTTGGCGGTCGATGAGGCGCCGGAAGGCAGACTCGTCGAGCGCGTTCTCGGCGGTAAAAGGGGTTACGAGTGCGGGCGCCACACCGCGGAAGAGAAGCTCATTGGACATAACGCTGCGGGGAGAAGGTGGGAAAGAATGCGAATGGAGAACGATGTCTTCGCGCGCTCCGGGCGGTCGCTCTCCCGTTGGGGGACGGACGGCGTTCGTGCGGTCAATCCTCGTCCTCGCCCTCCGATCCAATCCGAACGGCAAAGCCTAGGCATCAAGCCAGTCGTCTAGCACATCGTCTAGCGTAAACAGGCCGGTGCGCCCGTGGAGCCACTCGGCCGCTCGGAGTGCCCCTACGGCAAAGCCCCGACGGTTTTTGGCCCGGTGGCGCAGCGAGAGGCGGTCGTACGGACTGTCGAACCCCACGGTGTGCTCGCCGAAGGTGGTGCCGGCACGCGTGGACGTGACGTGCACGGCGGCCGGGTCGATGCGCTGGTGCTGCGTTTCCGGGTCGACACGGTCCTTGCGGGCAAGCCCGTCCACCAGTATCTCACCGAGCATCTGCGCCGTGCCGCTCGGGCTGTCGGCCTTCTGCGTGTGGTGCGTTTCGTGGACGAACGCGTCGTAGTCGTCAAGCGCATCCATTAGGGCTGTTACGCGGCCCACCGCGCGAGAAAGCACCGCGATGCCAATCGAGAAGTTGGGCGCGTACAACACGCTGGCCTCGTGCTGATGCACAAGCGCTTCCACCTCGTCCAGGGCGTCGTACCACCCCGTTGTGCCCATGACCACCGGAAGCCCCCACGTGCAATATTGCCGGAGGTGTGGCACCGCTAGGCGCGGCAGTGAAAAGTCGATGGCCAGGTCAGCGTCCGACACCCCAGACGGGGCGGCCTCCAGGAAGGGACGCTCGGAGTTAAATCGGGTTGTGATGTCGTGGGGGCCTTCCGCGACCGCCGTGGCCACGGCCTGCCCCATTTGTCCAGTGCCCGTAAGCACGAGGTTCATGGGTGCGAGGGGAGGCGATGCGAGGAACAGTGAGGGTGTTCGGACAAAAACACAAGGGCGAATAATATCCCTGTGTCCGCCGCGGGTTCGTCACTAAGGCGCGCGGACAAATTCGATGAAACCGAGGGTTGCGGCGTCCGAACGGGAACGCACCGAGGTGCCGAAAGTAAAGAGCAATCGCAATTAAACAAGGGGCCATAGCTCAGTTGGTAGAGCGCTTGCATGGCATGCAAGAGGTCCGGGGTTCGAATCCCCGTGGCTCCACCATTAGATGCCCCGAGCCGTGCCCCTCCCCCCCGCCCCGCGGCTCTGGGGCATCTATTTTGCCCCATCCTCGCCTGCGGCTCCAAAGTCCTACGGGTTGTTCAGACCCGGATGGCGAGAACAGCACAAGCGCGGAGAGAACAGCACAAGCACAGGGCCTGACAAGCACAGGGCCTGTCCCCACTACTGTCGGATGCCGCCGCATGCAGACGGCCGTCCCAAATGGACACGAGTCCACGCCGTACGGTCCGCGTTTAGAGACCGAAATGCACCTCCCACCAACGGCGGACGTCCACGGCTCGCGGTTATCATCATAGTGCCCGGCCCCTTTGCCCAGCGGCCATGTTAAGTGCGGACGCCCGCACCGCAAGTGTCCATCATGGGCAAACCGGCGGCGTAAAAAAGAAGAAAAAAAGACCTTCTTATACTTAATAGAGGGACCTGTCGCCAAGTCCCGTAAGTTTTTGTCCAGGCAACGGCCGTCCGCCCGCTGTTTCTGGTCGGCTTCTTAGAATCTGTTTCGGTTTTGAACCGGAGCCCCGAGGCATGAATTGCGACGGGGCTTTGGCACACGCGATCGATTCTTCACAACAACCCTTTCCGATCCGATGAGCACAACGAACGGACGTGTTGACGGTGACGTGGCCATTGTTACAGGGGCCCGCACCGGAATTGGGCGCGCGACCTCCGAGCGGCTAGCTGAGGAGGGGGCCACGGTGGTCGTTACCCACTACGAGCAGGATGGCGCTCAGAAGACGGTGGAGAGCATTCGTGAGTCGGGGGGCGAAGCCGTTCACATGAAGTTGGACGTGCAGTCGGAGGCCGACTGGCAGCGCGTTATCGCCAAGACATGCGAGGAGGTGGGATGTCCCACCATTCTGATCAACAACGCCGGCGTCTACATGGTCAAGCCCATCACAGAGATCGACCAGGACGACTGGCAGAAGCTGTTCGATGTGAACGTGAAGGGCGTCTTTCTGGGCATGAAGCACTGCGCGCCGGTAATGGAGGAAAACGGCCGCGGGTCAATTATCAACATGTCGTCGGTGGCGGGCCTGGCGGGAGTGGCCGGGCACACCTGCTACGGCGGCAGCAAAGGCGCGGTGCGTCTGATGACGAAGGACATGGCGATGGAGGTGGCCGGCACCGGCGTCCGCGTCAACTCAATTCACCCCGGTGTCATCGATACGAAGATGGTCCGTGAGGAAGGGCCGTCAATGGAAGAGTTTCGATCAATGCATCCGGTGGACCGGATAGGAGAGCCGGAAGATGTGGCGCATGGTGCCCTCTACCTTGCCTCTGAGGAGTCGAAATTTGTAACTGGCACCGAACTGGTAATCGATGGCGGCTTTACTGCGCAGTAGTGCTCCCTTGGGTGGCACCCTGCTCGACCCCCGGCCGGCCGGGAAAAAATACGAAGGCGAGACCTGTAGCTGGACGAAGTCGAGCGGTGTACACAGCAGACCGGCGCTGAGACAGTCGTTTGGGGCAACCTCCCCTGCGTTCAAACCTCCCCCGTGTCCGGATGCATAGTCCGCAAGGGGGACCTCCACCAGGGGCAGCTGCTACTGCTCCTCCTCGATCCGCATCACCGGGCCGCTGGAAGGAGGCGGGGGATCGGTCAGGAAGCCGGGTGGGAGGGGCAGGCCGCAGTCCTTGCTCGTACTGAGCGATCGCGTCCTCGTAGCGGACCTGGGAGTAAAAAGAACCCGAGTGCGTTGTATCCCTTCCAGCATTCAGGCTGGCGGGCAATGACTTTCCGAAAGATCTTCTCGGCCCGTTCGGGGTCTCCGGTCCGCCGGTACACAAACCCAAGATGGCGGTACGCCTTCCCGAGCCCCGCGTGGGCGAGCGCGAGCGTGGAGTCGGCCTGTAGCGCACGAGCAAAAAGTTCAATGGCCGCGTCGACGCCCGCAACGGAGGTCGCGTTGCGCAGAACGCCCCGGCCCCCAAGGTAGAGTCGCTCGGCCTCCGGATCGGCGGCCCGAGAGTGGGCCACTCGGGCCGCCTGCCGCGACGACAGGGGAAGGTCGAGCATCCGGGCGAGGTGTCGAGTCGCTTCGTTTTGCAGCCCGAGGAGTCCCTGCCGGTCTACGTCGAGCTGTCGAGACTGCACCTGCCGTTCGGTCTCCGCGTCGATCAGATTGAGGGTGAGCCGAATCCGCTCCTCGCCAAACTGAATGCTCCCGCTTACAACCGCCGACACGCCAAAGCGCTGACGGGCGGCACTTGGGGCATCGCCTCTCTGATCTCCGAGAACGGGACCCCCCACAGCTTTTTGTCGAACCGGCCGAGCTGGGTCAGGGAACTGGTGAGCGTTTCGAGCAGGCCCGCGGCGAGCGCGTCGGCCTGTGGGTCGTCGTTCACCACCCGGAATGGCAGAACGGCCAGGTGCGAGGCGGGCGGCGTATAGGTGACGTACAGAGACGTGAGTCCCCCCGCAACGGCTACAGCGGCCACAGTTTCGACCAGGAGCGTTGCCCAGGAGGCGGTTCGGCGGGCCGCCGAGCGGGTCGGCGACGCGTCGAGCTCGGGGGCAGTGTCGGCCGGGTCCCGCTGGATGCCGTCGGCGGTGAGTTCGTAGGCCCACGCCAACAGGCAGCCCGCGGGGAAGCCCGCTGACAGGGCGATGATGATGTCCCGCAGGCCCCACTCTGGGAGTCCAAATGCCGGAAGCACGACCGACGACACCTCGATGAGAAGCCAGGCCGTGATGGCGTACGCGGCGGTGACTCGGAAAACGCGACGGCGCTGGAGTTCCTGGAAGAAGTGCAGGTCCCGACCCATAGCTCTGGAAAAGCCAGAGGGGGGCAAAACGAACTCCGCAAGCTCCGTCTGGAAGTTTGGACGTCCTGTGCTGACTCGATTCCGCGAAGCGGAGACGGGATTAGAGGCGCGCACATCTTTCGCGTCCGGTCCCAGGGTCTGATCCGCTGCAGGCTCTCCACGTGCCGACGGTCGTCGGCACAGGCCTTTCTCAGATCCGTTCCCACAAGAGGGCGGTGATGAAACAGCCCCATCGCCCAAGAGACACGTTCTGCGCACAGAAGCGGCAAGGAGGAACCCCGGTCGCTGCGGGCAAGAAGCAAACCGACCCTGCCACTTCACGGAGTCCCCCCAGTTCCCCGCAAGGCCAATGAGTTGAGCGGCCGGGCTGGTCGTGAGGGCGAGGGTATACGTTTCGTTGCCACGCGGGACGCATCCTTCACGCCCCCGACCCACCGCCCCGCGCCGGAGATGCAGCGACGCACAGATGCAGCCACAGAACGCGCCGGTGTGTTCCGGTCGGCGTCCTTCTGCAACGCCTCCCGCTTCGTCTCCTTGAGTGGGCCGTCCGTAGGCACGCTCCGACACGGATCCGGGCCGCACTGCCGGTGCGCCCAGCAGTCCCGCGGCGACGTTGGCCCCCGAGGCTTCTCACAGCTCTTGTGCAGCCGCACGCCAGAGATGCGTCCATAACCGCATGCGAACGCATCCCCCACCAAAAAAGAAACCCCGCAGGCCGTTGTGGGCCGACGGGGTCTGGAGGCAAAAGCCTGGTGGAGATGCCGGGAGTCGAACCCGGGTCCGCGTAGCCGTGCAGGTCGAACCTCTACCCGCATAGTGGATGCATTGAAGGCTTACGCTGCCCGTCTGCCCGTCCACGAGGCCAGGGCACCGCAAAGGCTGATTGGCATTCGCCGTCTCATCCGCAGCCGGAGAACAGGACGACTACACCCTTTTTGTCGATGTCTCACGCTCCCCAAGGGTCAGGAGCGACGTGAGACAGATGGGGGCTGTTACGCCGCCATCGCGTACGAATAATCGTCCGCAGTTGCAGTTCCTGATGGGATTTACGAGCAAACCAGGATGCTCGGCGGGACAGTCCGCTTCACGTTACTACGCGTCGAAGCCGTGTCATCCCCATACGTGAAAGAACAGCATCGGAAGAAGACATCTCTTCTGCTGTGTGCTCGGTACTGCGTTCTTTACGACGAGGACAGTTCCTCGATGTTCCGAGATGTGCCCGGGCCGCCCCCTGTTGCACATGGATCGCACAGTCAAACATCCCGGAGAAGCACGAGTAAAATCGGGCAGCTGTTTGCTCCTTTCTCATCCCCTGTGCTGTCTGTCCATGGCCGCTTCGTCCCCCGACTCCGCCGACAAAATCTACGAGGCTGAGTTTGCCACGTCTCCGGAACGGCTGGAGGCGTTCGCGGACGTTGTGGCCGTCGTGAAGCAGCTGCGGCGCGATTGTCCCTGGGACCGGGTGCAGACGCACGAGTCGGTGAAGCACCTTCTCATTGAAGAGGCCTACGAGGTGGTAGGCGCCATCGACGAGCGCGACTGGGGCGAGCTACCGGAGGAGCTCGGCGATGTCTTTCTGCACGTGCTCTTCCACGCCACCATTGCGGAAGAGGAGGGACGATTTACACTCGCAGACGTCATTGAGGCGGAAACCGACAAGCTCGTGCGGCGCCACCCGCACGTCTTTGGGGAGGTAGCCGCCGACGATGCGGACGAGGTGGCGGCTTCGTGGGAAGAGATCAAGCAACAGGAGAAGGACGAGGACGACGCCTCGGTGCTCGACGGCGTGCCGCCCCAGCTCCCGGCGCTTCTCCGCGCCCAGCGGGTGCAAGAAAAAGCCGCAGGCGTGGGCTTCGAGTTTCCGGACCGCGATGAGGCCTGGGGCAAAGTGCAGGAAGAACTGGAGGAGTTCCGGGAGACCGTGACGGCGGACGAGGGGCCCGAGCGGCAGCACGAGGAGCTTGGGGATCTGCTCTTTGCGCTCGTCAACTATGCGCGCTACGCGGACCTCAATCCGGAAAATGCTCTCCGGGACGGGGTCGATTCGTTTACGGATCGGTTCCAGCATGTGGAGCGCCGCCTGGCAGGGCGCGGGGTGTCCATCAATGAGGCCGACCTCGCGGAAATGCGACGGCTGTGGGCGGACACCAACGAGGTGGACACCAACGG
>CAZFJR010000011.1:5462-12872 GCA_964519235.1 uncultured Salinivenus sp. | reverse complement strand
ACCTCGCGGAAATGCGACGGCTGTGGGCGGACACCAACGAGGTGGACACCAACGGAGCGGACACCAACGGGGCGGAGGCGCGCAAAAGCACGGACGCGTAGCCCGGGCCCGTAGACAGGACTGCGCGCGGCGCATTTAGGCACAGGCCAACCAGCAGCCGTGTCGTGCGTTGAGCGGATACGGAGCTCTTTCTTCTCCAACGTCCCCCGCGCTCATGCACACCGTCGTCGAGTCCATCGCCACGGGCAACCCGCCGCTCCGCAAGCCGCAGCCGGAAGCGGCCGCCTTCATGCAGCAGATTGAACGTCTGCCCGAGCCCCTGCGCAACCGCCTTCCGGCGCTCTACAAGCGATCGGCCATCGATTACCGCTACTCCTGTGTGGAGGACTACGGCGAGGACGACCCGGAGGCGTTCACCTTCTTTCCCGAAAACTGGGAGCTCTCCCCGGCTCCGTCGACCCGAGAACGCAACGAGAAATACCGAGAGGCGGCCATTCCCCTCGCCGAAGACGTGGCCGGACGGGCCCTCGACGCCTCCGACACGGACGCGGACGAGATTACGCACGTCGTGGCGGTGAGCTGCACCGGGTTTTTTGCCCCGGGGCTCGACATTGAGCTCGTGAAGCGCCTGGGCCTGCCGGCCTCCACCGAGCGCACCTTTGTCGGCTTTATGGGCTGCTACGCGGCCTTCAACGCCCTGCGCGTGGCCCACAGTTTTTGCCAGTCCCAGCCGGATGCCCGCGTGCTGGTGGTCTGCACGGAGCTCTGCACGCTTCACTTCCAGATCGACGACACCCTCGAAAGCGTCATCGTCAACTCCCTCTTCTCCGACGGAGCGGCCGCGACCGTGCTGTCGTCGCGGTCCGAGCGCGAAGCGAAAGGCCGCCTCGCGTACGTCGACGGCCAGAGCCGGCTCGACGACGACTCGATGGAGGACATGACGTGGGCCATCGGCAACACGGGGTTTCTGATGGGCCTCTCCTCGCGGGTGCCGGATGTGATTGCCGACCACCTGCCGGGCTACGTCGACGGGCTCCTCGGGGCGAACGACTGGGCGCCTGCCGACATGGATTTCTGGGCGATCCACCCGGGGGGGCGGGCGGTCGTCGAGCGGGCGCAGGAGGTGCTCGGCCTCGCGCCCGAGGACGTGCAGCCGAGCCTGGAGGTCCTCCGCCGCTACGGCAACATGAGCTCGCCCACCATTCTGTTCGTCCTCCAGCGCATCCTCCAGCAGCAGGCGCAGGGCGACGGGGCCCCGCCCGACCGCGGTGTGGCCATGGCGTTCGGGCCCGGCCTCACGATCGAAGGCGCGTTCTTCGAGCGGGTGTGAAAGAGTCTTGTTGGGCATTAAAGTCCGGTTAGAGGGCACGCGCGGCGGGCACGACGGGACGAGCGGAGACGTACGGGGCCTTGCGTGGATGTGGAATGGATTGTTGGACCGATGGAGGCCCCCGCACAGCTGTTGCTCGTGGAGGATGAGCCGGATGTGGCGTCGTTCGTCCGGCAGGGCCTCGATGAGGAGGGCTACGACGTGGGGTGGGTGCAGGAAGGACGCCGGGCGCTGGAATACACGCAGCAGCAACGGGTCGACCTCGTCCTGCTGGACATCCGCCTGCCCGACCTCTCGGGGATCGACGTGTGCGAGCGGCTGCGGCTCCACCAGCCCGATCTGCCCATCATGATGCTCACGGCCCTCGACGCGGTGGAGGACCGGGTGAAGGGGCTGCGCGCCGGGGCCGACGACTATCTGCCCAAGCCGTTTGCCTTCGATGAGCTCCTGGCCCGGATTGAGGCGCTCCTGCGACGGGTCGACCGGTCGGACCCGGCGGAGGTGCTCCGCGATGGTCCCCTCCGGGTGAACCCTGCGGCGCAGGCCTGCACCTACCAGGGGGAAGAGGTCTCGCTCACGCCCACCGAATTCGATTTGCTCGCCTACCTGATGGCGCGCCGCGGACAGGCCCTGAGCCGAGACACCATTCACCGAGACGTGTGGGGGCACGACTTTGATCGGGGCACCAATCTCATCGACGTGTACGTGAACTATGTCCGGCACAAGCTGGACGACGTGGGGTGCCCATCGCCGATTGAGACGGTGCGCGGCGTCGGCTACCGGTATGCCTCCTGCACGAACGGGGACGAATCGGATGATTGATCTCACGGATCGGCCGAGTCCGGCTGAGGACGTGGCTGCTTCGGATCGCCCCTCCTTTCGGCGGCGGCTGTTGACGGTCGTGGGGCCGGCGCTGGCGGGGGCGCTGCTGTTGCTGGGCCTGCTGGCCTGGGGGGCGGTCTACGTGGCGCTGCAGCGAGGCGCCGTAGCGGTGCTTCGGGCGGAGGCGGACGAGATTGAGGCGGACATCGTGCAGGCCGATGGCGGGCTGGCGGTGGAGGGGCACACGTGGTCGGAGGTGCATCATCGGCTGGGGGCCGAGCGGGTAGATCCGGTCTTTGTGCAGGTCTTTGATCGACACTACCGCCCGCTCCGGGTCTCTGCCAACGTTGATTCGCTCAGCAGCCTGTACCCGGAGCAGCCGCTCGTCCCGGAAACCCCGTACGACTGGCTTCCCACCCTCCGCACGTTTGAGGCGGGCGGACGCACCCTCTACTACCTGGTCCATCCCATCGTCCACCGGGGCACCACGCGGGGCTACATCCAGGTGGCGCGCGCGGTGCCGGCCTATGAGCCGATCCTCACGCAGTACGGGGCGGTCCTCGCGGCGGTCATTGTTCTCCTCTTTGGGGGCCTGCTCGCGCTCGTGGCCTGGGCCGCCACCCGCGTGCTGCGGCCGCTCCGTCGCATTACGGCCTTCGCAGGAACGACCACGTCGGCCGACCTCGACGAGCGGATTGCCGTGCCGCACGAGGCGGACCGAGAGACCGCGCTCCTGGCCCACACGGTCAACGCCCTCCTCGATCGGTTGGAGGAGAGCTTCGAGGCGCTCCGCACCTTCACCTCCAACGCCGCCCACGAGCTTCAAACGCCCCTCACCGTCCTCCAGGGCCACGTCGAGATCGCCCTGCGGCGCTCCCGCTCGGCCGAGAGCTACGAATCGACCCTGCGCCTGCTCGACCGCAAACTGGGCGACATGGTGCGCACGGTCCGCGCCCTGCTCACCCTCACCCGCCTCGACCGGGGCGAAGAGCTGTCGACCGAGCCGGTGGCCCTCGGGCCGCTCGTGGACGAGGAAGCCGAGACGGCCCGGTCTCGGGCGCAGGACAAGGGGCTGTCCTTCACCCTCGACACCGAGGCGGTGTGGGTGGAGGGACAACCCGATTTGTTGCGGGAGGCGGTGCAAAACCTCGTGGACAACGCGGTGAAATATACCGAGGACGGAGCGGTGCAGGTGGAGGTAACCACCACCGGCGAACAGGCGGTGCTCCGATGCGAGGATACGGGAATGGGCATCGCCGCGGAGGACCTGCCCCACGTGGGCGCCCGTTTCTACCGGAGCACCGAAGCCAGCACGGCCGACTCGGAGGGGAGCGGGCTCGGGCTCGCGCTTGTCCGCCGCATTGTGGCGGTGCACGCCGGCGAACTCCGCGTCGAGTCGACGCCGGGGGAGGGAAGCCGATTCGAGATCGTGCTCGCGGCCGTGCCGGCCCCCGAGACTGCAGAGGCGAGGGCGTGAGTGGGCGGTGTCGTCAGTTCCCGCTCGAACTGTCCGCACGCCGAAGGCCGTCGACATCCGTGGTCACCGCGCTTCAGGCGCTTCACCCCGAGCTCCGGGCGGTCTGTTCATTGCGCCGGAAGGCGGTCGGGATGTACGACGGTCCGCGCCGATGGGCGTCGGCACCGACGAAGAAACAGCCGGGGACCACTCGCGTCCCCGGCGGGCGGCTCTAACCGTCCTCTAATCCGCTTCTCATCGGGCCCTAAGATCCCGCGCGTGGGGCGAGCGTCCAAGGGGATGCCTGTGCGGCCACAGGCTGGGGCGGTCGGCTCCACCGGTCGCCCTTCCGATAGCTTTGAGGACTGACGCTTTTCTCCAATGCGCGTTGACGGCATTCGCTGGATGGGGGTCTTCCTTCTGATTGCCCTCTGGGCCGCCCCGCCGCTGGCCCATGGCCAGCCCGTGCCCGACACCCTGTCGTTCGATCGTGCCCGAGCGCTGCTGGAGGCCCACAACCCGCAACTCCGTGCCGTGCAGGCACAAAGGGAGGCGACGGGGCAGGCGGCGCGAGCGGGGGCGCTCTTCCCCAACCCGACCGTGAGCGTGTCGGAGGAGCGCACCAATCTGGAGGGGGACGGCATGGACGACCAGTGGTACCTGTCGGTCACGCAGCCGCTGCGGTACCCCGGCGAGCAGCAGGCTCGGTCCGAGGCCGCCACCGCTGTGGCTCGCGCCGCGCAGGCCCGCGCCGAGGAGACGGCCGCCTCGCTGTACCGGACGCTCCGCCGCCGCTACCTGGACGTGGTGGTGGCCGACCGTCGGCACCAGATCCACCGCCGGTTTGCCGAGGCCATTCGTCAGGCGGCCCGGGCGGCGCGGGTGCGGGTGCAGGAGGGCGACCTGGGGACGTTCCGCCAGGCCCGCATTCAGACGGCCCAGGCGCAGTACGAGGACGGCCTGGCCGAGGCGACCCGGGCCCTCCGCACGGCGCGCACCGATCTGTACGCCCTGCTCCACCCCGACGATGCGCAGCAGGGCCCGCCCGACGCGGCCGCGGTCCCGACGATTCATCCGACGGGGACGCTGAAGTATCGTCCGGTGCGCGTGTCGCAGGACGTTGCGCTCCAGCGGGCCCTCCAGCAGCGCGGACAACTGCGGGCGGCCCGCGCCAGGCTGCAGGCCCAGCGAGAACGCCTGACGACGGCCCGGTACGGACGGTGGCCCGACGTCAGCGTCTCTGCCGGTCCCAAGACCCAGAACGTGCCGGGCAGTGAAACGACGTTTGGCTTCACCGCCGCACTGAACGTGGAGCTGCCGCTCTGGAACGGGGGGCAGACCCACGTGGACGCCACGCGCAACCGGCGCAATGAAGCGCAGGCCCGGCTGGAGGCCGTCCGTCGCCAGGTGCGAACCGACGTGCAGACGGCCCTCGAAGACCTGCGCAGCTACCAGTCGCGCATCGAAACCGTTTCGCAGAAGGTGCTGGCCGACACCGACTCCTTGCTCCAGAACGCCGAGTACGTGTACCGGGAGGGAGACATCACCCTCTTCGAGTTGCTCGACGCGATCGAATCGGCCCGTGCGGCGGCGCTTCTCAAGACGCGCCTCACTGCCGGGTACCTCCGCGCGCTCTACGACCTGGAGTATGCCCTCGGCGTGGGGCCAGCGGATGCGCCCATCGTGGTGGAGGGCGCGCTCGATCCTCGTGATCCAGAACTCAACTGACTGACAATCGACCGCTCGGGTCGGTTCTCCCAGAACCCACAGATCATCATGCTTCTCCGTCGTTTCTCGTTGGTCCTCGTCGTTCTCGGGAGTGCCGCGTTGGTGCTGGTCGGGTGCGGAGGGAATGGACGCCCCACGCCGGCCGCACGCGCAGACACGACGGCCAACCCGAACACGATCACCCTTTCAGAAGCACAGCGTGCGGAGGTGTCCGTGGAGACCACGACGGTTGCCGAGCGGCCCGTGACCACGACCCTGCAGCTTCCCGCTCGCGTGCGGCCCAGCGCCGACCAGGAGGCCTTTGCCACGGCGCTGATTAGCGGACGCGTGGAGCGGCTTCGTGTCTCGGCCGGGGATCGGGTCGAGAAGGGAGAGGTGCTGGCAGACGTGACGGCCCCGGACCTGAGCCGGATGGTGGCCGACCTGCGGCAAGCCCGCGACGAGCTGGATCGGCAGCGCCGCCTCGACGAGCGGGGCGTGGCGATCGAGAAAAACCTCCGCGCGGCACAACGGCAGTGGCAGGCCGCGCGGCAGCGCCTTCGCTCCATCGGCGTGCGCCCTGCCCGCATCGAGCGCGTGGCAACCGGCGACGAAGACCTGTCGACCCTGCCCCTCGAAGCGCCGCTCTCCGGGGTCGTTCTCGACCGCATGACCGTCCTCGGCGCGCCGGTGGCCCAGGGCGACAAGCTATACCACATCGCCGACCTTCAGCCGATTCGCGTTGTGGCCCGTGTCTTTGAGCGCGCGCTGGACCAGGTGCGCGTGGGGCAGTCGGTCACCATTGCGACGCCCATGGCCACGCGCACCTACGAGGGCACCATCGACCGCATTACGCCGCAGGTGGACGACGAAAGCCGGGCGGCCCGTGCCCGCGTGGTGCTCGACAATGCCGACGGCACGCTCCGCCCCGGCATGTACGCCCGCGTTCGCGTGCAACAAACGGGCGAGCCACAGCCCGCCCTGTCCGCCGACGATCTCCTCACAGATGCGTCGGGCGCCTTCGTGCTCGTGCAGGAGGCCCCGCGCACGTTTCGGCGCGTGTACGTCGATGCCGATCCGGAGGCGGAGGGGAGCGTCGCCGTTCCCACCCTCGCGCCCGGGACCCGGGTCGTTACGCAGGGCGCCTACCAAATCGTAAGCGCCCTGAACCAGCGGGGGTAATTCTCCCACTGTAGACGACCCGCCGGTTGTCCTTGGGCTCCGTTTTTGAATTCCCCATCGAGGTCCCTCTACTGCGATGTTTGACCGCCTCGTCACCTCCGTCGTCAAGAACCGGGTGCTCATCCTGCTCCTCATGGCCGTGCTGGTCGGGTGGGGCATCTACAGCTGGCGCCAGGTGCCGGTAGACGCCTACCCGGAGCTGACCAACAACCAGGTCCAGATCCTCACGCGGGTGCCGGGCATGTCGCCCGTCGAGGTGGAGAAGCTGGTGACGTAACCCATCGAGATCAGCATGACGAACCTTGAAGGGGTGCAGGACAACCGGTCGCTCAGTCAGTTTGGCCTGAGCGTGGTGACGCTCGTCTTCGAGGAGGACATGGACCCGTATTTTGTGCGCCGCCTCGTGTCGCAGCGCCTCAATCAGGTGAAGGAGGACCTCCCGGCGAAGGCGGAGCCGGGCCTGGGGCCGCTGTCGACGGCCCTGGGGCAGGTGTATCAGTACGCGCTGGTGGACGAGGAGGGGGGACGCACGTACTCGGCCCGCGAACTGCGCACGATGCAGGACTGGATTCTGGCCCCGGAGCTGCGCACCGTGGAGGGGGTGGTGGAGGCGAACGCGCTCGGCGGATTTGTGAAGCAGTACCACGTGAGGTTCGATCCGGAGCAGCTCATCAACTACGACCTGTCGCTGGACGCCGCCTACGAGGCGTTGCGCAACAGCAACCAGAACTCGGGCGGCAACTACATTGTCCGCAACGACCAGCAGTATGTGGTGCGCGGCGTGGGGCGGCTGGGCGCGAAGGGGGGCGACATCGTTGAGGACATCGAGAATACGGTTGTCGCCAGTCGCGACGGCACGCCCATTCTCGTTAGCGACGTGGCGACAGTGCAGGTGGACCACGCGGTGCGGCAC
>CAZFJR010000011.1:0-5452 GCA_964519235.1 uncultured Salinivenus sp. | reverse complement strand
CATCGTCATGATGCGGCGTGGGGCCAACGCCCAGCAGGTCGTCAACAACGTCGAGGCGAGAATGCAGGACCTGAAGCAGGCCTTGCCGCCGGGGGTGGGCGTGGAGGTCTACTACAATCGAAATGAGCTCACGAGCGCGGCCATCTCGACGGTGACGACGAGCCTGCTCATCGGGGGGCTGCTCGTCATTCTGGTGCTGCTCGGCTTCCTGGGCGACTGGCGTTCGGCCCTCATCGTGAGCCTCGTGCTGCCGATGACGGCGCTCGCGACGTTCATCCTGATGAACTATTTCGGGTTCAAGGCCAACCTGATGAGCCTGGGCGGCCTGGCCATCGGCCTTGGGATGTTTGTGGACGGCGCGATCGTGATGGTGGAGAACATCTACCGATTGCGGGAGCAGAACCCCGACGAGTCCATCGGCCTCATCGTGGTGCGGGCCGGGCGGGAGGTGGCGCGGCCGATCGCCTTCTCTGTGGGCGTGGTGATCGCGGTCTTCCTGCCGCTCTTCACCCTGCAGAACATGGAGGGCCGCATGTTTCGGCCGATGGCGTTTACGGTCTCGTTCGCGCTGATGGCGGCGCTCTTCCTGGCGCTCACCATGGCCCCCGCCCTCAGCTCCTACCTGCTGGCGTCCGTGGGGCCGTCGGGGGACGGAGACAAGGGGCCCGTGGACGCAGACCGGCAGGAGGGCGGCACCCTTCCCGAGAACGGGGAGCGAGAAGGAGCGGGATCGTCCAATCGGTTCGTCGCGTGGCTGAAGGCGGGCTACGAGCCGCTTCTGAATGCGGCCCTTGTGCATCGGTGGGCGACGGTGGGCGTGTCGGTGCTTCTGCTTGGCGTCGGGGCGGCCGTCTTCACCACGCTCGGCACCGAGTTCGCGCCGCCGCTGGAGGAGGGCTCGGTCGCCATCCAGGTGGCCCTGGAGCCGGACGCGGCCCTCGAAACCTCGACCGACGTGCAGACGAAGGTCGAGAATGCCCTGCTGGCGTTTCCGGAGGTGACGAAAGCGGTGAGCAAGACGGGGCGCCCGGCGGTGGCCTTCGACCCGATGGGGCAGAACCTGACGGACATGTTCGTGGGCCTCACGCCGCGCGACTCGTGGCGCTTCGATTCGAAGGAGGCGCTCGTGGATTCGCTTCGGGCCCGCGTCAATCAGATTCCGGGGGCCAATTTTGCCTTTACCCAGCCCATTGCCCTGCGGCTCGATGAGATGGTGAGTGGGGCCAAAAGCGAGATTGCCATCAAGATCTTTGGTCCCGACCTCGACGAGCTGAAGCGCCTGCAGTCGGAGGTGGCCGACGCGGTGTCCGGCATTCGGGGCGCGGCCGACGTGCTGCCCTCGCAGATCGCGGGATTCGGCTACGTGGAGGTTACCATCCGCCGCGACGCCGCCGCCCGGTACGGCCTCAACGTGGGCACCATCCAGCGGGCCATCGACATGGCGATCGGGGGCGAGCGGGTGAGCACGATTCTGGAGGGGGACCGCCGCTTCAGCCTTGTCGGCAAGTTTCAGGAAGCGTCACGCGGCTCGGTCGAGTCGATTCGCAACCTTCCGCTTCAGACCCCCGACGGCGCGCAGATTCGTCTCCGCGACGTGGCGACCGTCGAGCTCACGGAGGCCCCGGCAGAGGTGGCCCGCGAGCAGGGGAAGCGCAAGATTACGCTGGGCATCAACCTGAGCGGGCGCGACGCCGGAAGCTTCGTGGCGGAGGCAAAAGAGGCCGTCCAGAGCGAGGTGTCATTGCCGGCGGGCTACACGGTGGACTGGGGCGGCCAGTTTGAGAACCAGCAGCGGTCCCGCGAGCGCCTGATGCTCATCCTGCCCATCACACTGGCGATTGTGTTCGTGCTCCTGTACATGACGTTCAACTCCATCAGCCAGGCGATTCTGGTCTTCCTCAACATCCCCGTCTCGATCGTGGGGGGCATTCTGCTGCTCTGGGCGATGGGGCTTTACATGAGCGTCCCGGCCTCGGTCGGGTTCATTGCCGTGCTGGGCATTGCGGTGCAGAACGGGGTGGTAATGGTGAGCTTTATCGACAATCTGCGGGAGCACGGGCGCTCGCTCGCCGGGGCCGTGCGGGAAGGGGCCTTGCTGCGGCTGCGTCCCATCCTGATGACCACGCTTACCACGCTGCTCGGACTCCTGCCGCTCCTGGTGGCTGAAGGCATCGGCGCCAATGTGCAACGGCCTCTGGCGGCCGTCGTGGTGGGCGGCATCTTTACGCTCGTTCCCTCTACGCTCTTGCTGCTGCCCACCCTCTACGGCTGGTTCAACCCGGAAGCTGGGACCGAGCGCTCCATCGTGCGAGACGTGGAAGCGGGCGAGCAGCAACCGCTTCGGGGCAGCGTGACAGCATAGCCCAGAACGTTTCGTTTCCGAGTTCTCCGTACAGCAGGATCCGCGTTTCCTCTACAGACTCCCTGTTCGCCATGAAGTTGATCACCGCCTACATTCGACCCATTGTGCAGGACGAGGTTGTGGAGCGCCTGCGAACGATGCAGGTGCCGGGGGCCAGCCTGAGTGAGGTGGACGGGTTTGGGCGTGAGGCCGATCCCGAGGGCGGAGAATCGTACGGGCCGCACGTGTCTCCGTATCAGCGCATCGTAAAGCTCGAAGTCTTCTGCCGGGAGGGACGGGTCCAGGAAATTGCGGAGGCCATTGCCGAGACTGCGCAGACGGGCCGACGGGGAGACGGAAAGGTGTTTGTCCTGCCTGTTTCGCAGGCCATCGACATCCGCACACAGGAAACGGGAGAAGACGTCGTGTAGTCGCGCCACATTCCACCTCGGATCTCTAAAAACTCCCCCGATCCCTATGTCCGCTGCACACTGGCACCTGGTTCTCAACCACATTCCGCTTCTGGGCATTTTGTTTGGCGCGGTCCTCCTGGCGTTCGGCCTCTGGCGCGAACAAGAAGACGTGCAAACGGCCAGCCTGGGGCTCCTCGCCGTGGCCGGGCTCGTCATCATTGCCGTGTACCTGACGGGAGAGCCCGCGGAGGAGGGGGTGGAGGGCCTGGCCGGGGTCTCGCACGATGCGATTGAGGCGCACGAGCACTTCGCATGGTACGGGCTCGTGGCGGGCATTGCAACGAGCGTTGGGGCGCTCGGAGCTCTGCTCTACGGCGCCGTCCGCCAGCGGCTGGTGCGGTGGACCGTGCAGCTGACCCTCCTCCTCGCCCTGGTGAGCGTCGGTCTCATCGGGTACACCGCCAATCTCGGGGGCAAGATCAGCCATCCGGAGCTCCGTGGCGACACGCCCACGCAGGCGGTCCCGGAGGACGATCACGACGAAGAGTAGCCGGGGGCAGGGGCATGTGTGGAAGTGTGGAGGTCAGGATGTGGCCATGTCCAACCCTCCACGCCCCCACACCTACTTCTCCAGTCCCGGATTCCGGTTCAGAAACTCGTCGTAGAGCTTTGTTGCTCGGTTTTCGAGGGGGAGCTTGTAGCCGTCGATGAAGAGGTGCTGGATGTCAGTATCGGGCTGGAACGGGTCGCCGGTGGCGACAAAGAGGTTGGCCCGCTTGCCTGTCTCGAGGGTGCCCACCTGATCGGCAACGCCGAAGATTTGGGCCGGGGTGGTGGTGACGGCGCGCAGGGCCTCCGTTTTGCCGAGGCCGTGCGAGGCGGCAAATCCGGCGTGGAAGACGAGGTTGCGCACGTTTTCGGTTTTGCCGGAGCGCAGGGCGACCGTCACGCCCGCATCGTGGAGCAGGGCGGGGGTGCGGTAGGCCTTGTCGTAGCGGTCGCTCTCGCGGCTCGGCGGCTGCATGATGGAGCCGACCAGCACCGGCACGCCCGCCGCGGCAATTTCGTCGGCCACGCGCCAGCCCTCCATTGCGCCACTCAGGATGACCTGATCGAGCACGCCGCGCTCCTCCGCCCAGTCGAGCGCCCTGGAGATGTCGGGCGCCGCGTTTGCCGAAATCATCAGCGGTTGCTCGCCGCGGATGACCGGAATCAGGCCCTCCATGGCGGGCACAAACTCGGGCTTGCGTCGCGTCTCGGGGTCGACGGCCACCGCGGAGTCGATGCGGGCGTAGCGCTCGGCTTCCGTCCAGAGCTCGTTGAGCGTGTTGAGGGCCTTGTCGGCCTCCTCCTGAATCGTTGTGGGCGAGCGGTCGTCCGACGGCCCGTCGCGCCCCACCGACGGGAAGTCGAGCTTCGTGAGCGTGACGCCGCCCAGGTGCATCTGCTCGGGGGTGTAGCCGTGGAGGCCGATGAGGGCCGCCGTGCCGGGCAAAATGCCGTTTTCGGGTTCAGTAATGACGGAGGTGATGCCGTGCACCCGCGTCGTGGGGACGTGGACGGAGTTGGGGTTGACGGCCGTCAGGGCGTTCATGTGGGCCGTCAGCTCGCCGATCTCGTTGAAATCGCGCGTCTCTGGCAGCGAGCCAATTTCGGCCAGCCCGAGGTGTGTGCCGCTGTCGATGAACCCGGGGTAGACCGTTAGTCCCGTGCAGTCGATGCTGCGGGCCTCACCGGGCACCGTCACGTCCGGCCCCACCGCAGCGATGGAGTCGTCGCGAATGAGGACGGTACCGCTGTCCACCGTGTCGCCGGGCGCGACGATGAGTTGGGCGTTCGTGAGGGCGAACGGGCCCTGGAAGCCGGGCTGCTTCTGGGCGTGAGCTGGCAGCGCCAGGAGGGCGGCCAGGAGAAGCGCGAAGGCCGCGGGCAGGGGCCGGACACGCGAGCAGGGAGAGGAAAGCATAGGAAAAAGCGTCGGTCAACAGGCGGTCAGAGAAGGAGGGAGGCGGGGGCTATCGGCCCGCGTTTTCGAGGAAGACGCCGTGGTGGGTCGCGCGGAGCTTGGTAACGCCCTTCAGGCAGCTGTGGGCGGCGTGGCGGCTCCATCCGTCGCGCGCCAGATCGACCGTCCCTTCGGGGTCTACGCGGAGGCGCATGTCGTCGGGGTCCTGTTCGTGGTCGAAGCGAACCACGCCGTCGACGTACGTCCGCTGCGGCTTGGTGTAGACCGAAAGCGGATGTTCGCTGAAGATGGCGAGGTCGGCGTCCTTGCCTTCTTCGATGGAGCCAACCTGGTCGGCGATGCCGAGCTGGCGAGCGGGGTTGATGGTGATGAGGCGGAGGGCCTGAGTGTCAGACAGGTCGCCGTAGCGCTGCGTCTTGGCGGCCTGGAGGAACAGGTCGCGCTGCTCGCCGGGGATGTCGGTGTTGATTGACGCGTTGACGCCATTTTCGGTGAGGACCGCGGCGTTGTAGGCGGTGGAGTAGTAGACTTCAAACTTGTAGGACCACCAGTCCGAAAAGACGGAGGCCCCGGCCCCGTTGTCGCCGAAGGCCGCCAGTTCGGGGGCGATCTTAAAGCCCTCGTTCACGTGGTGGAAGACAAGGTCTTGAATCCCATAGTCTTCGAACACTTCCATCAGCATGAGCATCTCGTCGGCGCGGTACCCGTGGGTCTGCACCAGAATGTCGCCCC
>CAZFJR010000010.1:12260-37490 GCA_964519235.1 uncultured Salinivenus sp. | reverse complement strand
CTGGTGGTGCTCCCCGTCGCGGCGCCAGTAGAGGTCGCCGCCCGTTTCCAGCGGGGCGGTGCCGGGCAGCGACACGTCGAACGCCGCCCGGTGGCGCTCGCGCACATCGGCCTCAAGCTCGTCCAGCCCCGCCCCGTCGATGCGGCTGGGCGTCCCAAAGAAGAACTCGTCTACGAGGTCCGCATCCAGCCCCACGGCCTCAAACACCTGCGCGCCCTTGTAGCTTTCGAGCGTGGAGATGCCCATCTTGGCCATCACCTTCAGCAGGCCCTGCTCCAGCGCGTTTACGTAGCGGTCCACGGCAGCCGCGGGGGCGGGCCCATCGTCGATGCGGGGGGCCAGGTCGCGCACGGTGGCGTACGCGAGGTACGGGTGCAGGGCGTCGGCGCCGTAGCCGAGGAGGGTGCAGATGTGATGGACGGCGCAGGGCTGGGCACTTTCGAGGATGATTGCAGCGTGGGACCGCTGGCCGCGGCGGATCAGATCGTGATGCACCGCGCCCACGGCGAGCAGACTGGGGAGGGGAAGGCGCTCGGGGCCAAGTGCGCGGTCGGACAGGCAGAGAAGGGTGTGGCCGTCGTGTACGGCGGCGCGGGCGTCGCGGCGCACGCGCTCGAGGGCCGTCTGCACCGAGCCCTCGTGCCCGAAGGTGATGTCGATGGAGGTGGGTTGGAGCCCCTTCGAATCGAGGTGGTGCAGCGCCTCGCGCTCCGCGTCGCTGAGGATGGGCGAGTCGAGGTGGAGCTGGCGGCAGTGCGCGGGGCTCTCGGTGAGGAGGTTGCGGGTGCGACCGATGTGGCTCTTCAGCGACGTAACTCGTTCCTCGCGGATGTAGTCGAGGGGCGGATTGGAGACCTGCGCAAACAGCTGCTTGAAGTAGGTGAAAAGCGTCTTGTTCTGATCGGACAAGACGGCGGGTGGGGTGTCGTCGCCCATGGCCCCCACGGGGTCTTTGCCGTCTTCCACCATTGGCGCGAGGAGGCGACGCACGTGCTCGCGGGTGTAGCCCACGGCGCGCTGGCGACGCGGAAGGGCGTTGGGGGCGCCGTTCCAGGGGCGGTTGGGGGCGGCCGGGGCGTCGTCGGCGCCGGACGCTGCGGAGACGAGGGTACGGAGGCGGACGCGGTGTTCTTCGAGCCAGCGGGCGTACCGGTCGTCCGTAAGGCGATCGAAGACCTCTTCTTCCGGGACGATGCGTCCCTCCTCCGCGTCGGCGAGGAAGAGCTGGCCGGGCTGGAGGCGGTCCTTGCGCTTGATCTGTTCGGGCGGGAGGTCGAGCACCCCTGCCTCGCTGGCCATCACGAGGCGATCGTCGTGCGTCACCCAGTAGCGACACGGGCGCAGGCCGTTGCGATCGAGCACTGCGCCCACGCTGTCCCCGTCCGTAAACGCAACGAGCAGCGGGCCGTCCCAGGGCTCGACGAGGGTCGAGTGGTACTCGTACCAGGCGCGGCGGGCGGGGGCCATCTGCTCGTCCTTGTCCCAGGCCTCAGGGATGAGCATGCGGAGGGCGTGCGGGAGCGACCGGCCGCTTTCCACGAGCAGCTCCAGCACATTGTCGAGCACCGCGGTGTCGCTCTGCGCTTCGGTGACGAACGGGCGGAGGCGGTCCAGGTCGGTGTCAAAGGCGTCGGTGTCGAGAAGCGGGCTGCGGGCGCGCATCCAGTTCAGATTGCCGCGCAGGGTGTTCACCTCGCCGTTGTGGACGACGTTGCGGTACGGGTGGGCGAGGCGCCAGGCGCCCAGGGTGTTTGTGGAGAAGCGCGAGTGCACCAGGGCCAGGCTGGATCGCACCCGCTCGTCGTGCAGTTCGGGGAAGTAGGTGCCCACCTGCGCATTGGTGAGAAGCCCTTTGTAGACGATTTTGCGGCGGTCGAGCGAGCAGACGTAAAACGTTTCGTGGTCGGGCAGGTCGGAGCCGGCCACGGTGCGCTCGATGCGGCGGCGCAGCACAAAGAGTTGGGCGTCGAGGGTGCGGGGGGCACAGGGAGACGTAGGCGTCACAAAGAGCTGCCACACATCCGGCTCCGTGGCCCGGGCCGTCGGCCCCAGGTCGCTCGCATCGGTGGGCACGTCGCGCCACGCGATCGGCTCGAATCCTTCATCCCGAACCACCTGGTCGATGACGCGGCGCAGGGCAGGGTGCACGTCGGGGTCCGCCGGAAGGAAGAACTGCCCAACGCCGTACCGCTCCGCCGCGGGCAGGCCCGAGACCACCTGGCGGAAGAACTCGTGGGGCTTTTGGAGGAGCATCCCTGCCCCGTCGCCCGTATTGGGCTCTGCCCCACGTGCGCCGCGATGATCCAGGTTTTTGAGAACCTGAAGGCCGTCCTCAATCATGGCGTGGTGGGCCGTGCCGTCCAGATTCATCAGGACGCCAACGCCGCAGTTGGATCGTTCCCGGTCGGGACCGAGTTGTGGGGGACGCGAGGCACTGCGCGGGGTGGAGGCGGTGGGGAATCCCATGAGAGCAGGAGCTCCGACGTGCCCAATCCACCGGGCGCCGCAACCGGCGGGTGGAGCACGCATCGGATGGTTTTTCGGAAGTTTTGTTAAGGCGGGTCCTGTAGATGCATGAAGGGCCTGTGACCATCAAATTCACGCGGACTGCAAAGCGCTTTCAGTCACGACTTCTTAACAACCGTCTCTTTCTGCTCTGCGCCTCTAACGGCACAGACGTCACCCTGCCCTTTTCGCATTGCTCTCGGTTGCGTCCACAGTTGCTCTATGGCCTCTTCTTCTGCGGACCTGCTGGTGCACAGCGGTCAGATTTACACCGTAGACGCCCACACCCCGACGGCCACCGCCTTCGCGATTCGGAACGGGCGGTTTGCGGCGGTAGGTGACACAGAGGCGCTGCTCGATGCCTTTCCGAACGCCCCGCGGCTCGACGCCGCGGGCCACACCATCATCCCTGGCTTCATCGACGCGCACGCGCACCTCCACGAGCTTGGCCTGTCGCTCTGCCGGGCCGACCTTGCGGGCACCTCCTCCCCGGCCGATGTGGTCCGTCGGCTGCGCGCGTTCGTTCAGGAAGAAAGACCGGGCGATGCAGGGTGGCTCCGGGGCCACGGCTGGGACCAGACCGCGTGGGAGACGCCTGGATTTCCCACTCGTGCCGCGCTGGACGGGGCCTTTCCCCAACGGCCGGTGTGGCTCACCCGCACGGACGTGCACGCCGGCTGGGCCAACACGGCGGCCCTGGAGGCAACGGTGGGGCTCGATCGGCTCGCGGCGATGGACGCTCCCGCAGGCGGGCGCATTTGTCGGGACGAGGCCGGGCGCCCCACGGGCGTACTGATCGATGCGGCCATGGCCCTGGTCGAGGACCACATCCCGCCGCCGGACGACGCGCGGCTGGACCGGGCGTTGTCGACGGCGCTCGACCACACGGCCCGCCACGGCCTCACGGGCCTTCACGACGCGGGGGTGGACCTCGCGGGCATCCGACGATTCCGTCGCCGCATCGAGGATGGCCGGTTTCCGCTTCGCGTGTATGCGATGATGGACGGGCGTGCCGAGGCCTTCGCTCATTTCTGCGACGCGGGCCCGCTTCACCATCCGTCCGGGCGCCTCACGGTTGAATCGGTGAAGTTTTTTGCGGATGGGGCACTGGGCAGCCGGGGCGCTGCGCTGCTGGAGCCGTACGCCGACGCCCCCGACAACCGCGGGCTGCTGCTGCACGACGCGGAGGACTTTCGGGAAGCAGTGACGGCTGTGGTGGACGCGGGTTTTCAGGTCAATACGCACGCCATCGGCGACCGGGCAAACCGGTTTGTGCTGGATGCCTATGCGGCGGCGCGCACCGGCACACGCCCGCTTCGTCGCCCGCGCATCGAACACGCTCAGGTGATGCATCCCCGCGACCGGGCCCGCTTGGAAGACCTGGGCGTTGTGGCCTCCGTGCAGCCCGGGTTTGCCCGTAGCGACCAGTCGTGGGCGCCCGACCGGCTCGGGCCGGAGCGCCTTTCCCGTGCATACGCCTGGACTGCGCTGCAGGATGCCGGAGCGCCCCTCGCCTTCGGCTCCGACGCCCCGGTGGACGCCATCGATCCCCTGCGGGGCCTATCCGCCGCTGTGTCCCCGCCTCGCGTCGCCCTCCCAGACGCCGTGTCTCTCTCGTCCCCACTGACGCGGGCCGCCGCCCTGCGCGCCCACACGCTGGGGGCCGCCTACGCTGCGTTTCAGGAGGACGAAGTAGGATCCATAACCCCGGGCAAGCGGGCGGATTTTGTCGTACTTTCGCAGGACCTCATGGGCGTTCCGGCCGACCGCCTGCCCGACACAGACGTGATTGCCACCTACCTGGACGGACGCCTCCTCTACGCCCAGGCGCCCTGGCCGCAGGCGTAACGAGGGAGCATTCACGATCTCTCATCGAAACCAAGAGGCCCCCTTCCGATTCCAAGAGACGAATTCCACTCCGCCACGGGCCGGCAACACACGCCCGTGCTTGTCTTCCTTCACTGCGCCGCTCGACCCATGGCTGACTCCTCTACACTCACCCCCCCGGAGCCCACAGGAGGCGTTCGCATGACGGACGTCTCTCAAAAGTCGGACTCCGCCCGAACCGCCGTCGCTGCCGGCCGCGTGCATCTGGGAGAGAAGGCGTTCCGACGGGTTCGCGACCACGACATTGAGAAGGGCGACGTGCTCACGACCGCCCAGATCGCTGGCATCATGGGCGCCAAGCAGACCGACAAGCTCATCCCTCTCTGCCACGACGTTACAATTAACGGCGTGGAGGTCGACTTTACGTTCAACGAAGAGGAACAGGCCATCGACATCCGCGCCTTCGCCAAGTCCTTCGGCGTGACCGGTGTGGAGATGGAGGCCCTCACGGCGGTTTCGGTCGCCGCACTCACGATTTACGACATGTGCAAGTCCATCACGAAAGACATTCGGATTGGGGACGTGCACCTGCGGGCAAAGACCGGAGGACAGAGTGGCAATTGGAAGAGCGAATCAGAGAACGGCTCTTGAGCGATCCCTCTCAACGACGCGTCTCCCCTTGACGACGCGCCTCTACCGCTGCCCGGCCGGCCTACCGCCTTCTCGCTCATGCCCGACGCCCCCGACTCTTCCGATCCTCGCGTGGCTCAGTTTACCTCGTTTGCCACCCTGGGCATTCTGGGCCTGACACAGGATCTCACGCACGCGGTGCTGGAGAGCATCGGCGACCTGGAGGGCGCCGATCCGGAGCTCGTGGCCGAGGAGACGCTTTCTCTCGTTGCCATCGCCACTGCCCGCGCCGCCGAGGTGGGCCTAGCCGAGGAGGCCCGCCACGCCCCGCCTATCGTCAACGCCCTCTTGAACACGCCGTTTACCTACCGGAACTACCTGATCGGCAAGGCCATGGTGGCCGACGAGCGGCCCGAGCTGTCGGGGGTAGCGGAAGAGGTGCACGAACGCCTGGAGAACAAGCGAGCGTTCTACGCCACGCACCTGCCCGAAGGACAGTTTCCTGGCCCTCACGCCATGCAAGACACCATGGAACTGTGGATGGGGCGCGTGAGCCCCCCTAAGCTGCCCGAGATGCCGCAGAAGCGGTTGGAGAAGCTAGGCCTCGTGGATCCAGCAGTCGCGCACCTCAAGCTCGTGCTGGCCTATGGTCGTCGCGGCACGCCGCCCGTGAACACCGGCGACAGCGAGGCGGCCGGGGCTACGTAGGCCGCACTCCGTCCCGTGCGTCTGCTGTGGCAGGAAGCCAAGATCTCACTCGCGGACACGCCGCCGCGAGGCACGCTCATCGGGCTCCGACTCGGCCTCGTCCGACCTGGCAAGAGGCCCGTCTGCCGCCGCTTCCAGCTCCGCGTCGAGCGCTTCGAGGTCTTCTTCCTCCCCATCGATGTAGTCCGAGGGCGCAGCGAACACGTCTTCAATCTCGCGGATGGAGCTCTGCGTCTCCTCTACCTCCCGCATGAGCGTATCGAGCTGCGTCGTCACCTCCTCGGGATTCTGCAGGGTCCACGACTGTTCGTGGATGTAGCGCACCACGTCCTCAATCGTGCTGAGTTGTGCCCCAATGATCTCGAGGTTCTCGTGCGCCTTGCGGAAGCGCGCCAGTCGCCGCTCCAGAACCTTGAGCCGGCGCTGCTTCACGACCCGCACGCGATCCGGATCGTCGGCCATGTCCTTCTTCAGCGCCTCGATGGCGTCCAGGATGCGCTCCTCCGTGGCGCTGCTCATGAAATCCCGGTACCGCTCCCGCTGGTGCAAGAGGTCGAGGTAGGAGTCGAGCAGCCCGTCAATCTTGTCCACGTGGCTGGTGAGGATTCCCTGCGAGGCATAGCTGAGCTTCTGGTAATTCGCCTCGATCTGGTCCTTGAGCTTGCGCAGCTTGGCGTAGCGCCGCTGACTCTGGTTGCGGAGCTGGCTGAAAATCTCCCGCTGGGACGGGGCCTGGTGACGCTCGGCCCGCTTCTCGGCGCGGACGTAGCGCTGGAACCGTTTGTGACGGGGCATGACGCCCAGGTACACGAGCTCGGCCCCTCCCCCGATGAGCAGCAGGAGCTCAGGAAGCCATCCCGGAAAGATGCCCATCAGGCCGAGGGCCGCCGACACGGCCACGACCGTAATCAGAAACACCAGATTCCAGGTGTTGAAAAGGGCCTCCTTGGTGTAGTTGATGTCGTCCATAGGATGGGGCGCGGTGCATGAGAAGCTGGGGGCGACAGGCAAGCCGGACAGCCTCAGGACTCTTCGGATCGGAGATCGCCCTGGAGATCGCCCATGCGACCAATGGTTTTGTCTGGTCCATCTGTGTTGTCTGGTCCATCTTGCGTCGGGGCGTCCTCAGGCTGCTCCTCGGACGTCTCGTCATCTTCAGAGATGGACGGACGAGAACGAGATGACGTCTCTTCTTCCTTCATTCGGCGCAGGAGCGCCTCGGCTCGCTCTTCCCGGAGTGCCTCTTCGGCCTCGTGAAGGGCGTCCGGCTCCGTCATTTCGTCGTCGAGCGCGACTTCAAAGCGTGCCTGATTCTGAGCCACGGTTCGACGCAGCGAGTCGACGAGGGATTCGGTCTCGTCGAGCACTCGTGCAGCTCCCCGCTTCATCCGCTGCACGACGCCTTGCATCTCATTGCGCTGTTTCAGCGCCCTGAGCGTGCGCTGAAGGCGTTTCTTGGCGCGGAGATGCTTTTTCTCCTCCTCTTTCAGGCGCTGGAATTCTTCGTTGGTCATGGCACGGTCGCAGATCAAGTTTCGGGGGCCGCGTCCAGGGTGTGCAAGTTCGCCATTCGCCCCTGACGGGGGCCGGGGCAGGCATTCGCAGCTCGACACGGACTACTCCGACGTGTTGCGCTGCTGGCCGATGGTCTTCGACGGCTCCTCCAGCTCCTCGCCTTCGGGCAGATCAATCGTTTCTTCGGTCTCCTCGTCGGTCAGCTCCTCCTTCTCCGCCATGCCCAACTCGGCCTTGAATTCGTCGACGACCTGCTGGGCACGGAGGTCTTCGGCGTCTTCTTCAATCTGCATGGCTTCCGTGTCCACCGAGTCGAGCGCCATCTCCATGCGGGCCTCATTCTTGGCCGACTCCTCGTCGAGGCGCCGCACCATCTCGTCGTGGGTCTGGTCGAGGCCCGACACCTCAAACTGCTCCATCGTGTCGGCAATCTCGGCCTGCCACTGCGCCCGCTCGTGCTGGCGGAGGGCGTCTTTGGCCTCCTGAATTTTCTGCTCCTTCTCGCGCATGAAGGCTTTTTTCACCTTCAGGGCCTTCTCGTAGGCCCGCTCAGCGCCCTGCAGCTGCTCCTGGGTGCGCTCCAGACTTTCTTTCTTGTCCTCCAGGCGCTTGGCGTATTTCTTGGCGATGTCTTCGCGGTCCGACTTCAACGCCGTCCGGATGCGGTTGGAGAGCTGCTCGACCTGGTCTTTCGTCTTCTTCACCTCCTTCTCGAGCATGATCTTGTTCGCCTTCACCGTGGCGATGTTTTCGTTCATCTCCGGCACCTGATCGTTGAGCTCTCGAATGTTCTGCTCAAGAATGGTGCGGGGGTCTTCCATCGCCGAGACGGCACCGCCGAAGAGCGACTTTACGGCACGCTTGAACCGGGACCAAATAGACATAGCAGCGGGCTGGTGTCGAGTAGACTGTGAATACGTCTTTCATATACCTTCGACGAACGCAAATTGTTACACCTCGTCGTGAAGATTGCCGGCCAGGTCGGTCCAGCCTCCTACATCGTACCGCGCCTTCACCGCAGCAGGGGTTGAAGGAGGCGTCTTCGAAAAGCGGTAGGCCTCCTGGACCGCCGAACGTACGGCCTTCAGGTCGGGCGATTCGCTGGAATGCAGGCGGGCGAGCACGTCCCCTTCCGCCACCGCATCGCCCGGCTTCTTCAGGTCTGTGAGGCCGGCGACGGGATCGACGCTTTCTTCCTTCGTTTGCCGCCCCGCCCCCAGCTCTACGGCCGCCTGGCCGATGGAGAGTGCATCCAGGTCCGCCACGTAGCCGCTTGTGCCGGCAGGCACCTCCACCTCCGCCACTGCGGCGCTGTCGGGACGGGACTCCGGGGCCTCAATGACGGACAGGTCGCCGCCCTGTGCCTCCACAAGGCGACGAAACCGGTCCCACGCAGCGCCGCTCTCGACAGCCTTGCGGGCCTTCTCCCATCCCTCCTCGGGCGACGCTGCGGCACCTCCCAGCGCAATCATTTCCCCGGCCAGCCCCCGCACCACCTGCATGAGGGTCGACTCTGCGTGCTCGCCGCGAAGGCACTCGATGACTTCGCGGATTTCCGGCCAGTTGCCGACGGCGCGGCCGAGGGGCACGTCCATGTCCGTCATCACGGCCACGACGGGCGTGTCATGCTCCGCCCCGATCGCAACCATGTTCTCGGCGAGCGCACGGGCGTCGGCTTCATCTTTCATGAAGGCACCGCGGCCGCACTTCACGTCCAGCACGAGCGCGTCGTTGCCCTCCGCCAGCTTCTTGCTCATAATGGAGGCCGCGATGAGCGGAATGGAATCGACCGTGGCCGTCACGTCCCGCAGCGCATACAACTTTTTGTCGGCTGGGGCCACCTCGCCGGTCTGCCCTGAAATGACGCCGCCCAGGGTGGCCACCTGCTCCCGATACTCCTCCACGCTCAAGTCGGTGCGGAACCCGGGAATGGACTCCAGTTTGTCGAGCGTGCCGCCGGTGTGTCCCAGGCCGCGCCCGCTCAGCTTAGCCACGGGCACGCCGCAACTCGCAACGAGCGGCACCAGAATGGGCGACACCTTGTCCCCCACCCCGCCCGTCGAATGCTTGCCCACCTTGGTGCCGGGCACGCCCGACAGGTCGATGTGTGTGCCCGAGGCCAGCATGGCGTCGGTGAGCGCCGCGGCCTCCGCCGCCGACAGGCCGTTCAGATAGGCCGCCATTAAAAAGGCGCTCATTTGATAGTCCGGCACCGTGCCGTTCGTGTACGCGTCGATGAAGGCCTTCAGGTCCGCGTCGGACAGCCTCTGGCCGTCGCGCTTCGCAGCGATAAGGGAGACGGGGTTGAGATCACTCATGTATGTCGTTGGCACGTTGGCGCATTGAAGGTTGGAACGTTTTCGTTGCCTTCTCTTCTCGATCTTCCTCGCAGGAAAGCGCTCATCGCAATGACGGTCAACGTTCCAACGCAAAACAAAAAGGCCACCCGCTCGGCACAGGTGGCCCTTGGTGTCTGCAAAATGTGGGAAGGACTACTCTTCGTCCTCCACTTCATCCTCGTCGTCCTGGTTGAGGCCGTACCGGCGGTTGAACTTCTCGACGCGGCCCGCCGTGTCGACGAACTGACGTCGGCCGGTGTAAAACGGGTGGTTTGAGGAATCGATCTCGGACTCGTACGTGTCCTGGTCCATGGTCGAACGGGTGGTGATTTCACTCCCGTCCGCCAGATTGATCGTAACCTCGTTGTAGTCGGGGTGCAGGCCGTCTTTCATGGCGTTGCGACAGGTTCAGTCGTGCGTTCGAAGAGATGGGAATATCGATGTCGATACACGATCCGAAACGCTGGAGGTTTCACGGTCCAGCCCCGCTGGCGCGTGAAGAAGCGGCGAGAGCGTCCCTGTCTGGTTAGAAGCGGTCGCTTGGGCCTACGTTCTCGACGAGGATGCGGTGCGCTACGTCCGTGGGACCCCGAAACTGAAGCGTGAGCAGGTCGGCGTCAGAGTCGTAGTGCCAGCCCCTACCCGCCGGACGGGCACGTTGAGACATCGTCTCCTGGTTCACCCGAACGCGGTCCGGCGCGCGAGGCACGCGGTGCACCTGCACACGAACCGTGCGGGCCTCCGGCTGCCCGGCGTACGTTCCCCCGGCTGCGCCTACCGACACGGAGAGGTCGGACGTGCCGTCATTTCGGGAACGAAGGCGCTGCGCAAGGTCGGTAACCGCGTACGCCCCGTCCTGATAGTTGAGGGTTCGGCCGTCGTCCTCGTATAGCGAAAGCGAGCCCGTCCGGCCCGCATCGGGATACACCGCGAGGTCCAGGGTATCTGCGGGCTGTGCTTCGGTGTGGGGCGCCACGGGTCGCATGGGAAGGATGGCACCGCCCTTCACGAAGAGCGGAATTTCGTCGAGCGGGGCGTCGACGGTCACCGTTCGCCCGCCTTCCATCGCCTCGTCGGTCCAGTAATTGATCCACGTCCCCTCCGGAAGCGTCACGGTTCGTGTGCGGGCGCTGTCTCGCAGCACCGGGGCCACGAGGAGCGACTCGCCCAACAGGTACGAGTGCCCCACCTCGTGCAGTCGCTCGTCGGACGGGTCCGCAAAGAAGAGCGGACGGGCGAGGGGAATGCCGGTGCGGTGGTTCTGCCAGGCGAGGGTGTAGAGATAGGGCATCAACCGGTACCGCAGGCGCACCACGTCCCGCACGATGGTTTCCACCTGGTCCCCGTAGCGCCAGGGCTCGGTCGGCTTGTCACTGCCATGCGGGCGCATGGAGGGCGAGAGGGCGCCCTGCTGCATCCAGCGCGCGTAGAGTTCCGGCGGCGTCTTGCCGGTAAAGCCCCCGAGGTCCGACCCGTACAGGCCGAACCCCGCCAGCCCGACGTTCAACTGAAACGGAATTTGCAGTCGGAGGGCCTGGAAACTGGTCGCCACGTCGCCGCTCCAGAGGGTCGGGTTGTAGCGCTGCGTCCCGGCGGAGGCCGAGCGCGTGAGGTTGAAGATGCGCTGGTTGTCGCGCCAGTCGTGCCAGCCGCGAAAGAGCGTCTGCGCCCAGAGGTGGTTGTAGACGTTGTGGATCTTGTTGCGCGGCCCGAGGTGGTGCTGCATGTCCGTCGGGTGGCGCTCCGGCTCCCCCAGGTCCGTCCAAAAGCCCGCCATCTCGTCGCCCATAAATGGCGGATGCTGGCGCCACCACCAGTCCCGCGCCGCCGGGTCGGTCACGTCGAGCAGGGCCACGTCGCACTCGTCGCAGGACCACCAGTCGGGCATTACATACGGCGACCCGTCCGCGTGCTCGCCGACGAACCCGCGATCGAGGGCAGGCTCGAAGAGGCGCGAGGGGCGGGTGATGTACGTTTCGGTGATGTTGACGGTCTTCACGCCCCGGTCGCGGAGGTCGCCGATCATGTCAAAGGGCTCCGGAAACGCCTCCCGGTCCCACCGAAGATCGCCCATGTGTTCGAACCAGTCAAGGTCGACGATGACGGCGTCGACGGGAAACTCCCGGCGGCGGAGGGTGTCAATGACACCACGCGTCTGCGCCTCCGTCTCGTACCCGAACTTCGACTGGATGTAGCCGAGCGACCACTTCGGCGGCATCGGCTGGCGACCCGTGAGCCAGGTGTACTGGCGAAGCTGCTCGGGGATGGACGCCTCCCCGACGACGTAGTAGGTGATCTCGCCGCCGGGGGTGACGACCTTTGTGCGGGTCGTATCGGCCGCGCCGAGCATGAACTGAGCCGGGTACGTGTTGTCGACGAAGAGGCCGTAGCCGCCCGTTGTGGTCAGGAACGGGACGTTGATCTTCATGGGCAGCCGCGGCTCGCTGTAGCCGTAGTGGGCCCGATTCTCCATGCGGAGGGTGTCGCCCCGGAGGCCGAACGGGACCCGCTCGCCGGTGCCGTAGAGGCGGGTGTCGGGCTTGAGGGAGAAGCGAATGCTGCGAGCCGAGTCCCGGGCCACAAAGCCCGAGTCGACCTCCGTCAGAAGCGGCGTGCCCGACGCATTCGTGAACCGGAGACGCAGCGGTCGTTTCTGCACCGCAACTGTGAGGGCCCGCGACCGAAGCCACAGCGCGTCCGGACCCGTGTGCACGATCGGCTCCAGGCCCGCCTCGGGCGACTGAACGACGGCGAAGGAGCTATCGGGCGTCTCTCCGGGCGGCAGCCAGTCCACCCGCACGACAGACGGGCGGTAGAACGTGATCCGTGCGGTCGCTCCCTCCCCCTCCACCGCGACGGTGGGCCCGTCTGCCCGATGATCGACGTAGGCTCCAGGCGTGGTGGTGGGCGGGGATGCAGGCTGGGACAGCGCGGGGAAGGCGCAGAGCAGGCTTGCGAGGAGCCAGAGAAGAGGCTTCATGGGGACTGAAACTGGCACGATGGAACTGAGCGCGGCCCTCCTCACCGAGTTCAGTGTACCCAAAACGCCTCGTATTGTGAAGCGAGCGGCGTCGCGGTGCGTCGTTCCGGTCCCGCAAGAAGAGCCTTCCGGTGGGCGTGTCCCATTCCAGCACGGGCCATTCTCGGACGCTTCCCCCTACCCCTTCTTCGCTACCCGTCTTCCAACTCTTCTTCCAGCTCCTCGATGCTGTCCCGCAGCTCCGCGGCCCGCTCAAAGTCGAGGTCTTCGGCGGCAGCCTCCATCTCCTCACGCATCTGCTCAATGAGGTCGCGCTTCTGGTCCTCCGACAGGTACTCCACCACCGGATCGGCCACCTCACTGGAAAGCTGCTCCGGGCTGCCGTAATGGTGCCGCGATCCACTGTCCTCTCCGTTACTCTTCTCGTCGGCAATGGCCGTGCCCATCTTGATCTCGTCGGGCGACTTCTTGATCGGCTCCGGCGTCACGTCGTGCGTCTCGTTGTACTCGAGCTGCCGCTCCCGACGCCGCTCCGTCTCGTTGATCATCTTCTGCATCGCGTCGGTGATCTCATCGGCGTAGAGAATGACCTGCCCGTTGACGTTGCGTGCAGCGCGGCCGGCGGTCTGGATGAGCGACGTCTCCGAGCGCAGGAAGCCCTGCTGGTCGGCGTCGAGGATGGCCACGAGCGACACCTCCGGCAGGTCGAGGCCCTCGCGCAGTAGATTCACGCCCACGAGCACGTCGTACTCGCCGAGGCGCAGCCCGCGGATGATGTCCACGCGTTCGAGAGCATCGATGTCGGAGTGCATCCAGCGCACGTCCACGCCGTAGCTGTCGAGATAGTCGGCCAGGTCCTCCGTCATCCGCTTGGTGAGCGTCGTGACCAGCACGCGCTCCCCGCGCTCCGAGCGCTTTCGGATCTCCTCCATCAGATCGTCCACCTGCGTGCCGGTCGGGCGCACGTCGATCTCCGGGTCCGGGATGCCGGTGGGGCGCACCACCTGTTCCACAAACACGCCGCCGCTTTGCTGGAGTTCGTAATCACCCGGGGTAGCGCTCATGAAGAGGGTCTGCGGGGTCATCCCCTCAAACTCCTCAAACGTAAGCGGCCGGTTGTCGAGGGCCGACGGCAGACGAAAGCCGTGCTCCACCAGTTTCAGCTTGCGCTGGCGGTCCCCGTTGTACATGGCCCGGACCTGCGGGATCGTGACGTGGCTCTCGTCGACCACCAGCAGGAAATCATCGGGAAAGTAGTCGAGCAGGCAGTAGGGCCGCTCGCCCGGCTCTCGCCCCGTCAGGTGGCGCGAGTAGTTCTCGATGCCGGAGCAGTAGCCAACCTCCTGCATCATCTCGATGTCGAACATGGTGCGTTGCTCCAGGCGCTGGGCCTCCACCATCTTGCCCTCTTCGCGGAGCACCGCCAGCCGCCACCGCAGCTCCTCCTGGATGTCTTCGATGGCCCGCTCGAGTCGGTCCTCGGGCGTTACAAAAATCTGGGCCGGGTAGAGCGTGAACTGGTCGACCTCTTCAATTTCGCGCCCGCTCTCCGGCTGAATAAGGCTGAGCCGATCGACCTCGTCGCCCCAGAACTCGATCCGGAGCGCGATTTCTTCCCGGTACGCCGGGAAGATGTCGACCACATCGCCGCGGACCCGAAAAATTCCCGGCTCGAATTCGATGTCGTTGCGCTCGTAGAAGAGGTCAATGAAGCGGCGGAGCAGGTCGTTGCGCTCGACCTCCATGCCCCGCTCCAGCCGCAGGATCTCTTTCCGAAACTCCGCCGGCGAGCCGAGGCCGTAGATGCAGGACACGCTGGCCACCACAATCACATCGTCACGCCCACTCACGAGCTCGGAAGTGGCCCGCAGGCGCAGGCGCTCGATGCGGTCGTTGATGGCCACGTCCTTCTCGATATAGGTGTCCGAGGGGACGATGTACGACTCTGGCTGGTAGTAGTCGTAGTACGAAATGAAGTACTCGACGGCATTGTCGGGAAAAAACTGCTTCAGCTCCCCGTAGAGCTGCGCCGCCAGCGTCTTGTTGTGGCTCATCACGAGGGTCGGCTTGTTCACCTCCTCAATGACGTTGGCCACGGTGAAGGTTTTGCCCGTTCCCGTTGCCCCCAAAAGCGTCTGGTACGCATCCCCGCGCTCCACCCCATCCACAAGCTCGCGGATGGCCTTGGGCTGATCGCCCATCGGCTCGAAGTCGGACTCGAGCTGAAATCGATCGGGACGGTCGATGACTTCCGTCATGGGACGCGAGCTGGTTGGGAGACAAGTGGGTATTGCGACAGGGCGAAGGTAGCTGTAATTTCCACAAGACGCTGCGGTTGCGGGCAACACCGGGAAAGTTTCAAGCGCGTCGCGACTTCCGGCAGCATGAATGCCCACCGGCATTCCCCGGCCGGGCCCGCCTGAGCCCCGCCCGCGCCGGATGGATTCCCTTGCTCGTCGTCAAATCTTGACTGGTTTCTGACACAGCCGGCCGTGCGGTCCATTATCTTTTGGAAGCGGTTCCAAAATCAGTATTCTCACTTTCTCTCTCATCTAGGTTGTGCAGGAACCCGCTGCTCTGCTCCGTCCTTCTCACGCCTGTCCTTCTCACTTCCTGCCCGCCAGTCTCATGTCTTCCCACGCATTTTCTTCCGTCTACCTTCCCCTCGACGATCGACCGACCGACTACGACCGCATGGTGCAGGCGCTTCGGGAGCAACCGGCCGATGAGCTCCGCCGGGCCCGCAAGCATCATCGCCGGGCCCTGAAGGCCCTGCGCAGTGGGGCGTACGAGGCCCTTTCGGACAGCACTCGGGAGCAGCTGCTCGAACGGTTCCACGTGAACTTGCAGGCCCTCAACAGCGCCCTTCGGGCCGATGGGGCGCCGGGGGCAGACCGGGACTCACAGCCCCCGTCCTCGCCCCTCTCGTCGTCTTTCATGCAAAAGGCCCTGACGTGGCTTTGGTAGCCCGTTCGCGCACCGGTGCGGCTACCGAGAAGCGTGCGGCCGAAACAGCACGAGCCCGCCGCGCTGCCCACCCACGAGAAGCTCGGCCCGTCCGTCGCCCATGAGATCTCCGAAGGCGGGCGTGGCCTGCCGGGGCACACCGTCCAGCGATACAGCCCTCGGGGTGTTGAATTCCGGCGCCGACGGGGAGCCCTGGTTGCGGGCCAGAAGCAGTTCCTGCTTGGTTCCAACGAGCAGGTCGAGGCGCCCGTCGCCGTCCACGTCGTGCAGGGCGGGCGCGGCGCGGGTGTCGATCGTAGCGAGAGTGTCGGGGATCTGGGCGAAGCGCGGCGCGGACGGGGTGCCGGTGTTGCGGTGGAGCGCAACCGTACCGCTGGCGGTGCCACGCACAAGGTCCGGGCGTCCGTCTCCTGTGAGGTCTCCAAGGGCCGGGACGACATTCGTGCCGCCGGGCAGTCCCTCCAGTGGCCCGTCTGCCACCGGTTCGAAGCTGCCCCCACCCTCGTTTTCGTAGTAGGACAGCCCGCCCTGCCAGGTGCCCACGACTAGGTCTGCCGCCCCGTCGCCCGTTAGATCGGCAAGAGCCGGAGCGTAGTGGTAGGCGTCCGGCAGGTCGAGGGCGTCGCCTTTGCGGAGCGTGCCCCCCGCGGTGGATGCCCCGCGGAGAAGCGGGTACACGAGCGACGTGGCCCCCTTCTTCGGATCAATCTTGTTGGCCACGAGGACATCGGGGCGCCCGTCCCCGTTGATGTCCCCCACGGCCACAGTGCTTTCACTCCCCACATCGAGCCCCCCTGCAAACTGCCGCGTGCGCAGTCGATACCCATCGTCGGTGCGCTCGTAGAAATAGAAGTTCTCAGCGAGGCTCGCATTGGCGTTGTTCGATCCCCCCAGCACCCCCACAAACAGGTCGATTTTCCCGTTGCCGGTCCAGTCGGTGAGGGCCGGGGCGTTGTAGCCGCTCGTCAGGATCGGGTCGTCGAGCGGAAACCGCTCTGGCTCGCCACTGAGGACAGGATTTCTACAGGAGCCTGTGTTTTCGATGAGCAGAAGCCCCGGCTCGAAGAAATCGCCCCAGAAGAGGTCCGAGTCGCCGTCCCCATCAACGTCGGCGAACGTGAGCGTGTTAGCCCCGTGGAGGGACGGCCCCTTCTGGCCGGTGCCGCCGACGATCTTGATCCCTTCGAAGTTGTCGGTCACGTGAGCGAACACGGGCATCCCGGCCGAGTCGGTAGCGGCCTCGTAGCGCGTGATGGTGCCGTCGAGTTTTCCCAGAAACAGGTCCAGCGCTCCGTTGCAGCCCAAATCTGTGACGTTGGGGATGTTCTGACGGTCTGAGAAGATCGGCTCGCCGGCGGGGGTGCGCAGCGTGTCGGCGAACAGCGCAAACTCGGCGTCGGTAGCCGTTCCCACGTTCCGGTAGGCCCGGATGTGGCTGTATGGCTGCTCCGTGAGGAGGTCCATCGCGCCATCTTGATCCAGATCCGCGAACCGGTACCATTCGCCGATGTCCAGGCCCTTGTAGTCGTCGGTGCGCCACACGAGGCGCGAGGAGTCGCCCCGGGTCACGTGCTCGAAGAACGCCACCTGCCCGGGCTGCTCCTGCACGAAGAGATCGGAGTCGCCGTCCCCATCGATGTCCACAAACTGAGGACGCGGGGCATTGAAGCCACCGTAGAACGGGTTTGCGATGGAGGTGCCGTCCTGATCGCGCACCGACAGCGCGGGAGCCACCACCCGGTGGTACCCGTCCGGAAACGACGACGCTGCACGGCCGCCGGACACCGAGTCGGTCTGCGCGGGGCCGGCACACCCCACCAGCACGACTCCGAGAAGGCAGGCGGCGGTTGCAAAAAGGCGGGCCATGGGGATGCGGGAAATCGGCGAGAGACAGCGTCGCGGTGGAGGGGGATCGCCCGCCCGGGCGCAGCTACATCGCCGCCGTTGCCTGCTGCCCGCCAAACGTCCCGATGCCGGTGGGATAGGCCCCCACCTCGATAATATTCACAATCTCGTTCGTGTTGGTGTCGATCACCGTCACAGTTCCGTTCTCCCCGCTCGGCTCGTAGGTCCCTTCACGGTTGTTGTTGGACACAAAGAGGTAGCGCCCGTCGGGCGAGAGGGCCGCGCCGTGGGGCTGCGCGAGGCCGTCGCCGCGAATGGTGGCGGTGACCGAAGCATTGTCGACGTCCACCACGCTGATGGAGTTCGACATTTTATTAGGGACGTAGGCGAGGCCGCTCTGGCGACTAATGACGGGGTGCCAGGGCTGCTGCCCTACCTGCAGGGTGTCCACCACGGACAGCGACGGGGCCTGCGTGGCATCGAAAATGAGCAGTTGACCGGTCTTCTGCCCCCCCACGATCATCCGGGAGCCGTCCTTGGTCATGGCAAACTGGACGGGCGTCTGCGTGGTGCCCTCGAGCCGGGTCAGTTCGGTGTCCTGCGTCTCGGTATCGACGCCCATGAACTGATTGGTGGCCAGGCTCGCGATGAACGCGTGCTTCCCGTTCGGCGTCACAGCCAGGGGGTGCGGGCGGGGAAAGAACGTGTTCACCCGGGCCGCCACCTCCATGGTAGAGCGCTGAATCATGCCCAGGCTTTTCGGGGGATTTACGGCGCTCATGGAGCGGCCCGCATAGAGCACGTCCTTGGTCGGATCGAGCGACAGGAGCCCCGGCACTTCAAAGTCGTCCAGCCGACCGACAATCTCATTTTCCTGGTTAAACTTGAGGACGGTGTTGGCCCCGATCAAGGTCACGTACCAGTGGCTGCCATCCGGCTCCGCCACCACGTGATGCGGCTTCGCATTTTCCGAGAAGCCGCGCTCCTTTAAATCTACAGTGGACGCCACCGCCATCGAGTTCATGTCGACGACTGAAATTGTGGCTTCTCCCTGGTTACAGACGTACAGCTTGGGGCTCGTCGACTGCCCCAGGGCAGGCAGTGCAAAGCCCAGCAGCGCAACCACAGCAAGGAACGAAAACAGGCGACGCATAGGCATCCGAGGGGGGTGGTTTAGTAGATCCAAAGCGCGAGGGCCGGCTTCGCCCCCGCGCTTCTCCGCCGAAGGTGATGTAGTCCGGCCGGGGGCTACAGCTCCCGCTGCGGCTTCTCCAGAACGAAGAGCCCTTCCCCGATGCTCGACACGATGATGATTCCGCTCTCAAAGTAGGGGTAGTTGCTCCAACTGCCCTGGAAGCCTGGGCCATTCTCGTCGTACGGCTGAGTGTCGAAGTGGGCTACCTCCTTCGGCTCCGTGGGATTGCTCACATCCAGGATGCGCAGTCCGCTTTTGTAATTGGACTGGTACATCGTGGAGCCCTCCACGTACAGGTTGTGATCGATGGACTTCTCCGGGAGCGCCAGCTGGTTCACCAGCTTGGGGTTGTCCAGGTCCTTCATGTCCCACACGAGGGTGCGGGTGTTCTCCACCTTGCCCTGCGCCTCGTCCAGCTCGTCGTTCTGGTAGAAGTAGCGCTGATTCTCGCCAAACCAGCCCTGGTGCACGTAGCCGTAATTCGGGTACGAGGCCGTAGAGACCGCGTAGGTGCTGTCCTTGTTGGTCACGTCCGCCACGCTGATGGCCGTCTCGTTGGAGCCGACGCAAATCTCACGGCCCTGGTACTCGGTGTCCGGGCCGCTGTACATTACGCACTGGGCGTCGTGGCTGTAGCCGGTGCCGGAGCGACCCGTAGACGGGTCGGCGAAGCACCCCTCGAAGGTGGGGTTCCGCGGATCCTGGATGTTGATCATGTGGAGCCCGCCGCCGCAGGTTTCACCCCCGCCGCTGCTGCCCACAGCGTAGGCGTAGCCGGACTCCTCATTGATGACGACGTTGTGGACACTGTTGACCTTGTCGTAGAGCGCGTCGTGATCGAAGGTTGCCGGCTGCTCTCCGGGTGCCACGTCGCGGAGGCGCGTGAGGTCGAACACCTGCATGCCATGGTCCCCAGCGTTGTCGGCCACAACGAACGCGTGGTTCTTGTACACCTTGATGTCACGCCAGGAGTTGATGCGGGCCCCGTCCGTAAGCGGCAGTTCGCCAATGTACTGCGGATTGGTGGGATCGCTCACGTCTACAAACGCGGTGCCGTCCGTGCGGCCCACCAGGGCGTACTCCGTTCCGGTCTGGGGGTCGGTCCAGCCCCAGATGTCATTGAGGTTGATGCCGCGCTCGCCCCCGATGTCTCGGATCGGGAGGAACGACTTCATGTCTACCTTCTCGCAGCCAAACTGTGCGGCCTCGCCGTCGGCACAGCCGCGCTCCTCGCCAGTGATGGCGCTGAGGACCTGTCCGGCGGACGGTGCAAGGGGGGCCTCTTGTGCCCAGCTGTCCTCGGCGACGGAGTAGATCCCCATCGTGCCGGCCCCGTGGTCGTCCCCGGGAAGGCCCACGGCCACGGTCGACGCACTTCCGGCCAGCGTGGCCCCCATGCCGTTGCCAGCGTCAATTTTTGGATGCGTGACTCGCTCAACGCCCCCCCATGTGCCGTCGCTGTAACTATACCGGTACAGGGCGCCCGTGCGGTCAGACGCGCCTGGTGCCCCGATCCACACAGCCGAGCCGTCGTAGGCAAAAGCGTACCCGAAGAGATGGCGGGACGTGCCGTCGAAGGGCAGCAGGCGCCCGCCCACGGCCCACTGCTCGGCCTCCGTATCGAATGAGAGGCTGTAGGCGGCACCCGTGGCATCGTTTGCTCGCGGCGCGCCCACGAGCACTTGGCTGCCCACCGCCTGCAGGGCGCTTCCAAACTGCGCGCTGCTGCTGAGCCCGCTGGCGGTGACCGTCTGGGCCTCCGCCCAGCCGTCCGCCCCGGCCCGAAACGCAACCACGGCGCCGCTCTCGTGCTTGGGCGCCGCCACGAGCAGGTGGTCCTTCCAGGCAAGCAGAGCGCTCGCGAAGCCGGCGTCTGCGCCGACCTCGGTGCTGCGGAGAACCGCGGTCTCTGCCCACTGCCCGCTCTCCTGCTGCTCAAAGACGTGAACGGCCCCGGACGTCAGGGTATCGCTCTCCATCATGGCCACCGTCGAGGAGGTGCCCACGTACAGCCGATCGCCGTCCAGCAGGACGCTCTGGCCAAAGCCCGAGGTGCTATCGGCAGTCGTGAGGAGGGCTTCCTGAGACCACCCCTCAGAGCCGGAGCGGAACAGGTAGGCAGTGTTGGCCGCCGGGGCGCCCACGACGAGGTGCTGCCCGGAGGCATCCAGAGACGACCCAAACCCGTCGCCTACGTCGCCGTCACTGGCCTCAAGGTACGCCGATTCCGACCAGGCATCGTCGCCCTTGTCGTAGACGTAGACCCGACCGGGCGTGTGGATGTTCTGCGGCTCTCCGACGTAAACACGGTCGGACTCCACATCGAGCGCCCGGCTGAAGCCATTCATCTGGGCCACGGTGCCGGTGGGGGAGGTCTGGGCCTCGGCAGGGCCGCTCGCAGGGCCGCTCCACGCGACCACACAAAGGACAAGGCTAAGGAGGAAGGATATTCGTTTCATAAGGCTCAGAGAGAAAGGTCGGAAGGGGATCGGGGGTGAGATTGAGGAGTGCAGTGTTCCATGTTAACTGCGTGTGGCTTTCGGGTTTCAGGGAGCGGCCCAGCAACGAAGCTACACTATCGTTACTTCAAATAACGTTACGTCCTCAAGGCTTCTTAAGCACTTCAACTTTGGGGACGCCGGGTATGGCAGCGAGCAGTGAACGAGACGTCTAGACGTAGACGTTCGCCAGGCGGCGCGAGGCGCTCGCGAAGGCCTCCGTCTCTCGTTGGGAGCAACAACCAACGCGCAGGGCCCGAGCCCGTGCTTTTTTCTCCGCGCTGCGTTTTGGGCCCGAAGGCGCTTGAACCTGACGAGTACAGAAGCCAGTCCTATTGCTGGTTTTCTCTTTGTTGGTTTTCTCTACTCACACCTCCGGAAGAGGTGCCCGCTCTCGAGAAAGGCATCGGCCGTGCCCATAATCACGAGCCGGTCTCCCGCCTCAATCCGCGTCGTTCCAGAGAGCTCCGACTGCGTGGTGTCGTCTCGGCGCACGGCCAGCACCGTCAGGTCGTAGCGCTCTGGCAACCGGAGGGTTTGTAAAGACTGCCCCGCGAGGGCACAGTCGGGCGGCACTTGTACAGTCCGCGTACGCATCGCTGCCGGAACCGGCCCCTCCAGCCCGAGCGCGTGGGCGCGACCGTCCCGCAGGAACTCGTAGTCGTGCGATCGGATGGCCCGAACTTGCTCACGGATTTTAGCCTCCGGCACCCTGTAGGCCCGCAGGACGTGGCCGAAAATCTGGACCGTCGTTTCGATCTCCTCGGGCACAACAATGTCGGCTCCAGCCTCCCGGAAGCGCTCAAAGTCGGCCAGGTAGCGGGTACGAGCGACCACCTGAATCGTGGGGTTTTCGTGGCGTGCCATGTGCACGATTCGCTGAGCGGCATCCTGGTCGTTGACCACCACCACGCAGAGCTTGGCCCGGTGGATGCCGGCTTGCTCTAAGAGAACTCCGCGCGTGGCGTCGCCGTGGAGGGCCGTGTAGCCGTCCGCCCGAGCGTCGCGCACCGAAGCGGGATTGAGATCGACCACGACAAACGGCAGGCCATCGTCGCGCAACACCTGTGCGAGGCGACGGCCCGCCGGCCCATAGCCAACGAGGACGACGTGGTCTTCGTGCTCTACGGCCGCGGCGGGCGTCTCGACGCCCGCCTGCCCTCGCCCCCAACGCCCCCCCATCCCCTGCAGCCAGCGTCCGATGCGGGGCCCCACCTGAAGCAGCCCGGGCGTGGCCAACATGAGCACCACCGCCGTCACCACGAACGCCTGCTCCCCCACCGTGCCCAGGCCAAACGGCGAGAGCCCGGCGGCCCGCCCCACACGCTCCACCACGAACGAAAACTCGCCGATCTGTGCCAGGGCCAGCCCCACCCCGGCCGCCACTCGAATGGGGTACCCCAGGGCCAAGATGCTGACCGTGACAATCAGAGCCTTCAACAGCAGCACGCCCCCAATTGCCGCCAGCACAATCCACGGCTCTGCCAGCAGGAACGAGAGATCGAGCAGCATGCCCACCGACACAAAGAAGACAGCGTTGAACAAAGACCGGAACGGCAGTACGTCGCTGAGGGCCTGCTCTCGGTGCTCGCTTTCGCTTACGACGAGCCCTGCCAAAAACGCCCCCAGCTCCAGGCTCACTCCGGCTTGGCTTACGAGCCACGCCGTGCCCAGGGCAATGGCGGCCACCGCAAGCACAAAGAGTTCGGGCCGCCGCGCCTCGGCCACTGCGCTGAGGACGGGCGGCACCAGCGCCCAGGCCAGCACCAGCGTGGCAGCAATGACAACCAGCGCCGTGCCCAGCGCTCCCGCCACGGCCCCTCCCGATCCCCCGGTACCGGCCAGGAGGGGCACGAGCAGCACCATGGCCACGATGGCGAGGTCCTGAAAGATGAGGACCGACAACGAGAGCTGCCCGATGGGCGTGTCCGTCTCGCCCCGGCTCGAAAGAAGCCCCAACACCACGGCTGTACTGCTCAGGGCCACGAGAAAGCCGGTGTAAATGCTAGGCCCAATTTCCACCCCCGCCCAGAGCCCAATACCGGTCACCAGCGCCACCGTGCTGCCCACCTGCAGCCCTCCCCCAATCCCGATGGCCCGCTTCAGGCGGGCAAGCTTTGCGAGGCTAAACTCGATCCCAATCTCGAACAGCAACAGAATCACGCCAATCTCCGCGAGCGTGCTCACCAGTTCGGGGTCTCGCACCAGGCCCAGTGCATGCGGCCCCACGGCAACCCCGGTCAGCAAGAACCCGGCAATGGGAACGAGCCGGATGCGCGTGCAGAGATATGCGATCAGTGCACTCAGGGCGAAAAGGACGACGATCTCGCCCAAAAACGGCAGGCTTGCGGCCAGAACGGGCATGGGCGGCGCAGGCTAGTGGAGGGGCCTCCTCTGGAGCCCATGCCACACCTCCCCCGTTGTTCCCCCTGCCTGTGCCCGCAGGCAACGCTTCCGGACTCGCTCCGCAGTGTGCCTCCGGGCCCTTCGGCTACTCTTCCATGATGAGATCGAGCAGCTGGATTATGCGCCGCCGCATGCGGCGGCGATCCACCACCATGTCCACAAAGCCATGCTCCTGTAAAAACTCGGACTTCTGGAAGCCCTCCGGCAGGTCCGATCCTATCGTTTCGCGGATGACCCGCGGCCCGGCGAACCCGATCAGGGCGTCCGGCTCCGCAATGTGGATGTCTCCGAGCATCGCGAAGGACGCTGTGACGCCGCCGGTGGTGGGGTGGGTAAGAATGGAGATGAACGGGAGGCCTGCCTCGTCGAGACGCGTGAGGTGGGCACTCGTTTTGGCCATCTGCATGAGGCTAAGCGCCCCTTCCATCATGCGCGCGCCGCCGCTCTGTGCAATGGTGATAAGCGGCATCTCCTCGGTGTAGGCGCGCTTGACGGCCCGCGCCACAATCTCGCCCACCACCGACCCCATCGATCCCCCGATAAAGCTAAAGTCCATGCCGGCCATGGACACAGGGTGCCCACCCACCGTGCCCGTGGCCGCCTGTGCCGCTTCGTTCTGGCCGGTGTCCTCCACCGCGCTTTCTAGCCGCTGCGCGTAAGATTTCCGGTCCTCAAAGTCGAGCGCGTCGACCGACCGCAGATCGGTGTCGTGAAGGTCGTACTTGCCATCGTCGAACAGAAAGTCGAAGTACTTGTGGCTGTCCATCCCGAAGTGGTATCCCGATCCCGGGAACACCAGCAGGTTGTTTTCCAACTCGCGTCGGTTGGTAATCTCGCCGGTGTTGGGACACTTCACCCATTGGCCTTCCGGCATTTCGTTTTGCTCTTCGCGGGTGGTGCGGATGCCGGCCTTCTCGCGCCGAAACCAGGGCATAACACGTGGGAACGGATGTGGGGGATGACGTGAGGCTCCCGGTGGGGGAACGCTGCAAAAATGAGGACCCCGGCCCTCAATGTCCAAACAAAACTCAGGAGAAGGGAGAGGGCGCCGGGGTTGCATGCACGTCTTTCACGTACAAGGGTTCGAAGCCCGCCACGTCGTCCGCCCCCTGGGTAGCAAGCCGCCGGCGACCACGCCTCGCCACCCAGGGCGCCGACGGGGGCAGGGCCTCATGGGGCACGCGGGTTTGTCCCGTGCCCACCTCTGCGAACGCATCGCGTGCCTTCGGCGCCCCGTCGCCCACCAGCCACAGCCAGCCGTCCACGCCCCCCACCCAGCGGGAAAGTGCGTCGACCGGGAGGACCGTGGTGGAGGCGTGCTCTCTCATTCCGTCGGGCGACACGCGGAAGGCCCCGGCATACACCTCGTCCTGGCGGGCCTCGAGCAGCGCGCACACCACATCGCCGGGCGTCGCGATGGGCCGCAACCGGGCGGCATACGCCGCAAGGGTGGGCACCCCCACCAGCTCGGCATCGGTGGCAAGGGCCCATCCCTTCGCCGTGCTTACGCCAATGCGGAGTCCGGTGTACGATCCCGGCCCCATCGATACCGCCACGGCATCCAGCGCACCCGGCGCAGTATCAGCCTGCGCGAGAAGGGCGTCTGCGAGCGGCGTCAGGCGTTCGGCGTGGACACGCGGACGGTGCAGGTGCGTCTCCGCGAGCACGCTGTCGTTGTGCAACAGGGCGACGCCGCAGGTGGAGGTGGCCGTTTCGAGGGCGAGCAGAAGCACAGGAACAGAAACAAATGGCACGGAAACGACGAGACAGCGTCCTGTTTGCCGCGGCTCTACTGCATGCGCGGCTCTACTGCAT
>CAZFJR010000010.1:4984-12160 GCA_964519235.1 uncultured Salinivenus sp. | reverse complement strand
CGCGGCTCTACTGCATGCGCGGCTCTACTGCATAACAAGTCCCCCGTCGACGATCAGGGTCTGTCCGGTTACCGCACGGGCCCACGGGGAGGCAAAAAACAGGACAGCGTCCGCCACCTCTTCCGGCGTGGTGACGGTGCCGCGCGGAGTGTTTTGCCGGATAATGTCGAACACGGCGTCCGACGTCGCAGCGCTGGCGTCGGTGCGGTCGAGCAGTCCGCCGGAGACCAAATTCGCGGTAATGCTTTCGTCCCCAAGCTCTTGGGCCACATTTCGCACAAAACCCAGGAGTGCCGCCTTGCCGGTCGTGTAGTCGTGGTAGGGCACGGCCGGGTCTTGAACCAGATTGGAGCTGATGCCGACAAAACGCCCCTGCCCAGCCTCCCGCATGCCCGGCAGGCACGCCTTCAACAGGTGGAGCGCCCCCTGCACCGCCCCCTCCAGTTGCGTCTGGTAGTCGTCCCACTGGATGGTGTCGACCGTCTCCCGGGCCTCGGCGTCGAAGCGGTAGTCGATAAGCGCGTTGTGGATCGCCGTCGTCACGGGCGCGCCGAAGTGATCGGCGGCCGCATGCACCATCGCCTCCACGGCCTCGGCAGAGCGCACGTCGGCCTGCACGGCCCGGGCCCGGTCGCCGATGTCGGCGGCCACGGCCTCAGCGCGGTCGCGGCTCTGGTAGTAGTTAACGACGACGCGTGCGCCTTCTCGCCCGAAGGCCCGGGCAATGGCGGCCCCGAGGCCTCGGCTGGCTCCGGTAACGACGACAACTTGCTGGTCGAGATCGAGCATGGTGTGCGGCGGGTGGCTTCAGGAGGACAAACGCGAAGCCAGGTGGGACACGCTCGCCCCTGCACACCGATGCCGACGTGCGAAGACGCTTCCTGCGCCGGTGCGAACCGGATCAGGTTCGGAGGGTGTCTCTCAGCCCACGCCGACGTGACGACGGGGCACCCCTGGCCTTTGTGAGAAAGTACGTGCCAACTTATCCATGCGGGCCGACACCGTCAACCCAGGCGTTCGGACTACTACGACGAAGCGGGGGCCCGGAACATGGGGCGCCGTTCCCCCGCGGGCACCGGCTCCGAAAGGCGATTCTCCGGCGGGGGCAACGGGCACGCAAAGTCGGGGTTGTACGCACAGGTGGGGTTGTACGCGCGGTTGAAATCCACCACCACCGAGTCTTCGCCGGCCGGCTTCAGGTCCACGTAGCGCCCGCCCTTGTACGTGGCGTACCCGTTGGTCGAGTCCGCAAACGGAATCCACCGGCGGCCGCGGGGGGCGTCGCTCTCGCCCCGAAACACCAACAGCTCGGTCGGCCCGCCGGGCAGCGGCACCGTGACCGTGCCAATCTGTACCTGCGGCCGCACCCCACCTGTGCTTTCGGCCATCATCACCGTGTCGGGCGACGCAAATCGATCGAGCGGCACCACGTAGCGGTGGGTCGGGTCGACCGGGTAGTAGTCGAGCCCCCGGAACGCGTCGCGGCGACGGGGCGGAATGACGCTTTCTTTCTCCCGCATCTGCATGTCGCGCTGCACGCGGTTCTGCATCACCGCCTGCTTATACGAACTGGAACCCTCGCGCTTCTCCCCGCACGCCACCAGAAGCATCATTCCTGCAAGAACCACCATCCCCCGAATCGCAGCAGACATACGTGCTCGCTTTGCAAGAGAAGTCAACGCGAACCCAGAAAGCCCCTCGGCGCTCCCATTTGCCCCACCTGGTACAGACGTGTCCGTACAGACGTATCCTCAACGCGAGCCGTACTTGGCCACCACGCTGGTGTCGCCCGAGGCGGTAAAGGCCACCACCTCGTAGGGCTCCACACGGCTGCCCCGCTCCATGCCGGGGGACCCCACCGGCATCCCCGGTACGCTGAGCCCGCGCACCTCCGGGGCCTGCCGGAGCAAGTCCTTCACGTCCTCGGCCGGCACGTGCCCCTCAATCACGTAGTCGTTCACGACGGCCGTGTGGCAGGAGGCCAGCGCCCCCGGCACGCCCAGTTGTTGCTTGAGCGGCTTGAGGGTAAACTGCGACTCTACCTGCACCGGGAACCCTTGCTCGCGCATGTGGGTGGCCCATTCCGCACAGCAATCGCAGGACGGACTTTTGTAGATGGTGACCGTGGGCAGGTCGGGCGACGTGCCAAACTGCAGGTACACCCCGAGCCCGAGGAGCGCCAGCACAATGCCGCCCCCAAAGGCTTTCAGGTGCGACGACCACGTGGACGGAGCGAGTGCCATGGAACAGACGATGCGACTGTGAGGAGCAAGCGTGGACCGTGAAAACCCGCCCCAGATCCCCATGTTTCCCCTTTCCCCTCCCCGCCGCCTCGCCATTTTCGTCGCTGCTCCCCAGGGCCCCAGTCCCCGGAACAAGCGCTTTGATTCCCGCCGCCTCGTCTGTAAATTTACGGTAACGAGGTGGGCCAAGCGCAGGCGGTTCCGGCCCACCGAGACGCCCTTCGTCTCTGCTCATCAATCCCGCCGGACCGATGACAGTTTCCAGCCCCAATCAGATCCGAAACATCGCCCTGGTGGGCCACCAGGGAAGCGGCAAAACGGCCCTCTCCGAGGCCATGCTCTACACGAGCGGCGCCCTGGACCGGGCCGGCTCCGTGCCGGAGGGCACCACCCAGAGCGACTACCACGCGAGCGAGAAGGAGCGGCAGATGTCCATCTTCGCCACGCTGCTCCACGCCGAGTGGAACGACACGAAGGTGAACATCCTGGACACTCCGGGCTACCCCGACTTTGCCAGCGAGGTGATCGCGTCGATGCGCGTGGCCGACACTGCCGTGTACGTGATGGATGCCCGCTCGGGCGTGGAGGTAGGGACGGAGATGGCCTGGGGCTACGGCGAGCAAATGGGCACCCCGTCCCTGTTTGTGCTCAACCACATCGACCACGCCAGTGCCGACTTCTCCGCCCTCGTCGACGAGATCGAAGACCGCTTTGGGCGGGGCGCCACGGTCGTGCAAATTCCGGCTGGCGAAGGCACCCGCACCGTGGTGGACGTGCTGCGCCAGCGCCAACTCTACTACCCCGAGGGCCACGCCGAGCCGGACGAGCAGCCCATCGACGACGCGTTGGCGGACCGGGCGGCGGAGCTCCACGAAACGCTGGTGGAGGACATCGCCGCAAGCGACGACCGACTGATGGAAACGTATTTCGAGCAGGGCGAGCTGACGGAGCGGCAGATGCGAAACGGGCTCCGTGCCGCCATGATTGACCGGTCCCTCTATCCCGTATTTGTTACCAGCGCCACAGAAACGGTCGGCGTGGGGCGCCTTCTCGACTTCATTACGGGCGTGTGCCCCTCTCCCGCCAGCCGCCTGGTCGAAACGGAAGGCGGCCGCGAGGTGCGGGCCGCCCCCGACGGCGATCCGTTGGCGTTCGTGTACCGCACCATGGCGCAGGAGCATGTCGGCGAGTACTCCTACGTTCGCGCCTTCGACGGCACCATTGCGTCGGGGCAAGATCTCGAAAACGCCACCACTGGCACCACCGAGCGCATCGGCCAGATTTACCAACTCAACGGCGAGGAGCGCAACCAAGTCCCCCGTCTTGTCGCCGGCGACCTGGGGGCGCTCGTGAAGCTCGACGACACCCACACAAACGACACGCTCCGCCCCGAGGGCTCCGGCCGCGCCATTCCTCCCATTCAGTTTCCTCGCCCCCGCTATCGCATGGCCGTGCGTCCGGTGCAGGACGGGCAGGAGGACAATCTGGCCCAGGGCCTTCATCAGATTACCGACGAAGACCCGTCTCTCGTTTTCAATCACGACGCGCTGCTCAACCAACTCACCCTGAGCGGGCTCGGAGAGATGCACCTGCAGATTGCCAAGGGCCGGCTGGAGCGGCAGGCCGGGGTCGACGTCGAGTTTGTACGGCCTCGCATCTCCTACCGCGAAACGATCCAAAACCGCGCCACCGCCCAGTACCGCCACAAGAAGCAGTCCGGGGGCGCGGGCGAGTTTGCCGACCTCTCGATGCTGGTGGAGCCGTACGACGGCGACTTCCACCCGCCCGACTCGGTGGACGTGCGGGGCGAGGAGGTGGTCACGACGGAGTGGGACGCCGAGGTGCACTTCGTGAACGCCATTGTGGGAGGCGTCATCGACATGAATAAGTTCTTCTCGTCCATCCAGAAGGGCGTGCTCGCCACCATGGAAGAGGGCCCCGTCGCCGGCTTCCCGGTGGGCGACGTGCGCGTCGTGATCTACGACGGGGGCATGCACCCGGTTGACTCCAACGAAGCCGCTTTCAAACGCGCCTCGTTCGAGTGCTTCCGGCGGGCCTTCCAGAAGGCCCATCCGGTGCTGCTGGAGCCCATCCATACGGTCACGATTACGACCCCCGACGACTACACCGGCGACATCATCAGCGATCTCAACACCCGGCGCGGCCGCGTGCAGGGCATCGACACGCAGGGGCCCCTCCAAAAAATTACGGCGGATGTGCCAGAAGCGGAGCTCCACCAGTACTCCACCACCCTGCGCTCGCTCACACAGGGCCGCGGCCTGCACCACACGAAATTTAGTCACTACGAAGCCATGCCGAACAACGTCCAGGAGGACGTCGTGGCGGATACGGCGGCGGAGGCCGCTGCGTGATCCACGACGCGGTCCTGCGCGGCCCCACGGGCAGATGATCGTCGCGAGGCCTCGGCGGCTTAAGTCGTACGGAGCCACGCATCGACGGCGCCGCGCAGGTCCATTTCCGCCTCGGGGGGGTGCTCGAAGTCGCAGTGGACCCAGTCGCCGCTGCCGTTGCGGACGGGCCGGTACCGCTGGCGATACCAATCGGGCCGCTCGGCCACGTCGGCGAGGGCCTCCACCGCCCGGTCCACATCGGCCTCGGTGTTGTAGAGCCCCAGGGAGGCCCGCACCATACCGGGCTGCGTGCTCAGCCCGCAGGCATCGGGGCCGCATGTCTCGGAGGGCGCGCCGTCCCCCTGCGGGCTCCGCCGCCCCAGGAGCTGGCGCACGAACGGCTGCGCGCAGAAGCACGCGTTGCGCACGGCCACGCCAAAGTAATCGTTTAGGGCCGCGGCGACGAGCCCGTGCGGCAGGTCGTCCAGATTGAACGCAATCACCCCGATCCGCTCGGCGACCTCCAGGCGATGCGAACCGTAGAGGGTGAGGCCGTCCACGGCCGCGAAGCGCTCCAGGGCATACTGCGTGAGGGCGCGCTCGTCTTCTTCCACGAGGTCCATGCCGATGCGGCCCAGGAGCTGCAGTGTGGCGGCGAGGCGCAGGGCGCCGGGCAAGTTGGGCGTGCCCGCCTCCTCCCGCTCCGGCAGCGCGTCCGTAATCTCGTAGGCGCCAGTCTCCACCCGATCCACAATGCCACCGCCCACCTCCTGCGGCTCCACTCCCTCGAAGAGGGCCTTCCGCGCCACGATGACGCCGGGGCTGCCGGGCGCGTAGATCTTGTGGCCGCTCATGCAGAGCACGTCGATCGCGTCCGCATCGCCCGTGCCCGTCACCCGCAGGGGCGCGTGGGCGGCAGACTGTGCCGCATCGACCACGCAGAGGGCGCCGGCCGCGTGGGCCCGCCGCGCCACCTCGTGCACCGGATTGGCGATGCCGGTGACGTTGGAGGCCGCGGTGATGGCTACGTAGTTGAGTCGGTCGGCGTGCGCGTCGATGGTCGCCTGGAGGGCCTCCAGGTCGACGCGCCCCGCCTCTCCGTCCGGGTCCTTTTCCAGCGGCACGTGCACCACCTCGCCCACGTGCTTGCGGTGCGGCAGGTCGTTGGCGTGGTGCTCCATCATCGTGGTGATCACGACGTCGCGGTCCGGTCGCCGCTCGGTCAGCGTCCGCGCCATGCGGTTGAGGCCGCCGGTGACGCCGCTGCCCGTAAAGATGGAGGTGTAGGCATCGGAGGCGCCCACAAACGCCTCCACAATCTCGTGCGCCTGCTCGTAGAGATGCGTCATGATGCGGGCCCCGGCGTGGAGCGTAGAATGCGTGTTGGCGTAGTGCCGGAGGGCCCGCTCCACAATGTCGTCGGCCGCCGTGCAGCGCAGGGTCGAGGCCGCACTGTCGAGGTACGTGCGCGCAGCGGTGGACCCGTCGGCCAGGGGGTACTCGGTGTCAAGCCCGGTGAAGGCGGTACGGAGGGCTTCCAGGCGAGCCCAGCGTTCGGAGCGAGCCCCGAGGGGGGACAGGGAAGACGTGCAGCCCGATTCGATCATGGCGCTTCGGCCCATCGTCAATGAGGAGCTGGTGAGGTGTTGCGTAGTAACGTACGACTGCGCAGCGAAAATTGCAGGGCGAGTGTGCCCGTCACTTGCACCCGAGCGGCCCAACGGCTTCCATGTAAATTCCTCCACGTAGGCATGCCTCCCTTCTATCGTCGACCGCACCGGTCCATGTGTCGCCTCTTACTGCTCGGGATTCTTCTCGGAAGCCTGTGCGCGCCCGTGCAGGCCCAAACAGTCTGGTCGCGCCCCTACGAGCCCAACCAGATTACGATTGAGGCCCTGGCGCCAGAACTTCCAGGCGAAGACCCCGCATTCCCCTCCGGGGCCACCTTCTTGACTGCCACACGCTCCCTGAACGACAACCTGGAGCTGTCGGTGGAGCTGCCGCTGGCCCGGTACGCTGCGGGCGGCGCCTCGGCCACGGCGGTGGGCAATCCGTACGTGGGCCTAGGCCTGAGCAGCACCCGCCGGCCGCTGCTCTTGGAGGTGGGCCTCCGCATCCCCGTGGTGCCCTCCAACCAGGCCCTGCGGGCCGGTCAGCGCGCCGACCTGGGCCGCACGGCCGCGTTCCGGGACGAGGCCGTTTCGGTCTCGGGCCTCCTGAACACCCGGCTGTCGCTCGGCCGGCACACCACCCTCCGCCTGCGGGCTGGACTGACCTACGGCTCGGTGTCGGCCGACAGCAGCGCGGGGCGATCGGGGGCCTGGAATCTCCCGTACGGCGCGCAGCTCTGGCGCACCGGCGACGCGCTCATCGCCGGGCTCAGCGTCGTGGGTCGCCCCGCAATCACCGACGCCGCCGATGGTCGGGGCAGTGCCCATCACGCGGTCGTGTCGCTCATGCTGAACGGCGCGCGCCTGCAGCCCGGGGTGCTTCTGGGAACCGGGCTCGATCCGCTCGTGCAAGGCGGCAATGTCGCCTGGGTGGGCGGCCTGACGCTCTCAGTCTCGTACGGGCAGTGAGAG
>CAZFJR010000010.1:0-4884 GCA_964519235.1 uncultured Salinivenus sp. | reverse complement strand
CCTCAAGCACAATCTCTCGTCGCAGCCGCGCGACCGGAATGCCCAGTTGCTTGCGGTACTTCGAAACGGTGCGCCGCGCAATCTTAAAGCCCTTCTCCTCCAGGGCATCGGCCAGGTCGCGGTCGGACATCGGGTCGGTCTTGTCCTCCGCGTCCACAATGCGCTGTAGCTCCGCCTTCACCTCCTTGTTGGACACTTCTTCTCCGTCGACCGTCTCCAGGCCTTCAGAGAAGAAATACTTCAACTCGTAGACGCCCCATTCCGTCTGCACGTACTTGCCGTTCACCACCCGGCTCACCGTGGAAATGTCCATGTCGATGATCTCGGCCACATCCTTCAAGATCATCGGCTTCAGATTGCCCTCGCCGTAGCGGAAGAAGTCCTCCTGCAGTTGCACGATCGCGTCCATCACCAGATACATGGTGTGCCGCCGCTGGTTGATGGAATCGATAAACCACTGCGCCGAACTAAACTTGTCTTTCAGAAACTCTTCGGTGTCCTCGTCGACCTCCTCGTCGTCGGAGGCCTTCTGCTTTTTGAGCTTCTGCAGCATCCGGCGATAATGGCGCGAGATGTGGAGATCGGGGGCGTTGCGGCCGTTGAGGGTGATTACAAACTCCCCGTCCACGTACCGCACCGTAAAATCGGGCGTGATGTAGTTGGTCTCCTCCGAGAACTCCCCCTCGCCGGGCTTGGGGTCGAGGCGCTGCCGAATAAGGTCGAAGGCTGTCTTCAACTCCCGGTCGCCCACACCGAGGCGTTTTTCGAGCTTGTCGAAGTGCTTCTTGGTAAACGCCTCGTAGTGGTCCTCTAGCATCTCGATGGCCGTGTTGCGGCCGTCCACGTCTTCGGGCATGCGGTGGAGCTGCAGGAGCAGGCACTCGCGGAGATCGCGCGCGGCGATGCCCGCCGGGTCGAGCGACTGGACCTGCCGAAGGACCCGCTCCACGTCGTCTTCGGTCACTTCGATGCCGTGGTTGAAGAGGATGTCGTCGAGAATGGAGTCGATTTCGCGCTTCAGGTACCCGTCCTCGTCAATGGAGCCGATGACCTGGTCGGCGATGATCTGGTCGGTGTCGTCGAGGTCCAGAAACGAGAGTTGCTCCTGGAGCTGCTCGGGGAGGGACTGGTCCGCCGGCATGGGGCGGTCGCGATCCTCCTCGTCCCCGCGGTAGCCCGGCTGGGCGTTGTAGCCGTACATGTCGTCGGTGTTGTTGAGGAGGTCCTCCACGTCGAAGTCCTCTTCCTCCTCGGTCTCCAGTTCGTTTTCCATCTCCTCGGCCGTTGCGTCGAGCTCTTCTTCCTCGCGCTGCTGCTCCTCGCTCTGGCCCTCTTCGAGAAGGGGGTTTTCCTCAAGCTCATCCTCGATGCGCTGCTCCAGCTCGAAGGTGTCCAGCTGCAGCAGTTTGATGTACTGAATCTGCTGCGGCGAAAGCTTTTGCTGCAGCTCTTGCTCCTGTTTGAGTTCCAGTGCGGCGTTGCTCATGGGGCTGCGGAGGGGGTTGGTGCTGCGAGCATGGGCGATGTGCGTGGGCGGCGATGTGGAGGGGGCGGCCGGAGCGCCCACGTCCCTTGCGGCTGTGTGTAGGAGCATTGCAAAATTTATTCCGTCGTGTATTTGGATACGGAGAGCCCGTACGAAAGTTTGCCCTTTTCCGAGGACGCCCGGCTCGCCAGCAGCCCGGCGCCCCCGGCACCCGCCGCGACCCGTGCCCGTGCCTCCCGGCATGCCGCAGACCGTTCCTCCATGAAACCCTCCGCGGCCTCCTTGCTTGAACGAAGCAGTCTCGCCCCTTTCTCGCAACGCGCCTGCCTTGTCCATGAGCAGTTCCCGGTCCGAAGCCCTCGACCCCGAGGCCAACCGCTCGGAGACCGACGTCGAGAAGCTGCTGCGCCCGCAGTCACTCGACGAGTTTGTCGGGCAGGAGAAGATCAAAAAAAATCTCGATGTGTTCATGACGGCTGCCTTGCAGCGGGGCGAGACCCTCGACCACGTGCTGCTTTCCGGACCGCCAGGGCTTGGCAAGACGACGCTGGCCCACATTGTCGCCAACGAGATGGGGGCGCGCATCCGCACCTCGAGCGGACCGGTGCTCGAAAAGCCGGCCGACATTGCGGGCGTGCTCACCAATTTGGAGGAGGGCGACCTGCTGTTCATCGACGAGATTCACCGCTTGAGTCCTGTGGTGGAGGAATACTTGTACTCGGCGATGGAGGACTATCGCATCGACATTGTGATCGACCAAGGCCCCAACGCCCGCACGGTCCAGATCGACCTACCGCCGTTCACGATGGTGGGGGCCACCACGCGCAAAGGCCTTCTCACCGCGCCGCTTCGTGCCCGCTTCGGCATCGACTTCCGCTACGACTACTACACGGCGGACCTGCTCCAGGCCATCACGCAGCGCTCGGCCCGCATCCTCGGGGTAGAAACCACGGAGGAGGGCGCCTACGAAATTGCCCGTCGCAGCCGCGGCACGCCCCGCGTCGCGAATCGGCTTCTGCGCCGCACGCGCGATTTTGCAGAGGTGGAGGGCGAGGGCACCATCACGAAGGCCATCGCGGATCAGGCCCTCAATGCCCTCGACGTGGACGAGGAGGGGCTCGATGACATGGACACACGCATTCTTCTCACGCTTATCGACAATTTCGACGGCGGGCCCACCGGCCTCAAAAACCTATCCGTCTCGGTGGGCGAAGAGTCGGGCACCATCGAGGAGGTCTACGAGCCGTATCTCATCCAGGAAGGGTTCATGGAGCGCACCCCGCAGGGGCGGGTGGCGCTTCCGCGTGCCTACGAGCATTTCGACCGCCCCACTCCCTCTTCCGAACAGGACCTCTTTGAGTAGATCTGAGCGTTGAGCAAGGCTGGGCAGGCATCGGGGCCACAGGCCGCACGCGTCGGCAGCGCCCGGACGCTTCTACGCTCTCGTGACTTTTCCGGCGGGCGGCGGCGAGGACCTGCTGTGCCGGAACCGAAATTTCCAGCCTGCCTATCACATCACGTCTTCTTTTGCGTCCTGCATTCTCTCTTTCCACCTTCGCCACCACATGCCGTACGTCGTCACCGAGCCCTGCATCAACTGCAAGTACACCGACTGCGTGGAGGTCTGCCCGGTGGACTGCTTCTACGAAGGGCCCAACTTCCTGGCCATCCAGCCCGACGAGTGCATCGACTGCAACGCCTGCGTCCCGGTCTGCCCCGTCGAGGCAATCTACCCCGACGACCAACTGCCCGAGGAGTACGACCACTACATCCAGTGGAACGAGTACCTGGCCAACCAGTGGCGCGAGATGGGCTACAACGTCACCGAAAAAACCGGCCCGCTCGACGACGCCGAGGCCTGGGAAGAGAAAGACAAATCCGAACAAGACATCCTCACCTGGGACGTGTAGCGGTCACCTGGGACGTGTAGCGGGCAGGGCCGCCGACTGACTGGCGCTCTCGGTCTTGAGGGGGGTCTTGAGAATGGTCCGATGGACAGTCCTGCGGCCCATCGATGGTCCTAGGGCCCGTCGCTTGCCGCATCTCTCCGCCCACGACAGTGCACGTTTCCGGCGGCCTCTACGCCGCCGACACCGGGGCCTGCTCAGCTTCGTCCTCCCAGGTGCGCACGGTCCCCCCGACCACCAGCGCGGCGCCGATCAGAACCGCGTTTTTGATAATGTACTGCCCTTCCAGCGTCAGCCCCCAGGGCGCCTGCGTGAAGCACACCTCTGGCAGCAGCACCAGCGGCAGCAGCGTGCCCGGCATTTGCAGAAACAGCAGGAAAATGGCGGTGCGGTTGAGCGGGCGGTACAGCAGCCCCACTCCGATGGCCACCTCCCACCAGCCAAGAATCGGGATAAAGACATCGGGCGGCACGAAGTAGACCGTGCGCCGCACGAGTTCCGCCGCTGGGCTCATGCCGAGCGGCTTGAGAATGCCGTACCAGATAAACACCAACGCGAGGCCCACCCGCAGGACCGAGAGGCCGTAGCGCCGCATCCAGCCCGCGATGCGACGGTCAACGGATTCGAGTCCCAGGCGCTTGATGATGCGGTCTTCGAGAGACATGAGGGGTCGGAAAAGGGGTTTGGAAAGCCTCGCTGGCGAAAAAGGAACCCGGGCCTGCCTAAAACGTCGTGCGCGCCTCAAGATGCGCCTGCACGCTGTCGCGCGAGAGCCAGACCGAACGCAGTTCCTTGTCGGCGTAGAGTTGCAGCTGGTCGCCGCGGTGGGGCGAGCCGGGCTGTGAGGCGTTGCCGTAGGGGAGTACGGCTTTCGCCCGCGGCCCGTTCTTCGTAAATTCGGTGAGGGCCACGTACGAATCGCCCCCCACAGCCCGGCGGCGTCCGTGCTCGCCGTCGCGGAACCAGAGCACGCGGAAGATCCCAAACATGCCGTTGCCGCCGGACGCCGGCACACTCCCCTCGGGCCCGGCGAGGCGGTGCACCGCGCCCCAGGGAACCGTAAGCGAATCGTACTGCGCCAGCACCTTTCCCGCCGCATCGTCGAGGGCCTGCACCGCCGCCGCGGGATTGGCCAGGCCGTCCGGCGTGGTGCGCGGCGCATCGGGGCGGTACGGCATTTCGAAGGGCGCATCCTGCTCCGTCACGGCCCGCAGCCACCGCGCAAAGAGAACGCTGCCCTGACTCTCGGCGTTGGCCGTGCGGTCCCAGCCCGCCAGCACCGCCGCGGCGCGTTGGGCCCGCTCGCCGCCCCGTTCGCGGGCCGCCGGCAGCAGGTCGTCGAGGAGCCGGTCGGCGGCCATCATGCGCGTGTCGCTCTTGTAGTCGCGCAGCTCCGCAAAGGCAATCGACGAGTCGCTCGCCAGCATCTCGATGGAGCGCTGGGGCCGAAACATGCCCGTGGCCCGCCCGGGGACCCGCGGCGTCATGTAG
>CAZFJR010000009.1:35990-38727 GCA_964519235.1 uncultured Salinivenus sp. | reverse complement strand
ATCGTCCCTACGTTTACATGCGGCTTCTTCCGGTCAAACTCCTCTTTGGCCATGGCGAGTGTACAGGTGTCAAGTCTGAATTGGACGAACAATGTAGTCCCCCGAGAGAAAGCCCCTTTGGGACGACCCTTGCTCCCAAAGCGGGAAGGGCGGCAGGGGCCGACTGTGCAGACCGAGGGGAAGTCGCCTGGGGGCGTCCCCTGGACCATACTGGCTGCAAGGTGCTTTCGGACCTTGCTAGCCAATGTGCAGTCCGAAGTAACTTTCTCTGCAACGGAGGGTTCCAGTGTGGACCTAACTTCACTGGCTTTGCAACTCGGATGCGGCATTCGCAGTTTCCCGTTCTCCGCGGGTTCAGCCTCCGTAGATTCGACAAGTGCCGCAGGGGGCCGGCGCAGCAAATAGACCGTAGTGCGCGCGGAATCAACCGTGGTTCTTCCACCCGACCGCGTTCTTTCGCCCAGCTGCGCGAGTCTCGTGCGAGAATACTGGGAATTCATGGTGGGGCATTTCTTTTCAACTGAATGCCCCGTTCCTTCATGCATTCCCTGCCTTAGAGCAAGGCCTCCGGGGGAGTCTCCAGCAGTGTCCGGAGAGTCTTAACGCTTCCCCGGCCCAGGAATTGAATTCCTGCGTCTGTCCGGATTCGGGCGTCTGGAGGCCACACGTGTCGGTGTCGTGGGCATTGGGGAAATTGGAATGTATTGGTCCCGTTGGACATTTTCCAGCGCAACGCTGGCGGCATCATCTGCTCTGGAGGCTCCGTTTGCCTCAGGCCCGTGGCGGACTATTTTGGAACCATGGCTTTGGAATCACAGCGTTTAGGGTCATGGCGGGGGCCGGCGCAGAGAACGGTTCGGGGCTTTGCTCACGCCGGGCTGAGGGGGCAGGCATCCGCCCGTCCGTCGCGTTCGCTACCACTGCCTTTCTGGTTTCTCTCTCCACCGCGATGGACCCGCAGTTGTTAATCGTTTTTGCCATTCTTGGCGTGACCGTGGCCCTGATTGTCACAGAGGCATTTCGCATTGATGTTGTGGCCATCATCGCCATGTTGTCGCTGGCCTGGGCGGGAAGCATCACGCCCCAGCAGGCACGGTCTGGCTTTTCGAGCAATGCGGTGCTGGCCATCATTGCCGTGATGGTAATGGGCCGGGGCCTGTACAAGTCCGGCATTACGGAGAAAATCGCGAACTTTATTCTCCAGGTGGCCGGCACCGGCCGGCGGCAAATCATCTCTACGGTGTCGGTAACAGTCGGGCTCATGTCGGGGCTCATGCAAAACCTGGGAGCAGCCGCCCTTTTCCTCCCGGTCATGACGGGCATCTCAAAACGAGAGAAAATTTCTATTTCCAGCCTGCTCATGCCCATGGGCTTTGCGGCGCTGCTTGGGGGCACGCTCACAATGGTTGGAACCAGTTCACTGATCGTGCTCAACGACCTGCTCACGACGCGCGGCCTGCCCCCCTTCGGTCTGTTCAGCGTCCTTCCCATTGGACTGGTGCTTCTGGCTGTCGGCGTCGGATATTTTTCTCTGCTCGGCCCTTACGTGCTGCCCTCCAAGCGGGAAGAGAGCGAGAGCACGAGCCCCGGCCAAAAGCTTTTGAACGTATGGGGGCTCTCGGACACTATTTATACGTTTCGCATTCCCGCAAGGAGCTCGCTGGTCGGCAAGTCGGCCGAGGAGTCTCGGATGGGTGCCTCCTTCAACGTCAACTTGCTCGAGGTGTACGACGACCAAAGCTCCGACTACGACGTCTGGCACCAGATCCGATTCGAGGAGGGGCAGTACATTGTCGTTCAGGGCCGCGATGAGGATGTGGAGGCCTTTAAGGAGGCTCACAGCCTTGAACTGACAGAGGCGAAGGACAAAGCCAACGTTGGATCAAGCGGGGGGTACCTGGAGGTGGTCGTGCCGGCCCGGTCGAGCCTGGTGGGCAAGACGCTCCGGGAAGTGCCGCTTCGAGAGACCTACAACGCGCAGGTGGTGCTCTTTTTCAGCAACAGTGAGGTCATCGAAGAGGGATTGGCCGACCGGGTGATTCAGGCAGGCGACACGATGGTACTGCACGCGAAGTGGGAAAGCCTGCAGTTCTTCCGGGAGAGCGAGGACTTTATCGTGGTAACCCCCGTGCAGTACGAACTCAAAAATCCCGAGAAGGCCTGGCTCGCGGTCGGCAGCTTTGCAGGGGCGGTGGCCCTGGTGTTGTCGCTCGACCTGCCCATCTCGATCGGCTTTCTTACCGGAGCCGTGGTCATGATCCTGGGGGGCGTGCTCACCATCGAGGAGGCCTACCGGGCCGTCGAGTGGAAAGTGGTGTTTCTCATCTCCGGCCTCATTCCCATCGGCATCGCCATGGAAGAGTCCGGGGCCGCGGCGGTCATTGCGGAGACCCTGGTCGGCCTGGTGCAGGGCGTTCACCCGTTTCTCATTCTGTTTTCTCTGGGCATCCTGATGACCGTCTTCTCGCTGACCATGTCGAACGTGGCCGCAACGGTGCTAATGGTGCCCCTGGTGCTGGAGATGGCCCAAAACGTGAGCGGTCTCACGTCGCAGGTTCTGGTGCTTCAGGTGGGGCTCTGCGCCGCCAACTCGTTCGTGCTGCCGACTCATCACGTTAACGCCCTCCTCATGACCCCGGGCGGGTACCGAGTGCCCGACTACCTGCGAGCCGGGAGCGTGCTCTCGCTCGTGTTCGTGACGGTGACCTCGTCAATGCTCTATTTCTTCTATATGTAG
>CAZFJR010000009.1:15178-35890 GCA_964519235.1 uncultured Salinivenus sp. | reverse complement strand
CTCGCTCGTGTTCGTGACGGTGACCTCGTCAATGCTCTATTTCTTCTATATGTAGCGTTCCCGCGGCGAGCCTCCGCGAGCGGTCTGCCTCCTTCGCGCCTGACTTCGTACACCGCTTATGCGCAGCACATCCGGCCCGCTGAATCGTCCTCGTCCTCGCGACAGAGAAGAAACTCCTGGGGCCCAAACCCGATACTTTTGAACAGTGATGGTACGTTGTCCCGGTAGGCATCCACCCGCCTACCCAAGTGCCCGTTTCTCCGTCTTTTCCCTGACGAATCCACTCATTCATGAGGTCTCGTTCCGCAAGAAGCCAGAAGGTTCAACCTCATACGCGAAGTGGAGAGCTCACGTCCCAGTCCGGAATCATTACCGGTCGCCTTGCCGACTGGGCCGACGCGCTGGAAACCACCAGCGCCGAGCTGCTCGACGCAATGGACCGTGCCGAGGTAGACCCCCTCATCGACACGGGCACCTCGAAGGACGGGGAGGGACACCAGCGCCCCACGAATCCTGAGCTACGATGCATCGCGATGACGGAGGCAGACGTGGGGCGGGTAAGCGCGGAGCTTCTGGAGATTGCCCCTGTTCAGACGCAGAGCTAATCCGTTTTTCCGATCAGGGCTGCCTCTCCACCCGTTTTCCTCGTGCCTCACCCCTTGCCCCCGAGTGCTCTGTGCGCCGTCACAAGACGCCCGGATCGGCGCAGCGGATGCACGCGGAAAGGCCTGCGTGACGCGCGGCCCGCCGCAGGACGGTGCCTCAAGACGGTGCCCTAGAACAACTATGCGACGAGATGGCCGGCCTCGTCCATGAGGCGTTTAAAGCGATGCGCCGTCGCGACGTTTTTGAAGGCGAGCTCCCAGCTACGCGTCCCCACCCTCGACAAATCGAAGTCGGAGGGATCAAACCCTGCGGGGACGGCCAGGTGCACAACGGCGTACATGCGCTTCTTGGTGTCGGTGGTCACGGTCACGATGTTTTCACGACGTTCGACCTCGATCGGCATCATTGTGCTAGCAGCTCTTGGGGATATCGCGGCCTGCCCGGCTCCCTAGCCCGCAGCTTTGGAGAACCGGTTTTGAGAGATTACTGCAACGGGGACTTCTGGATGGGCGCCCGGACAACGGTGCCCCCAGATGCACGCGAGTGCACGGTTGCGCCCCTCGTAGGCGTGATGGGCTGTGCCGAGGCCGACGTGCTCTTTGGGCTCGACGGCGTGAGAACGATCTCCACGGTCCCGTTTGGCCCGTCCACCGTGATGGTCACCGTCTGGACCGTAGGGTTTCCTTCCTCCTCGACCGTGCGGTCTTCCACGACACGAAAGGTAAAGAAGGTAATGCCTTCCTCCTTCACGACATCCTCGGGGCCGTACCCGTCGCCATTTTCGTCGATCACGGCGGTGTCGTCGAGCGTGACCTCGGTGTTGCCCGCAGCCTTTACCTTCGTCCCTTCCGCTTCCACCTGAACCGTGGTGCCGGGCGCAAGAGGATTGTTGTTTTGCACGTCCCACACGGTAAGGTCATACGTCTGGCCGAGCTCTGCGGAATCGGGCTCCACAATGACCTCGGGACGGCCCGAAAAGACCACAGGGACCGTCTCGGCGATGGTATTCTCGTTGCCCGTTTCTGCGGGGTTGGGGCAGTTGTCCGGGTCTACCACCGTGTTTGCGTCGTCGGTTCCCACCGTCTCGGCCCGAACTGTGGCCACACCGCCTTCGGGCAGCGGCTCGGCGGAGGTGAGCGCGACTGCGCCTTGCCCCTGCGCGTCTGTTTGGATGGATCCACCAATGAGTCCCGCGTTCGTACTAAAGTACACCGACGTGCCCGGCACCACGGGATTGCCGAATTTATCCCCAACGAAGACGCGGACCGGATTTGACGCCCCGAAGTTGCGAAGCCCCGGAAAGTTGGAGCGCTCCGACCCGAGGCTGAAGTGGCACTTGTTGGGAAGCCCTCCGTGAACGGTGAGGCTCACGGGCTTGGACGCCAGTTCAGTTCCGTTGGGGCGCTGGGTCTGCGCCACAAGCTGAATCACCCCGGCGTTTTTTCCGCTGGACACGTTTACCGTGGCTTGGCCCTGGCCGTTGGTGGTCACCGTGCTCGGCGTAAGGGTGGCGTCGCCCGGCTGCTGGGAGAAACGGAAATTGACGTCCACGGCCTGATCGATCCCAATGGCCTTGCCGGTAGAGTCTACAACCTGAAAGGTCAGGCGTGACACGCTCGTCCCTCCGCTTTCCTGCACCCGAATGGTGCCGGCAGTTTGGCTTCGAAGTAGAATGTCCGTGGGGCGTCCAGGCTCGCGCGCCTCCTCGCCTCCCATGCTGAGGGTAAACTCCAGGTCGCTGGTCGTCTCCACGTCGGGAGATACCTGACGCACCCGCTGGGCCGTCACGTCGCCCTTGGTTGCAGTGATTGTGACCTCTACCGTCTGCGCAACCTCGAGGGTTTTGGAGAACCGCCCGACCGAATCGGTCTGCGCCGTCCGCTCAACGGGTTCGCCACCGTCGTCCGTGTAGCGGAACGTCACCAACGCATCCTCTACCGGATTCCCGGTGGCATCCAGCACGCGGCCGGGCACTGTCACGCTGCTGTCGCCTCCTCCGCCCACGTCGCACCCCGTGCTCCCGAGGACAAGAAGAAGTGCGACGACGGCGTGGCCGAATGCACGGCCACTGCAACACCGAAGTGAGCGGGGCATGAGATCGAAGCACTGTTGAGGGAGAAACTCAGTGCTCTAAAGTGGCAAGAAGTATTCCTAGACTCATCCATAGACTTACCCGCCCGGTATGCACTGCACAGGTGGGAGAAATCACCCGTCCTTCCTCCCTTCTGCCCCACCCTCCAGCCCTGCCACTGCCCAAAAACGCGAACATGGGCGCGGCCGGAAGGCACTGGGGGCGAACGGAACGCGCGCTCGGCCCTGTCTTTCAGGGCGTTGCGCGCTGGGGATGCCCCGTAGCTAGGGGCCTGACGGCGGGAATTTGCAGCGCCGCCGATGAGATGCAAAGACAGGCCTTCGGACCGTTGCTCCGTCGGGCAGACTGCCGGGGAGGCCGGGTCGCTTTGCAACGAGAACTGGAATTTCTACGCAGTCGCCTTTGTGGCACAATCGGGTCCACACCTGGGCTGATGGGCGAGCCCAGACAGAGCTCTGCACCAGAACCGACTACTCGGACGGGGGCGACGGGTCTGTGCCGGCCGAGCCATCCCCCTGCACTCGCGAGAGGTCTTCGAGCGGCTCTTCACTGGGCCGGAGCGATGCTCCCTCTCGGGCTTCCACGACAAAATCGGAGGCAGTGGCCTCCACGTCGAGCCGGAGATGGTGCTGACGCGCCAGTTCGAGCAGGGCCAAAAACGTTGCGATGATGAACCCCCGCGATTGGGCCTCGACGAGCGTTCGGAAAGAGACCCGCGACTCGCGATCGAGGCATCGCAGAACGTAGCGCTGCTGCTCCTCGACGGTGTGCTCAAGCGGCTCCACTTCATGCACCGGGTCGTTTTCGGTGTCCTCTCTCGTCTCGAGGACACGCCCCAGCGCCTCCACGAGGTCAAAGACAGACGCATCGACCTCCACGTCGTGGTGCTCTTCTACTCGCTCCCGGTCGTCGGCCGCATCACCACGGACAAAATGCTCACGGCGGTGCTCGCGGCGCGTGGAGAGCTGGTCGGCCGCCTCCTTAAACCGCACGTATTCCAGCAGCCGCTCTACCAGTTCGCGCCGGGGGTCCACGGCGTCTGCCTCCTCCTCTGCCTCTTGGGAGGGGAGGAGCATCCGGGCTTTAATGTTGATAAGAAGCGCCGCCATGTAGATGAAGTCCCCCACCCCGTCGAGGTCAATTTCCTCCATTACGCGCACGTAGGCGAGGTACTCGTCCGCGATGCGTGCGATGGGAATATCGTAGATGTCGATTTCGTCCCGCTTAATAAAAAACAGGAGCAGGTCCATCGGCCCCTCGAATTGCTCCAGCTCAACGCGGTACATGCCGATCTGGCTGTCGGGATCAGGCAGTGAGAATCAGGCAGTGAGAATCAGTCGGGAAGGACCAGGCAGTGTCGCTCTTCACGGTCCCCCAACTCCTCGATGCTGGCATGAGCGGGGACTTTCGTCATTATGTCTCCGAGGTGTAGCCGTGCGGATGGCGGCGGTGCCACTCCCAGGCGGTCCCGATGATGTCTTCGAGGGCGGCGTACTGAGGCACCCAGCCCAGGTCACGGCGAATCTTTTCGCTGCTGGCAATGAGGGTGGCCGGGTCGCCCGGGCGCGGAGCGCCCACCTCCGCGGGAATGTCGCGCCCTGTTACCCGGCGGGCCGCCTCGATCACTTCCCGCACGCTGTAGCCTTCGCCATTGCCGAGGTTGTAGACGCGGCTGCCCTCGTCCAGAGCTTCGAGAGCAAGGATGTGGGCCTGAGCCAGGTCGAGGACGTGGACGTAGTCCCGTACGCAGGTGCCGTCGGGGGTGTCGTAGTCGTCCCCAAAAATCACGATATTGTCGCGCTGGCCGAGTGCTACCTCCAGAACGAGGGGAATCAGGTGGGTTTCCGGATCGTGGTCCTCTCCGTGCTCAGGACCTGCCGCGCCCGCGGCGTTGAAGTAGCGAAGGGCCGCGTAGCGGAGATCGTGAATCTCGTCGAGCCAGTGAAGAATCCGTTCCAGAATAAACTTCGATTCTCCGTACGGGCTGCCCGGATCAATGTCCACGTCTTCGTCGATCGGGATGCGCTCGGGCAGTCCAAATAGATTGGCCGTAGAAGAGAGGATGAAGCGCTCCACGCCGGAATCGACGGCGGCTCGCATGAGGTTGATGCCGCAGCGCACGTTGTCGTCGAGATAACGAAATGGTTTCTCCATCGACTCTCCCACCAAGGTGTGAGAGGCAAAGTGCATGATGGCTTCCGGGCGGTGGCGATCCAGCACCTGCCCGACACGTTCACGGTCTCTCAGGTCGGCGTCGACGAACGTTGCGGGGGCGGGCACGGCGGCCCGATGGCCCTGCGAGAGGTTGTCAAGCACGGTGACATCGTGCCCGGTGTCGACCAGCCGATGGGCGACGGTGCTGCCGATGTATCCAGCCCCACCGGTTACAAGTACATGCATGAGAAGTGTGGAACGTGTGACGTGCGTACGGACGAAGCGGGGATACGTGGGAGCTCCCTGCCCCGCGCACCCCCGTCTGCGCAGGGCTTTCCCAAGCAAATACACAATTCGCGAGGGGATACACGAAAGGCGAGGGCTTTCCGGCCCTCGCCTTTCGCCAGTTTTCTTCAATTCGCGCGCCGGACGCTCGGCCGCAGCTGAGAAAGGACTAAGTGTCCGTCTCGCCATTCTCGTCGATAAACGGCTTTCGGGTGAGACGCATCTTGCCGTCGTCGTGGATCTCGAGCAGGTGGACCTTTACCTTGTCGCCCACTTCGAGGTAGTCCTCAACGTTCTCAACGTAGTCGTAGTCGATCTCTGAGACGTGGAGGAGGCCGGTTTTCTCGGGCATAATCTCGACGAAGGCCCCAAAGTCGCGGATGCCCTTCACGGTGCCGACGTAGTCTTCGCCCTCCTCGGGCACGGCCACAATCTGCTTGATCCGCTCGATGGCTGCCTCGGCATCGTCCTGGTTGGTCGCCGCAATCGTGACGATTCCGACGCCTTCCTCTTCTTCGACCGTGATTTCCGTGTTGGTTTCTTCCTGCACGCTCTTCACGACCTTGCCGCCAGGGCCAATCACCGCGCCGATGCGGTCCGGATCGATCGTCAGCTTCGTCAGGCGCGGGGCGTGCTCGGAGAGCTCCGTACGCGGCTCAGCAATCGTCTCCTGCATGCGGTCGAGGATGTGCTGCCGCGCATCGCGGGCCTGTCGGAGCGCCTTCAGCATCACATCGCGCGAGAGGCCGCCAATCTTCATGTCCATCTGGCAGGCCGTAATGCCGTCTCGCGTGCCCGTGAGCTTGAAGTCCATGTCGCCAAGGTGGTCTTCTTGGCCGAGGATGTCGGTGAGGACGCTCGTCTCGTCGTCCTCCTGCACCAGCCCCATCGCGATGCCTGCCACCGGTTTGTCGATGGGGACGCCCGCATCCATGAGCGCGAGACTGCCGGCGCAGACACTGGCCATCGACGAGGAGCCGTTCGATTCCATCACGTCGGCGTTGATGCGGATGGTGTACGGGAATGTGTCCTGCTCCGGAATGACCGGTCGCAGAGCCCGCTCCGCAAGCATGCTGTGTCCAATCTCGCGGCGCTTCGGCCCGCGCAGGTAGCTGGCCTCGCCCACCGAGAAGGGCGGGAAGCGGTAATGGAGATAGAAGGACTTATCCGTATCGGCAAAGACCTCGTCTACCGGCTGCACGTCCTCGGACGTACCGAGGGTAACGGAGCCGAGCACCTGCGTCTCGCCCCGCGTAAAGATGGCCGAACCGTGTACTCGGGGCAGGTACCCCACCTCCATCCACAGGTCGCGCACGTCAGTCTGGTCACGACCGTCGATGCGCTTGCCCTCTTCGACAATCATGCTTCGCATTTCGTCCTTCTCTACCTCCCCGACGGCGTCGCGGATGTCGGACGCCGTGTAGCCATCTGGGGTTTCTGTGTCGTCACCGAGCACGTCCTCAACGGCCTGATCCTTGATCTCGCCGATGCCGCCGTGGAAGGTCTCTTTGCCGTAGGGCCCGTGGATGTGCTCGGCCACCTTGGCGCCGTACTGCTGCCGCATGCGCTCCACAAGATCATCGGGCACAAGGTCGGCCTCCCACTCGAAGGGCTCCGGCTCGCCGGCCTGCTCCACGAGGCGCTGCTGACCACGGCACAGACGCCGAATGGAGCGGTGGGCCTCATCGAGCGCCTCAATCATGCTCTCTTCGCTGATCTCGTGGGCTTCGCCCTCCACCATCACGAGTGCGTCTTCCTTGCCCGCCACCACGAGGTCGATATCGCTCTCCTCGGTCTGCTCCATCGTCGGGTTGACGATGTACTCGCCCCCAACGCGGCCCACGCGCACCTCCGCGATCGGACCGCCGAACGGGGCGCCCGACAACATCAGCGCAGCGGACGACCCGACGCCGGCCACCACGTCCGCGTCGTAGTCCTTGCCGGCGGAGATCACAAAGTTCACGACGTGGACGTCGTGGTAAAACCCGTCCGGAAACAGCGGACGGACGGCCCGGTCGATGAGCCGCGCCGTCAGCGTTTCCTTATCGGTGGGACGGCCCTCTCGCTTAATAAAGCCCCCGGGCACCTTCCCCCCAGCCGCAAATTTTTCACGGTAGTCTACGGTAAGGGGAAAGAAATTGGACTCGTTTACCGAGTCGCTGAGGGTGGCCGTGGACAAAACCATGGTGTCTCCGAGGCGGGCCACCACGGCGCCGTCTGCCTGCTTCGCAATGCGGCCGGTTTCGAGGGAGAGGGTTCGCTCAGGAACGAACTCAACGTCTTGAATTTTGGCTTCAGGCTTCATAAATCGCTATCTGCTACGCTCAAGGTCAACAAGTGGTGAGAAGGATGCACGCATGAAGGCCCCGCGCGCTCCAGACTGCCAGGCGCCCCGACGTAAAAAACGGCGTCCCGACGGGGGCCGGGACGCCGCGGAAGGGGACCTATTTCCGGAGCTCAAGCTCGTCTCGGATGGCGCGGTACCGCTCAATATCGTTTTCTTCGAGATAGTTGAGCAGGCGGCGACGCTTGCCCACAAGGTCGAGCAATCCGTGGCGGGTGGAGTTGTCGTTGGGATGGTCCTTCAGGTGCTCCGTGAGGCGCTCAATGCGCTTGGTGAAGATCGCAATCTGCACCTCAGGGGTTCCCGTGTCGTCCGGTCCGTTGCCGAACCGGTCTACGATGGTCTGCTTTTCTTCTTTCGTAATCATCGTGCGGTGTGGTACCTCTTTAGATTATGCCATGCTAAAGAAGAAACCGCAATGCTCTGCAGTTTCGCGAGCGAGGGCGGGACCGATGTGAAGTTAGGTCAGTGGTGTCAAGTCGCCGCCTCGACAACGACCGTACAACGCTGTTCATCTTTCGAAAGTTGCGCCGCTAGCGCCTCCGCCGACTCAAACCGTTGCTCGTCCCGCAATCTTTGCAGGAACTGTACAGAGAGGTGCTCTCCGTACAGGTCGCCCTCAAAGTTGAGTAGGTGCACCTCCGCAGTGACATCCATTCCGTCGAAGGTAGGGCGGCGGCCGATGTTCATCATGCCCCCGCAGTAGCGCCCTCCAGGCAGCTGTACCCGTGTGGCATAAACGCCCCGCTTAGGGACGAGCTTGCGGGCATCGTCCAGGGCAAGGTTGGCGGTGGGGAAGCCGATCTGGCGGCCGCGGCCTTCTCCCCGCGCCACCGTGCCCTGTAGCTGATAGGGACGGCCTAGGCGCTCGTTGGCTTGCTGCACGGCCCCCTCGTCTCGGAGCAAGGCGCGGATTGAGCTCGACGACACCACGTCGTGGTCCACCTCCTGGGGCGGAATGACGTCCACCGAAAACCCATGCTCCGTGCCAAGCTCACGGAGAAGCGCCACGTCCCCGGCCCGGTCCTTTCCGAAGCGGTGATCGTACCCAACGGTGACCTCTTGCAGCCCGATGCGTTCTACGAGAACATCGTGGACGTACTCCCGCGGACTGAGCTGCGCAAACTCCTCTGAAAACGGGACGACCACGAGCCGGTCGAGCCCGAGGGCATCCAGGACCTGTGCGCGCTCGGGAACGGTGGTAAGCAGAGGCACGTCCTCTTCGTGCACCACCGAGCGGGGATGCGGATCGAACGAGACGAGGGTGCTGGGGCCTGCCTGCTCCTGGGCCCGCTGCTGCAGATATTCAATAATGGCCTGGTGCCCGCGATGCACGCCATCGAAGGTTCCCACCGTAACGACCGACCGATCATCGTGTGTAATTTCGTCCCAGCCGATTTCGCGCTTCATGAGGGGTCCGTTGCTCCTACGCCAGTGCATCCGTCAGTGCCGCCAGTGTCCAACTCTCTCCCACGGAGAAGGGCCCGATGGCCGTTCGGCGCAGGGCAGTGAGGTGCCCTCCCACCCCTAGCTTTTCGCCAAGATCACGAGCCAGAGCCCGAATGTAGGTGCCCTTCGAACACTCCACACGGAGGGAGAGCTCGGGGGGCGTCCAGTCTCTCAGTTCGATCCGATCGATGCGCACCTGCCGGGGCAGGCGCTCTACCGTTTCGCCGCGGCGCGCCTTCTTGTACAGCCGCTCTCCGTCCACCTTCACCGCCGAGTACATGGGCGGCACCTGGTTGATGAGTCCCGCAAACGAGGCACAGGTGTCTTCCAGATCCGAGCGGGAAAGGCCGGACGGGTCTGCACGCGAGGTCACGTCCGTTTCGGTATCGTAGGACGGGGTGGTTTCCCCCAGGCGCAGGGTCGCCTCGTACGTTTTGGGAAGCTGCACGCAGGCTTCCTGCAGGCGCGTGGCCGGGCGGGCCACCAGCACAACGAGCAGGCCGGTGGCAATGGGGTCGAGCGTGCCGGCGTGCCCGACCTTCGACACCCCAGTGCCCCCCCGAACGGCAGACACAACGTCGAAGGAAGGGCGACCTTCTGGCTTGTCCACCGGGAGGATGGCGCCCTCCCCCCATGCACTCGGAAGGGCGGGAGGCAGGTACACCATGTCCGACGGTATGTCGCGCTGGGCCGCGGCAGAAGGCACGGGGGCGTGCGGCGATGAGACGGCGATTACGGCGAATCCTCGGGCGATCCTTCGGGATCTTCGTCAAGCCGGTGCTCACGCTCTTCCCGAATGCGGTCGAAGAGATTTTCCATACGCCTGGCCTCCTCCAGCGACTCGTCGTGGAAAAACTTCAGCTCCGGGATTTCGCGGACCTGATGCCGAATGCGGGAGGCCAACTTCTCGCGGACCTCATCGGTGAGCGCCTTCAGCTGGCGAAAGGTAGCCTCACGCTCTTCGGACGTGTCGCCCATCACACTGGCGTACACGTACGCAATGGACAGGTCGCCCGTCATGCGGGCTCGCGTGATGGTGACCATCGGCTGGAGCTGATCGGCATAGTCCCGCTGCAGAATGCGGGCCACTTCGCGCTGGACGAGTTCAGCGACACGCTCGGTGTGGATGCTCATCTCCGAAAGGGGCACAAGTGAAGCAAGATCGGCGCGACGGACTCAAGGGACCGGGGCGGCCCCGCCTACACGCTAGACTTCGAGTTCCCGTTGCTCTTCAACGACCACGTAGGTTTCAAACTCGTCCCCCGCCTTCACGTCGTCGTAGTTTTCCACCGAGAGTCCGCACTCGTATCCGCTCTGCACCTCTTTCACGTCGTCCTCGAAGCGTTTGAGGGAGCTGATGTCGCCCTCGTACTGCACGACCCCGTCGCGCACCACACGGATCTTGTGGTTGCGGTGGACGGTGCCCTCGTTGACGTAACACCCAGCAACGGTGCCCACGTTGGGCACGCTGAAGGTATCGCGCACCTCGGCGCGGCCCTTCGTTTCCTCGCGCCGTTCGGGCGAGAGGAGGCCTTCTAGGGCGTCGCGTACGTCTTCGATGGCCGAGTAGATCACCGAGTAGGTCCGAATGTCCACCTCCTCGCGGCTGGCGGTTTCGCGGGCGCCACTCGTGGGACGCACCTGGAAGCCCAGGATAATGGCATCCGAGGCGCGAGCCAGCATCACGTCGCTTTCGGTAATGGCGCCTACGCCGCTGTGGATGACGTTGACGGCCACCTCGTCGGTCTTCAGCTTGAGGAGGGCGTCGGAGAGGGCCTCAACGGAGCCCCCCACGTCGGCCTTGATAATAAGGTTGAGCTCGTGGAACTCGCCCTCGGCCATGCGCCGACTGACCTGATCGAGCGACACCTGGCTCTGGCGGCGGAGTTCCTGCTCGCGGTGAATGCGCTGCCGCTCCTGGGCCACGTCACGGGCCTCCCCCTCGTCTTCCATCACCACAAACTGGTCGCCGACCTCGGGCGATCCGTCACACCCAAGCACAAGCGCAGGCTGCGACGGGCCAACCAGCTCGATGCGGTTGTCGCGCTCGTCAAACATGGCTCGGACGCTGCCGCTGTGCATGCCTGCCAGGAAGGGATCGCCGGTCTCAAGGGTGCCGTTCTGAACGAGCACCGTAATGACGTTTCCACGTCCCTTCTCCAGCCGGCTCTCGATGATCACGCCGGACGCTTCCCGATCGGGATTCGCCTGCAGCTCCATGATCTCGGACTGCAGGATGACCTTGTCGAGCAGGTTGCCGATGCCCTGCCCTGTCTCGGCGGACACCTCGGCGGACTGAACGTCCCCTCCGTATTCCTCCACCAGCACGTTGTGCTCGGCAAGCTCGGCGCGCACCTTCTCGGCGTCGGCCTCGCGCTTGTCCATTTTGTTGATCGCCACCACGATCGGGACGTCGGCGGCCTGCGCGTGGTTGATGGCCTCCTTGGTCTGCGGCATCACCGAGTCGTCGGCGGCCACCACTAGGATCACGATGTCGGTGGCCTTGGCGCCTCGGGCGCGCATGGCCGTGAAGGCCTCGTGGCCCGGGGTGTCGAGAAAGGTAATGGCCTCGTCGTCGTGGTCGGTCAGTTCGATGTAGTGCGCCCCCACGTGCTGCGTAATGCCGCCTTCCTCCCCGGCTACCACGTTGGCGTTGCGGATGTAGTCGAGCAGCGAGGTTTTCCCGTGATCAACGTGCCCCATCACGGTAACGACCGGGGCGCGCGGCTCAAGGTCTTCCGGAGCGTCCTCTTCAACCTCCAGGGCTTCTGTGTCCCGCTCAGCGACAAATTCGACCTCGTAGCCATACTCGTCGGCGACGAACTCGATCGTCTCCCGGTCGAGCCGCTGGTTGATTGACACCATCATTCCGGCGTCGAACAGAGCGTCGATGACGTCGCTCACCGGCTCGCCGATGAGGTTTGCGAGCTCTCCCGTAGTTACGAACTCGGTGACCTCCAGGATATTCTCTTGTTCACGCTTCCGTTCGCGGCGGCGCTGTCGCTCTTTCTCGTGGCGCTCGCGGCGACGGCGACGGCGACGCTGTCGTTCGCGGCTGGCGCCCTGTTCCAGTTCCTGAAGCGTCTCCTGAATGGTCTGCTCGATGTCCTCTTCGTCGGGGCCTCCACCGCCCTTCTGCTTCTGCTTTTTCTGCTTCTGTTTCTGTTTCTTCTGCTTTTCTTTGCTCTCCTTCTTGTCGTCTTTTTTGTCCTTGTCTTTCTGCTTGCGCTTGCGCTTGCGCTGCGGGCGCTGCAGCTGGTCGCTGTCCATCTTGCCCACTACGTTCGGGCCCTTGAGGCGGTACCGAGTCGCCTTCAGCGTTCCTGTGTCCTCCTCTTCTTCGTCCTCGCCGGCCGCCGCGTCGGCATCGTCGGTGGCAGTGTCGGAGGCCTCCTCTGAGGGCGTCTCCGTTGGCTCTTCGCCCCCGGAAGGCTCGGTTGGTTCTTCCGTCTCGGCAGCCTCTTCGGCGTCGGGCGCCACGACTTCCTCGGCGGACTCGTCGGCAGAGACTTCTTCAGAATCGGATGCGCGCGTCTCTAAGCCGTCGTCCTTCTCCGCGAACTCGTCCGGCGCTCCTTCAGCGTCAGCTTCTCCTTCGGCCGAGACGTCCTGGGTCGGAGCTTCCTCCGCCAGTGCTTCCTCGGTCGGAGCTTCCTCGGTCGGAGAATCCTCAGTGTCGTCAGTGGGGGTCTCGGCCGGCTCTTCCGCCTCATTGGCCCCGGCTTCGACCTGCTCTTCGGCGGGCTTTGTATCGCCGCCCGCCTCTTCAACCTCCTCGGGAGTTTCGGCATCGGCATCTTCTGCGGCATCGGCATCCTCGGCCCCTTCAGACGCCCCCTCCGACTCTGCCGCTTTTTCCTCCTCGGCAGAGGGCTCTTCTTCGGACTCGGGCGAGGCTTCTTCGGCGGGGGCGGCTTCCTCGGCAGGGGCGGCTTCCCCATCGCCAGCGGGGGTCGGCTCGGCCTCCTGCTCCTCGTCGAGCGTGGCCACCTCGTCGCGTTCTGGCTCGGCTTCGCCCCCCTCAGACCGCAACTCCCGAATGCGGGCGGCGGCCTCTGCGTCGTCGGCGTACTCCTCCCGCAGCACGAGGTAGGCTTCCTCGTCGACGATCTTGGCGTTCAGGCCCGATCCAGACAGGGCATCCTCGTACCCCTCGTTTTCCAAAAACTCCTCCACACGGTCCTGAGATACGTTCAACTCCCGGACCACCCGGAAGAGTTTTTTCTCCTCAAAGTCTTTCGTCGTGGTTGCCATAAGGCAATCGTTTGGTGCTCGGTCTACCTGCGAAACCGCGAACAAGCCGTCCGCCCGCGTCGTCTGTCTTCTACTTGGTCTTTTCCAGTGCGCATCTCCGCTACGACTTCAGCTCCGATTCTTCCTGTACTGGCTCGTTCTCCGCGGCAGGCTCGTTCTCCGCGGCGGGGGTGCCCCCCTCGGGCGGGGCTGCGTCCGGGGGGTCGGGCGCTTGCACGTCTGCGGCCTCGTCGTTTCCGTCCGCTTCTTCGGCGGCCGAGCCTGCTGCGTCGGCGGCTGGCGTGTCGGTCCGTTCGCGCGCCGAACGGTCCCCGGCTGGCTCGTCGGGCGCCGCCCCGTCCCCCTCCGCGGCTCCGGGCATGCCCACCGATTCAACCGTGAAGCGCCCTTGGCGGATCGCTTCGATGATGCCCGGCCCTTTCTCAAACTCTGTTTCGATGATTTCCAGAACCCGCTCGGCCGTCTCGCGCTCCAGATCGGCCCGGCGCGCCAACGCGTCCGCCGAGAGCTCAAGCACGGCCTTGCCGGTGTCACACCCGATGTGCTTGAGTTTCTCGATAGTGCCTTCTGTAAGTTCATCGCCAAACTGCTCGATGTCAATGTCCTCCTCGTCCGGCGGAATTTCGCGGTATACATCAATCTCAAACCCAGTCAGCTGCGAGGCGAGCTTGATGTTGACCCCCCGCTTTCCAATGGCCTGGCTCACCTCATCGGCCGGCACCTCCACGCGGGCCCGCGGCGGCTCGGCGTCCTGGTTCAGCGCCACGTTTGTGGGCTCCGCGGGGGAGAGCGCGCGGGCGATCAGCTCTTGCGGGTCGTCGGACCACTGCATTACGTCGATGTTCTCGTCGGAGAGCTCCCGAACGACGGCGTTGATTCGGACCCCCTTCACGCCCACACACGCCCCGACGGGGTCCACCTTCTCGTCGTGGCTGGCCACCGCCACCTTCGCGCGGTCGCCCGGGATTCGGGCCACCTTTTTGATCTCAACGATGCCGTCGTGGACCTCTGGGACTTCCACCTCGAAGAGACGCTCCATGAAGACCGGTGAGGTTCGGCTCACCACCACCTGGGGGTCACTTCCGGCGTCGCGGCGCACCTCTTTCACCACGGTGCGGAGCATATTGCCCTTCCGGTAGTGGTCACCGGGAATCTGCTCGTCACGCGGCAGCACCAGTTCGGTGTCTTCGTGCATCAGAAGCGTCTCGTGGCGGCGCACCTGGTAGATCTCGCCCACCACAATGTCACCGATCAGTTCGGTGTACTCCTCGTAGACCTGCTCCTTTTCGATGTCACGAATGCGCTGCCGAAAGGTCTGCCGGGCGGTCATAACGGCCCGCCGCCCAAACTCGCTGATGTCAAGCTCGCTGGCCACCTCGTCGCCCACCCCAAAGGCTTCGTCGACCTCTTTGGCGTCGGAGAGCTTGATTTCCGTCACCGGGTCCTCGAGGTCCCAGTCTCCAACGACGTCCTGGATGTGGAGAATCTGAATGTCGCCCTGCTTCGGATTGAAGATGATCTCGAAGGCCTCGTCCGACCCGTAGCGCTTGCGGAGCATTGCACGGAACACGTCCTCCACGATGAGCTGCAGCGTATCCCGATCCATGTCTTTGGACCGGGCTATTTCCCCAAATGAGGAGATCAGGTCTTCGCTTCGCATAATCCGTCTCGTCCTAGTGAAGAAGTACGTCCGTTTGAGCAGACCTCCGGGCCTCCGCCGCCCTCTGTCTTTTTCCCTTCATCTCTTGCAGCGCGACGCTACCAGGGCAGCTCAATCCGCGCCTGCGTGATGGCCGTGTAGGGCAGTTGGAGGCGCTCCGTCGACGGCAACTCAAGCTCTATCATTTCATCATCTGCGTCTCTGAGGTCTCCGACCACAATTTCTTCGTCGTTCTCGTCTTCAAATCGTACACGGAGCGTGCGGCCAACGTTCTTCCGATACTGCTGGGGCATCGTCAAAGGACGCTTAATCCCCGGCGAGGAAAGCTCCAGCTTGTAGCTTCCGTCTACCACGTCTTCCACGTCGAGCAGAAACCCCACCTCTTTGCTAATGAGCGCAAGGTCATCGTGTCCCATTTCGTTCTCCGAGTCGACATACACCTCAACGACGCGCGTGCCCTTGTGGCCGCGCACCTCCACGTCTACCAAGAAGTAATCCGTGCCCGCAATCACTTCCTCGGTCAGGCCGCGGACGCGATCGGCAAGGCGCTGCTGCGTGGGATTCACGGGGGAGCGTCGTTCAACGGCTAAAAATACACAGTGCAAAAAGGCGCTCGACCCGACAGGCGGGGCGAGCGCCAAGCGTGACTTCTGAGGCCGAAGTCAGCGACCCGGGCCAGGTAGGACCCAGCACGAGTACGAAAAGGTGGCACTGGCGGCCACCTTTTCCGCTGAGAGAATCAGCGTGATACGGCGAGTGCGCATCGTTTGGAGGTACGCCGCCCGTCTTCCGATGTTTCTCAACAGGCCATCGGGGAGCATGCACTCCGGTCTACACCGCGGCTTGGCTCTTTAGGACGGTCGTGCGCTTCGGGCCTTCATGCCGAATTCGCGTCCCTACGCTACACCGGCGAGGTGTCTCGGTCTTTCTTGCCGTGTAGCAGGTACGCCTTGATGAGGGGATCCAGTTTTTCTCCATCGAGCACGGCCTCGGCGTCCTCAATCTTGGTCTCCGTCCGGTGGTCGTTGACCATGGTGTAGGGGTGGAGCACGTAGGAGCGGATCTGGCTGCCCCACTCAATGCTCTTCTTCTGATTCTCGAGGCGCTCTTTTTCACGCTGCTGAATCTCGCGTTCGGCCTGGTAGATGCGGCTCTGCAGCATCTGCCGGGCACGGCGGCGGTTCTGGTGCTGGCTTCGCTCTTGCGTACAGGCGGCCCGAACGGTGGTCTCCTCGCCGTTGGAAAGCGTGCCGGTCCAGATGAGCCGCACGCCCGTTTCCACCTTGTTCACATGCTGCCCGCCTTTGCCTCCGGAGCGAAAAGTCTGTAGTTCAACTTCGCCCTCGCTCAGGTCCACGCCGATGCTGTCGTCGACCTCCGGGTACGCAAACACGCTCGCGAACGAGGTGTGGCGCCGGCTGTCGGCGTCGAAGGGGGAAATGCGGACGAGGCGGTGAACGCCGGTTTCACTTTTCAGGCGGCCGTAGGCGTATTCCCCGCGGACGTTGAGGGTGGCGCTCTTGATGCCGGCCTCTTCGCCGGGCTGTTGGTGAAGAAGCTCAGTCTCGTAGCCCTGCGCCTCCGCCCATCGCATGTACATGCGCAGGAGCATGTCGGCCCAGTCCTGGCTTTCGGTTCCTCCGGCGCCCGGGTTGATTTCGAGAATGGCATCTCGGGCGTCGTCCGGCTCGTCCAGCAGGCTTTCCAGCTCCAGGCGGTCGAGTCGTTTCTCGAGCGCCCGGGCCTCGGCGGCGATTTCCGCGCCCATGTCCTCGTCCTCTTCCTCTGCCAGAAGCTGAAGCGTCTCGATGTCTTCGGCCTGTTGCTTTACCTCTTCCCAGGCTTCGATCCACTCTTCGTTGCGGGCAATGCGCTTCTCAATCTCTCGTGCCCGGTCAGGATCGTCCCAAAAGCCGGGCTCCATCCGCTCTTGGTTCAGCTCCTTTACGGTCATGCGGCGACCGTCTACGTCAAAGATAGCCCCCGAGCGCCTCGACGCGCTCGATAAGCTCTGCAATTTCTTGCTCGGTGTAGGACGTCATGGCGGCATAGAGTTGTACACATTCAGTGGGCTTCAGGGTCTGCGATCTGGCCCAACAGCGGGCCAAATCAGGATGTTTCTCTTCAGGATGTTTCCCTAGGGAATCGCCCCCGCCTCTCTCCGGTCTTATCCGGCCGCGTGCCGGTCCACGAACCGGTCGATGCGCGCGAGGGCCGTCTTGATGTCGTCGAGGCCAGTGGCGTAGGAGCAGCGCACGTAGCCTTCGCCGCTTGGGCCGAAGGCGGTGCCGGGCACGCAGGCCACTTTTTCTTCCTGCAAAAGGGCCTGTGCAAACTCTTCCGAGGACATGCCGGTGGCCGTAATATCAGGAAAACAGTAGAACGCCCCTTCCGGCTCGAAGGTGGGAAGGCCCGCGTCGTTGAGCCCGCTCACAATCACCTGCCGGCGCTGATCGTAGCTCTGTCGCATCTCCTCGGCGGCGGTGCGGCCGTCCCGCAGCGCAGCGATCGCGCCCTCCTGGGCCATCGTGGGAGCACTCATAATCATGTACTGGTGCACTTTGTGCATCGCCTGCAGGAGCGGAGCGGGCCCGCAGGCATACCCAATGCGCCACCCCGTCATGGCGTAGTTTTTGGAAAATCCGCCGACGATCACGGTGCGCCGGCGAAGGCCCTCCACGGTGGGCACGGCCACGTGTCCTCGCTCGTAGGCGGCCCCGTAGATGAGTTGGTCGTAGATCTCATCGGAGACCACGAGCAGATCGTTTTCCACGACCAGCTGCGCGATGTCGCGCAGGGTGTCACGGCGCAGCACGGCCCCTGTTGGGTTGTTGGGGTACCCCAGAAACAGCACCTTCGAGCGCTCGGTCAGGCGCGGCGCAATGTCGGCCGCCGTCACCTGGAAGTCGTTCTCGACGGACGTGGGCACGTGCACCACGTTGCCCCCCGCGAAGCGAGCTGAGGGGCCGTACGACACGAAACAGGGCTCGGGGATGAGCACCTCGTCGCCGGGGTCGAGCAGGGCCTGCATGGCCAGTTGCATCGCCTCGCTGCACCCGACCGTAGCGATGATTTCGTCTTCCGGATCGTAGGCGAGGCCCTGGCGCTCCTCGTAGTCGGCGGCGATAAGCTCGCGCAGTTCCCGCATCCCGGCGTTCGAGGTATAGCTGGTGCGGCCGTGCTCCAGGGCCTCAATGCCGGCGTCGATCACTGGGTCGGGAGACACGAAGTCGGGCTCCCCAATCCCGAGCGAGATCACGTCGTCCATGGTGGCGGCAATGTCGAAGAACCGCCGGATCCCACTCGGGGGCGTCGCTTGCACGCGCTCCGACACATACGCATCGAGGTCGGGGGTCGTCACTGCTGGGGAGGCCATAGACGAGAAAGACAGGAACGGTTTGGCAAAGATGGACAGTCATACGTACTCTCCCCTCCCTGGGAGGTTCAAAGGACGCTCGGCGAGGAGCGTTGTACTTGGGGGCCGCGGCCGCTAACTTTTGAAAAACGTGTACTTCCTTCCCAATCTTCCAGTTCATTTCTGTTCAGTATGCCTGATCCCATCCAGAACTACATCGACGGGGGCTGGACCGACGCCGCCTCCGGCCGTACGTTCGACGACCGAAACCCTGCCGATCCCACCGACCGGCTTGGGGCGGTGCCCGCCTCCGGCGCGGACGACGTGAACGCGGCCGTGCAGGCGGCCGACAAGGCCTTCGAGGCCTGGAGTAGCACCCCCGCCCCAGACCGCGGCAAGATTCTAAAAACCTCCGGCGACCTGCTCGCCGAGCGCAAGGAGGACATCGCCCGCACCATGACGCGGGAGATGGGAAAGCCGTTTTTCGAGACCAAGGGCGACGTGCAAGAGGCCATCGACACAGCCTACTACGCTGCCAGCGAGACGCGGCGCCTGTTCGGGACCACCGTCCCCAGTGAGTTGCCGGACAAGATGAACATGGCGATTCGCCGTCCGCTCGGGGTGTGCGGGATCATTACGGCCTGGAATTTCCCGGTGGCGGTTCCCTCCTGGAAAATGTATCCCGCCCTCGCCGCCGGCAATACGATCGTCTTCAAGCCTAGCGAGGACGCACCGCGCAGCGGCCTGCGGTTCGTCCAGACCCTCATCGACGCGGGCCTTCCGGCAGGGGTCGTCAACGTCGTCAATGGCGCCGACGAGGCCGGCGAGGCTCTCGTGGAGCATCCGGACGTAGACGCCATCGGCTTCACCGGCTCTTATGAGGTCGGCACGTCGATCGCCGAAACGTGCGGCCGCCTCAATACACCGGTGTCGTTGGAGATGGGCGGCAAAAATCCGATGATCGTAATGGACGACGCCGATCTGGACCTCGCATTGGAAGGCGCCATCTGGGGCGCCTACGGCACCACCGGGCAGCGATGCACGGCCACAAGCCGCGCCATCTGCCACGAGGCGGTCCACGACGAGTTCATAACGATGGTCAAGGAGGAGGCGGAGACCCTGGTTTTGGGCGACGGCAACGCGGAGGGCACAGACGTGGGCCCGCTCATTAACGAGGCGGCGGTAAAGAGGGTGCGCCGCTACGTCGAGATCGGACAGGACGAAGGGGCCACGCTGGAAATGGGGGGCTCCCCCGCCTCCGTCGAAGGCCTTGGCGGCCACTTTTACGAACCTACGCTCTTCACAGACGTGACGCCCGACATGACAATTGCGCAGGAGGAAATCTTCGGGCCTGTGCTCGCCGTTTTTGAGGTAAGCACCTACGAGGAGGCGGTTGCGGTCGCCAACAATACCCGATACGGGCTTTCTTCTTCCATCTACACGCAGGACGTGAACAAGAGCTTCCACGCCATGCGCGACCTAGACGCCGGCATCACGTACGTCAATGGGCCCACCATCGGGGCCGAGGCGCACATGCCCTTCGGCGGCGTTAAAGACACCGGCAACGGGCAACGCGACGGAGGCTACGCGGCGTTCGAGTTCTGGACGGAGCACAAGACGGTATACGTCGACTTCTCCGGCCGGCTCCAGAAGGCCCAGATGGACTCGGTCAACGAGTAACGGGTCGCCCCCGATACCACGTTCTCCACGACAGAACAGTCCCCACACGGGTGGTGATGACGTCGCACATCACCACCCGTTTTTTGTTGGAGACAACAACGATCTATCCGTCGTTTCGGAGGTACTCATCGTCTTCACGGGCCCGCACCACAGCTTTGTACGTGCCCTCTTCTTGCTGAGCCGATCGTACAATTACGTTCTCCTTTCCGAAGCGACGATAAAGGAGATTTCTCAGGTTCTGGATGTCGTTCTTTTCCAAGTCGGAAAGAACGATTGCTTCGTCGTCTCCAACTTCACTCCACTTCTGTGCGATGGGCTCGTACTGGGATGTGCGCCCCCGTCCACCACTGGCCCCAAGCTCGCGCTCGGCTTCTCTTTCATCCATAACTTCCATTTGAAATTCAGCGTCCATAGTTCTTGGATACAGTCGTTATCGGAATACTCGCTTTTTCGGAATCTAGAACTGCATCGGAGGTTCCCCCTCCCTCTTCCTTTCATTTAATGTCTACACTTTTTATCCCACACCAAAACATCTTTCACCCGGCAAAAGGTGGGCGTCCTACCGTTGGACTTGAGGGCGGCTGACAGGATGATGTGCAGAACTATGTACCTACACTAAAGATGGATCCGTGCTCGATGTGGCCGGCTTGCTGGCCGCTGATAAACACGACCGAGCGGAGGTGCTCGATCTGGTCAAACCGCTCTTCCACCTCGCACAGGATCACTGTTGCCTCTGAAAACGCCGACGAAAGGTCTCGGCACGGCGCGTCTAGGCGTTCGTGGTCTTCAAGGGGCCGGGCAACCGAGAAGCGCAGCGCCGCTCGCGTATCGCC
>CAZFJR010000009.1:12401-15078 GCA_964519235.1 uncultured Salinivenus sp. | reverse complement strand
GGGGATCGGACACTAGGATGTACGTGACAACGGTAGCCATGGGGGCGTGGCTGGGAGGCGGAGAGTGAGACAGTTAGGGGACGACGGGCGGCATCGTGGAAGCCGGAAAGGGAGGCCCGGCCGATCGTTCGCCGTCCGGCCGGAGGTCGATGACGTGCGCGTCGGGAATGTGGCGGGCGTGCACGAGGGCCTCCAGGTGAAGCCAGGCATCGGTCGCGTCGAGAAGTTCACTGTCACTCGTCACAACGAGGCCCGGGGCCGTGCGCAGGGCATCGTCCACGTGGCCCGAGACCGAGACGGTCCAGGCGGGCCCTGCGGGGGGGCGGGCGTCGGCGAGGCGCTCTTGCACGCGGCCTGCGTTGGAGACGGACCGGTCGAGGTGCCAAGCGACGCGCTCGGGGGACAGGGCGCGGAGCGTGTCGGCAAGGTGCTGAATGGCCGGGGCAGTCTGGTGCGCGATGCGGTACGTGCCCTTCAGCGGCGCAACATCGCGGTAGGCCGTATCGCGCCCCACGAACAGGAAGGCCCCGCCGAGCGCTGCCTCCACGGCAATCAGCGCATTGAAGGCATCGATTTGGACCGGCTGGCCCGCCACATCGCCCGGTGCGACTTGCGCTTGCAGGCGGTGTGCCCGTTCCGCGTCCGTGCAGGCCGACCGTGCGACGGCGTTGCGCTGCCGTCGCTTGAGCCGGTGGTGGTTTCCCACGAGCTTCTGCGCGGCAGCTCCGGTGTAGCCGCGGCTCCGAAGCCACGAGAGGTCTCGGACGGCGGCCCGGAGCCGATTGTGCTGTGCCGGCCCAAACTGCTCGGCGTCGCGGGGATGGGGGCCGCGGTTGGCGGGCATCGGGAGGCGGAGGGAGGCGGGGATCGAGAGCGCGCCGAAGAGCGAGGCGACCTACGTGCGCTTCCGGGCCACACCCTGCTCGTGGGCAGTCCGGGAGACGGCATCCGCCACTCGTTCCACCACTTCTTGGTCGAATACGCTGGGCACGATGTAGTCGGACGTCAGGTTTTTCGGCTCGATTGTGTCGGCGATGGCCTCGGCCGCCGCAATCTTCATCTCGTCGGTGATGGCTGCGGTGCGGCAGTCGAGGGCGCCCTTAAAGAGGCCCGGGAAGCAGAGAACGTTGTTGATTTGGTTGGGGTAATCGCTCCGACCGGTCGCCATCACGGCGACGTGGGGGTAGGCCACCTCCGGCATAATTTCGGGGCGTGGATTTGCCATGGCAAAGACAATTGGATCACGCGCCATGTTCTTCAGATCCGCCACGTCGATGATATCCGGCGCGCTGAGTCCAATGAATACGTCTGCCCCCTCCATGACCGCCGAGAGCGTTTCGCCATCCACGTCCGGATCGGTCATCTGCACGTACCGCCTCTTGGCGGCGTTTAGGTCGGAGCGATCGGCGGTAACGGGCCCGCTGCTGTCCACCCCCACAATGTCTTGGACCCCCATCTGGAGCAGCATTTCGGTAACGGCTGTGCCCGCCGCCCCGATCCCCACCATTACCACCGAGATGTCGGCCAGGGCCTTGTCCACGATGGTGAGGGCATTCAGGAGTGCCGCCACCGTGACCACGGCCGTGCCGTGCTGATCGTCGTGAAAGACGGGAATGTCGAGCTCTTCTCGCAGCCGCTCCTCCACGGCAAAGCAGCGCGGGGCCGAGATGTCTTCGAGGTTGATTCCGCCAAAAACCGGCGCGATGCGGCGGACCGTTTCGACAATCTCATCCACGTTGGTCGTGTTGAGGCACACCGGGAACCCATTCACCCCGGCAAACTCCTTCAGAAGCTGCGCCTTTCCCTCCATGACTGGAATGGCGGCCTCCGCGCCGATGTCTCCGAGCCCAAGGACGGCGGTGCCGTCCGACACCACGGCCACGGTGTTGCTTTTGATGGTGAGGCGATGAGCATTGGCCGGCGTGTCGCGGATGGACTCAGAGACGCGCGCTACCCCAGGCGTGTACGCCATTGAGAGTTGGTCGCGGGTGCGAAGGGGCGACTTACTTTCCACGTCCAGCTTGCCGCCCAGGTGGAGAAGGAAGGTGCGGTCGGACGTGTTCACAATGTCCACCCCGTCGATGCCGCGAAGCTGCTCAACGATCGACTGGGCGTGGTCGTCGCTGCGGGTGTTGATGGTAATGTCGCGGGTCAGCTCATCTTGTTCCGCCCGCACGATGTCAATGGCCCCGATGTTGCCCCCCTCCTCGCCAATGACCGACGTTACCTTCGCGAGCATGCCGGGCCGGTTTTCGATCATGACCCGAACCGTAATCGAGTTGCTTGCGCTGGGCAAAAACTCCTGGGTGTCGTCCATGCGGTCGTCCATACGAGTAAAGGTGGGAATTGAAGGGTGGGATGGCCCCGACGCGAGACGACGCGGCAGGGCACGCAATGCAAAAGGGACGACCTCCGAGTGGAAGCCGTCCCTTCCGCACTTGTAGATGAACCTCTTCGGGAAAGGCTGTTGGGTTAGCTGCTCACAGCGCCCGTCTCGTCAAACTCATCGATCGCCTCCGAAATCTCCTCGGCGTAGGCCGACCCAATGCCGTCCAGCTCCGTCAGGTCGTCGACGTCGCGGAGCTCGGCGAGAGTGGTAACGCCGGCGCTCTCGAGGCGGGATGCACGCGGGAAGTTCTCCGGAAAACCCGAAGCCTCATCGAAGGCTGCATCCTCG
>CAZFJR010000009.1:0-12301 GCA_964519235.1 uncultured Salinivenus sp. | reverse complement strand
TCGGCGGCAGTCTCATCGGCGGACGTTTCTTCGTCGGCCTCCGCCTGGCCTTCTTGCTCGGCCTCCTGGGCGGCCTCGCGACGCTCTTCCTCCTCCATCTCGCGCCGGAGGTCTGCCAGGCCGGAGAGCTCGCCGAGGGTGGTAGGCCCGGTCGTCGGCTCCTCTTCTGGCTGCTGCTCCTCCTGGAAGTCGCGTACGGCCTCTTCGCGCTCGCGCTCCTTCTTGCGCTGTTCTTGCTTCTCTTCCTTGCGCTCTTCCTCGCGCTCGGCCTCTTCCTTGGCCGTCTCGCTGAGGACAATGTCTTTCTGGTCCTTGTCGAAGCGAATCACACGGAGCTCCAACTCGTCGCCCTCGTGGTAGTAGTTGCGGAATTCCTGCGGGCCGTGCTTCAATTCGCTGCCCGGCACAAAGGCCTCCACGTCGAGCGGGAGCTGCACCACGAGGCCCTTGTCCTCCACGCGCACAACCTCGCCCTTTGTGTCGTTGCCTTCTTGGTAGGCATCCGCAAACTGGTCCCACGGGTTGGTCTTCACCTGCTTGTGGCCCAGCGAAATGCGGCGCCGGTCCTCGTCAATGTTGAGGATCACGACGTCGAGCTCTTGCCCCTCGTCGACCATGTCGCCCGGGTGGCGAATTTTCTTGGTCCAGGACAGGTCCGAGACGTGCACGAGCCCGTCGATGCCCGGCTCAATCTCGACAAAGACACCGAAGTTGGTGATGTTGCGCACCGTGCCGGTCAGCACCGTGCCCGCCGGGTAGCGGTCGCTGATGCCCTCCCACGGGTCGGGCTCCAGCTGCTTCATGCCAAGCGAGATCTTTCGCTCTTCCTGGTCGATGTTCAGGATCTTGACATCGACGATTTGTCCCAGCGAGACCATCTGACTGGGATGCTCAATGTGGCGTGTCCATGACATCTCGCTGATGTGGACGAGCCCCTCAATGCCTTTCTCGATCTCGACGAAGGCACCGTAGTTGGTGATCGAAACCACCTTTCCTTCGACCGTATCGCCCTCGCTGTACTTGTCGCCAATCTTTTCCCAGGGGTGGTCCTTGAGCTGCTTCAGGCCCAGTGAGATGCGCTGTCGCTCCTCTTCGTAGTCGAGCACCACCACCTCGAGCTCCTGGTCGAGCTCCACGATCTCGCTCGGGTGGGAGACGCGGCCCCAAGAGAGATCGGTGATGTGAAGAAGGCCGTCCACACCGCCGAGGTCGATGAAGACCCCAAAGTCGACGATGTTCTTGACTGTCCCCTGCAGCACCTGCCCCACCTCAAGCTGCTCCAGAATCTCTTGGCGCTGCTCCTCGAGCTCATGCTCGATGAGCTCGCGGTGGGAGACGACGATGTTTTCGTTCTCCGGGTTCAGCTTAACGATCTTGAATTCCATCCGCGTCTCCAGGTACGCCTCAAAGTCGCGCACTGGGCGGACATCGATCTGCGAACCGGGGAGGAACGCCTCCATCCCGTCGAAGAGCTCTACGATCATACCCCCCTTGATGCGGCGGATGATCGTGCCTTCGATGACCTCTTCGTTCTCGTAGATTTCTTCGACCCGCTGCCAGCGGCGCACCTTGTCGGCCTGCTCCTTCGAGAGCACAAGCTGCCCATCGCGGTCCTCCTTTCGCTCCAGGTACACCTCCACGGTGTCCCCGGGGCGGATCTCGTCCTCCCCGAACTCGTCGCGGGAAACGATCCCGTCGCTCTTGTAGCCAATGTCGATGACCACGTAGTCCTCGTTGACCTGGAGGACGCGACCCTCGACGATGTCCTGCTCGCGGACGTCGATGGAGGTCTGGTCGACGACCTGGCGAAACTGGTCGTAGACGGGATCGTCGGCGTGGGCCTGCCCCTCGGTTTCAAGCTCGTCGAGCGATACGGTCTGGCCGTACGTCTCGCCCGTAAAGCCTTGTGCTTCTTCGGTGCGCTCCAGCTCTTCGGCGGAAACGCCCTGGGCGGGCTCGTCGAACTCGGACACGTCGACGGCGGCCTCCTCGCCCGTTGGGATGTCGAGGTCTTCCGAGGCTTCTTCGACGGCCTCCTCAAGGATCCGATTTACGAAGCCCGGCTCTTCCGGCGGCTCCGGCGTTGCCTCTCCGTCGCCTTCACTCGCGGGCTCGTTGGACGGTGCGGCGCTCGTGCCGTCGTCTCCTTCCGCGGCGGTCTCCTCCGGAGCGGAGGCGTCCGCAGCCGGAGCCTCTTCCGAGGCAGCGCCGGCGGGAGCAGCGTCGGCCGTCTCCTCCGTGGTGCCCGCTTCCGAAGGCGCTTCTTCGGCAGACCCCTGCGGGGCGTCTGAAGCGTCCTGAGACTCGTCTTTCGGTGCTACTTGCTCTTGTTCTGCCATATACGGTTGATTGGGTTTGCGATGCGCTGGGTGGGACGGAAAGTCCGGCGGCGCGTGCAATTTGTACCTGTCTGGCCCTGACTACCCGACAGGGAATGAAGAAAGCGAATGTGAAGAGTGCGAGATCGGTAGCCTCTTCGTTATGCCGCGTGACTCTATCGCGTGCTGGGACACGGCATAAGCCGTCAGGAAAGGCCTCCGAGGCCCTATCAATGTATTCTAAATAGGCAGACGTTGTATTGGAGAGCGGACCCCTACGTTCCCTGGGCGGAATATGCTTTAACGCGATCTACCACAAATGCGACCTGCTCCGCGATGGTACAGTCGGTGGTGTCGAGCTCAATGGCGTCTGCCGCCCGGCGCAGAGGCGCAATGTCGCGGTTCCGATCCTGAAGGTCGCGGCGTTCGATTTCGGCCTGGACGTCTTCCAGGGAGAGGTCTTCCCCGGCGGCCTCGTATTCCTGAAGCCGTCGACGCGCCCGTTCCTCCACATCTGCCACCATGAAAATCTTTACGTCCGCCCCAGGAAACACGACGGTGCCAGTGTCGCGTCCGTCCAGCACCACCCCCCCGTGCACAGCGGCCTGCTCCCGCCCAATGCGTCGCTGCTCTTCCACCATGTGCGTCCGCACTGATTTCAGTGTAGAAACGTCGCTCACAGCTCCGTCGACGGCCGCCGTCCGGAGCCGTTCCGTTACGTCCTCGCCTCCTAGAAAGACGTGCATAGTGTCGCCTTGGTACGTCACGTCCACGTCAAGATCCGGAAGCACTTGTTCGGCCCCCTGGGCGGTGGCGGGAGCGTCGGCCCGTAGAAAGCCGAGGGCGACGGCGCGGTACATCGCGCCGGTGTCCAGATACACGTAGTCGAGCTGCTCGGCGACGCGCCGGGCAGTGGTGCTTTTTCCGGAGCCAGCCGGGCCGTCGATGGTGACGATCACGTTCAAGCAGGGAATGGAGAATGAGTAAAGAGACGCGGGAAGCGGCGCTAGGGCTGCGAGTCGGCGCGGCCGACCTCTTTGCGCACCACCGTAATGGGAGACGGGTACTGGAAGCGCCCCAGCCGGGTATTCACAGTGGGCTGCACCCGAAGCTGAATGGTCTGGGGCGGCTTTTCGCCCCCAAGGGCCGCAGCAAGATCGACAAGGCCCTGGAGGTTGTCGTCGAAGAAGCGAACGAGGTCAAGCTCCATGGGAATGGTCACCTCCGTCGGGTCCCCCGGCGGCAGCACTACCTCCTGCGCAAACCGTCCCGAGATGGTTTCCGTCTCCTCCAACAGAAGCGTCCAGTCCATCTCTGTGAGGCGGGCGTTCAGGCTGTTCGACTCCGGATTGGTGGCCCGCAGGTGCAGTTCGAACGAGAACGGAAGTTCACCCTCAGACAGCGCCGCCCCGAGCCGCAGCACATCCGCCGTGCGGAGGTCTTCGTAGGACTGTACCCGGGCGAGGTCTACACCCGCCAAGCGTGAGGACGACACCCGGTCGATGGAAAATTGCACCTTCCGGAGGTTGGAGACCTCCCGAAGAGTCGTGCAACTGGCGCTGGCCAGGAACAGCGCCCCCAGCCCGAGGAGCAGTGCCCAGTACGATCGGATCGGCACGAGAGCGTGGGGGTTGGTACGGAGCGGAGCGAGGGAAACAGGGCAGCGGGCGACGAATTGCACGGATACCGGCAGAACCACACCGGAGAAGTCGTCTTTATTTTTGCTTGTACTGGACAAACCTGTCGATCAGTCATCAGATGCGCAAGCTTAGTTGGGATGAAATTGAACGGCCCGATCCCGAAGAAATTGCGGAGCTCTCGAAGCATCCCGTCCGCCTCGTGGTGCACAACGTGCGGTCGATCCACAACGTGGGCTCCATGTTTCGCACCTCCGACGCGGCCCGCATCGAGCATGTACATCTGACCGGCTTTACCGGCACGCCAGAGCACAAGGACCTCCACAAAACGGCCCTCGGCGCACAGGACGCAGTGGACTGGAGCCAGCACGACGAGGCGGTGCCCCTCCTCCACGACCTCCGCGAGGCCGGGTACACCATCGCGCTCCTCGAACAAACCAACCAGACCCAACGCCCCGACGAGGTCTCCCCCGACGCTTTTCCCCTGGCCCTCGTCGTCGGGAACGAGGTGCACGGCGTGGACGCGGAGGTCGTCGACGCCGCTGACCTCGCCCTTGAGCTCCCGCAGTACGGCGCCAAAATTTCGCTGAACGTGGGCGTGGCCTACGGCATTGCGGTGTACGACCTGATCCGCCGCTCCCGGTCGGCCCACGGACCGCCCGGCGATGCTCCTCGTATGTAAGAAAAGCGGGAACCATGAAGGCACGGTGGAGGGCACCGCTCATTTCTTTCACTCCCCCCAACCCCCTCCGCGCAATGGCCGAAACGGACACGGGCACTCACGGTGGCCTCTTCCCGGAATTCGCCTCCGTCGATCCGAAAACCTGGGCCGAGAAGGTAGAATCGGAGACCGGCCAGTCCCCCACGGACTTCCTCTCGGGGTCCTCCCTGGAAGGAGTCACGATCCCGGCCTATCTCCACCGGAATGCGCTCGACGATGTCGCGCACATCGCGCCCGACGCCGACCGACCGCCCCTGTGCGACGCGGCGGACGCTCCGGCCAATGCGTGGACCCTCTGCCAGCCGCTGGCTCACCCCGACCCCAAGACCGCCAACGAGCACGCTCGCACCGCGTTGGAGCAGGGCGCAGAGGCCCTGGCCCTAGAGGTCGCCCCCGCATCGAACGACCCCGGCCTGACCCTCCGCACTGCGGACGACCTGGCAACGGTGCTCGACGGCGTGGACCTCTCCGAAACCGGCCTCCATCTGGGCGACCGCATCGCGGTGCCGGGGCTGTTTGGGCTGCTGCAGGAGGTCCTCTCGCAGCGATCCGTCTCCCTCTCGGCCCTCCACGGATCGATCGGGGTCGACCCGGTGGCGGCGCTGGCGGCCGGAATGAGTCCCGCCCCCGATCGCGCCTTTGCGGTGGCCGACGAGCTGATCCAGGCGAGCCGCGACGCCCCTCGCATCCGGGCGGCGTCCATCGATGCGCGCGTCTACCACGACGCAGGCGCCTCGGCCGTGCAAGAGCTCGCCGCCACGCTGGGCGCCCTCACCGAACGCCTCGCCCGTAGCACGGACCGGGACGTCCCCCTCCCCGCCCTGCTCGAGTCCCTGCAGGTCACCGTCCCCGTCTCCACCCGTTACTTCGTGGAGATTGCCAAGCTGCGGGCGCTCCGGCTGCTCGTGCCGCAGGTGGTGGAGGCGTTTGCGGACGCCTCGAACGCCGCGGTGGACGTTGGCCCGACCGACCTCCACGTCTTCGCCGAGCCCTCCCGGCGCACGGAAACCGTCTACGCCCCGTACGTGAACATGCTGCGGGCCACCACCGAGGCCATGGCCGCTGTGCTCGGCGGGTGCGACGCGCTGTCCATCCCTCCCTACGACGCGGCCCTGCGCCCTCCAGATGCCTTCGGCCTGCGCATCGCCCGCAATACGCAGCTCATCCTGGAGCAGGAGTCCCGCTTCGACCAGGTGTCCGACCCGGCGGCGGGGTCGTACTACATCGAGACGCTGACCGACCGGCTGGCCCAACGGGCGTGGACGCTGTTTCAAGAGATCGAAGCCGAAGGCGGTCTTCTCAACGTCCTCCGGGACGGCACGCTGCAGGAACAGATCGCCGAGACACGACGCGAGCGCCGGGCGGCCGTCGATGAGCGGGAGCATGTCCTCGTGGGCACGACCCATTACCCGTCCCTCGACGAACAGCGGCGCGACGACCTCGCCCATTCAGATGGCACTCCGTCCTCGAACGGCCCCCCCGTCGCCCCTTTCCCCTCCCCCACCCTCGACGCAATTCAAGCCGCCATTCGCGACGGGACGACGCTTCCAGAGATCCTCGCGTCCCTGCAGTCAGACCCGACGGAAATCGCCCCCCTCCCCCGCATCCGCGTGGCCGAAGAGATTGAGGCCATCCGCCTGCGGACCGAAGCCTTCGCTGAGCAGCACGACGGGCCGCCACAGGTGCTGCTCGCCCCCCTCGGCCCACCCGCCGCCCGAAGCGCCCGCGCCACGTTCGCCCGCAACGTCCTGGGCGTGGCAGGCTTCGCCATCGACGAGCCGCTCAAGTTCGAGTCCGTCGAGGCCGCGGCCGCCGCAGCGACCGAACAGGCCGCCGACGTGGTGGTCCTCTGCAGTTCGAACGACGAATACGCCGACCTCGCCCCGTCCCTCGCCGCTGCCCTCGCAGATCGCGGTCACGACGCCCTAATCGGCATCGCCGGCTCGCCCGACGACACCGACGTGGATCCGGCCGATTTCTTCGTCCATCAGGGCAGTTCGTTGAAAGAAACGCTGACCAATCTTCAGACCCATCTCGGCATTGACGTGACGAGTGACGCGTGATGCGTGGAGGCCCGTCTCTCACGCATCACGCTTCACGTCTCATTCACTCATCTTCAGAGCCCATGCGACCGGACTTCCCCAACATTGAATACGCCCCACGCCGGGAAGGCGAGACCACACCACCCGACGACGCACCCGGGTCGACGCCGGAGCAGATCGACATCGCATCCATCTACGGCCCCGATGCGCTGGAGGACCTCGATCACCTCGACTTCGACTCGGGGATTCCCCCCTACCTCCGCGGGCCGTACACCACGATGTACAAGTTCCGGCCCTGGACCATCCGGCAGTACGCGGGCTTTTCCACCGCCGAGGAGTCGAACGAGTTCTACCGCGAGGCCCTCGCGTCCGGGCAGAAAGGACTCTCCGTCGCATTCGACCTCGCCACCCACCGCGGCTACGACTCCGACCACGACCGCGTGCGGGGCGACGTGGGCAAGGCGGGCGTGGCCATCGATACCATCGAGGACATGAAGCGGCTCTTCAAGGGCATCCCGCTGGACGACGTGTCGGTGTCGATGACGATGAACGGGGCGGTGCTGCCCGTCATGGCCTTCTACATCGCGGCGGCGGAGGAGCAGGGCGTCTCCCACGAGCAACTGGCAGGCACCATCCAGAACGACATCCTGAAGGAGTTCATGGTGCGCAACACCTACATCTACCCCCCGCAGCCGTCGATGCGGATTGTGGGCGAGATCTTTGCCTACTGCGCCCGAGAGATGCCGCGATTCAACGCCATCTCGGTGAGCGGCTACCACATGCACGAGGCGGGCGCTCCGGCGGACCTGGAGCTGGCCTACACGCTGGCCGACGGCCTGGAGTACCTGCGCACGGGGCTCGACGCTGGGCTGAACGTGGATGCCTTTGCGCCACGGGTCTCCTTCTTCTGGGCCATCGGGATGAACCACTTCATGGAAATCGCCAAGATGCGGGCCGGGCGCCTGCTCTGGGCGAAGTTGGTGAAACAGTTCGATCCCGAGAACCCGAAGTCGATGGCCCTGCGCACGCACTGCCAGACCTCCGGCTACAGCCTCGCGGAGCAGGACCCCTTTAACAATGTGGCACGCACCACCATCGAGGCCATGGCCGCGGCGTTCGGGGGCACGCAGTCGCTCCACACCAACGCGCTGGACGAGGCCATTGCGTTGCCGAGCGCGTTTGCCGCCCGCATCGCCCGCAACACACAGCTGTACCTGCAGGAAGAGACCGACATCACCGAGGCCGTCGACCCCTGGGCCGGCTCGTACTACGTGGAGCACCTGACCGGCGCGCTGGCCCGGCGGGCGTGGGCCCTGATTCAGGAGGTCGAAGAGGAAGGCGGCATGACGCGCGCCATCGAGCAGGGCCTGCCGAAGCGCAAGATCGAGGAGGCCGCGGCCCGCAAACAGGCTCGCATCGACACCGGCGCCGAGACCATTGTGGGCGTCAACGCCTACCGCACCGAGGCCGACGAACCAATCGAGCGGCTGGAAGTGGACAACGAGGCGGTCCGCCGTGCCCAGCTGGAGCGACTCGACCGGATCAAGGAGGAGCGCGACGACGCGGCCGTGCGGAACGCACTGAACGCGCTGAGGGAGAGCGCCGAGACAGGCGACGGCAACCTGCTGGCGCGGGCGGTGGAGGCGGCCCGACAGCGCGCCACGCTCGGCGAACTCTCCGCGGCGCTCGAAGACGTGTTTGGTCGCCACACGGCCCGCACCGAAACGATCTCCGGGGTGTACGCTTCGGAGGCGAGCACGAACGAGCACTTTCATCAGGCGCGCACCCGGGCCGATCGGTTTGCGACGGTGGCCGGGCGGCGCCCGCGCATCATGGTCGCCAAGATGGGGCAGGACGGTCACGACCGGGGGGCCAAGGTGATTGCCACCTCGTTTGCCGACATGGGCTTCGACGTAGACGTGGGGCCGCTCTTCCAGACGCCCGACGAGGTGGCCCGGCAGGCCGTTGAAAACGATGTGCACATCCTCGGCGTCTCCAGCCTCGCCGGGGGGCACAAGACGCTGGTGCCGGAGGTGATCGAGGCCCTGAAGCAGTACGGGCGCGATGACATTCTCGTGGTGGTCGGCGGCGTCATCCCGCACGACGACTACGAGGCGCTCTACGAGGAGGGTGCAGCCGCCATCTTCGGCCCCGGCACCAACATCGCTGAGGCCGCCACGCAGATCCTCGATGTGCTGCTGGATCGCTTTGAGCAGGACGCGCCGGTCGAGGCGTAAGGACGCCGGCTCTCACTCTCCCTTGCAACAACCCGCAGCAAGCCGATGCCTGCGACCGCTGAGCGAAAGGACCTTTTCTCCATTCTTCCCCCGGGACGGATGGAGTTTACCCCTCAAAAACCGATGGAAGAGGAGGAATTTTTCGAGCTATGCCAGGAAGCAGATCCGCTCCGCCTCGAACGTGACCCGAACGGAAAAATTATCGTGATGCCGCCCGCTGGAAGCTATAGCTCCAACCGAAGCCTGCAAATTGCCTCTCAACTGTTCAGCTGGGCTCAGCAGGCAGATCGGGGAACAGCTTTCGATTCGAGTGGCGGCTTTACGCTTCCCAACGGAGCGACTCGCGCCCCAGATGCAGCCTGGGTCGCCGAGCATCGACTGAAATCACTCTCCACAGAGACCAAAGAAAAATTTCTCCCCCTCGCCCCCGACTTTGCTGTGGAGGTTCGGTCCCAGAACGACACGCGTTCGGGTCTGGAGACCAAAATGGAGGAATACATCGACAATGGAGCCCGCCTCGGATGGTTGATCGATCCGTACGAGGAGACCGTGACGGTCTACCGCGAGGACGGGTCTACTGATGAGTTCGATAGCCCCGTCACTCTCTCCGGGGAGTCTGTTCTTCCTGGATTTGAGTGCAATTTGGAGCGCATCTGGGATCCCTCGTATTAACTCGCGCACGGCCGCCCTCCGCGTCCTCCGCACCCGCTGTACTCGCCTCCCCCCGTGGCCCCACTAAACCCAAACCTCCACGACCAGACCACGGCCCGCCGCCCGACCCCCCGCTCGGCCGACGACTACGTGCGCGGCATCCTCGACGGGGACCGCGTGACGCTGAGCCAGGCCATCACCCTGTTGGAGAGCACGCGACCGGACCACCGCGACACCGCGCGCTCCGTGGTGGAGCAGTGCCTGTCCCACAGCGGCGACTCCATTCGGGTGGCCGTCACCGGCGTGCCAGGCGTGGGCAAGAGCACCTTTATCGAAACCCTTGGGCAGCGGCTCGTGGCGGAGGGGCACCGCCTCGCCGTGCTCACGGTCGACCCCAGCAGCGAGCGCTCCAAGGGCAGCATCCTCGGCGACAAGACGCGCATGGGAACGCTGGCCGCGGAGGAACGCGCCTTCATCCGCCCCTCCCCCACCACCGGTGCGCTCGGGGGCGTGGCGCCAAAGACGCGGGAAGCGATCCTGCTCTGCGAGGCCGCGGGCTACGAAACCGTCTTCGTCGAAACCGTCGGCGTGGGACAGTCGGAGATCAGCGTGCGCTCAATGGTGGATGTCTTTCTGCTCCTGGCCCTGGCCGGCGCGGGCGACGAGTTGCAAGGCATCAAGCGGGGCATCATCGAGGTCGCCGACGCCATCGCCATCACAAAAGCCGACGGCGAAAACCGCGAGCGCGCCGAGACGGCCCGGGCGGCGTACGAAAACGCCCTCCAGCTCCTCTCCACCGCCGACTCAGGCTGGACCCCGCCGGTGCTTACCTGCTCGGCCCAGACCGGCGACGGCATCGACGCAGTGTGGGACGCCGTGGAGCGCTACCGCGCCTCCATGCAGGAAACGGGGGCCTTCGAGGAGAAACGCCGGGAGCAGGCCCGCCACTGGATGCACGAAACCATCAAACGGCGCCTCCGGAGCGACTTTTTCTCAGATCCGGCCGTCGACGCGGCCCGGGAGGAGGTAGAGCAGGCGGTCCTGAACGGCGAACTCAGTTCCGTCGCCGCCGCGGAGCGGCTGCTTGCTGTCTACCAGCACACAACGCCAAACCGCCCTGATGGGTAGCCCCGGACGGAACGACCCCCTCACTCTTTCTTAACATTTGGACGCGGTCTTCTTTTCCCCAGCACGCCCCTGGCATGAGCGGCCATGGGCTTGCACTCTTGACTTGTGCTTGATGAGACGCGTTGTTCTGATCCGACTGGCCCTGCTCGCACTTGGCGCTGGACTCGCCCTCGGCTGTGCGTCTTCGTCCCGGCACCAGCCTTCCGCGGAGGCGCAAGCGGCCGTCGTGGGCACCTGGCAATATGAGGTGAACGGCTATGCGCCGCTCGACGAAGGCACCTTCCGGATCCGCCAGACGGACGGTCGGCTGCGAGGGGAACTTACCGATCGGCGGCGCGGCCGATTTCGGGCGCGGGTCGACGTGCGGGCGTCGCGCCTGGCGTTGCGGATAGACGACCTTCGCATCTCGGGGTCCATCGAAGACGGCACCTTCACTGGGGTTCTGCGCCGCTCTCAGTGGAGCGTCACCTCCCGCCAACAACGGCGCTCCCAATCTGGCTTCCGCTCGGCCTCGCTCTCTGCCCGTCGCATCCAAAGCGCCACCTCGGCCGACGCCCCGTCCGTTCTGGACTGCCAGTCCATCCTTCGGGAAGCCAGCGGCTGCAATTAACTGGTGGGCCCTGAAACGACGGTCGGGGGCATTCTCTCTTTTCTCGACAGTGTTCGCCTGCCTGCCGGGCATGCGCGGATCTTTCGGGGAGGCCCATACTTTGAATAGTCTCCCTGCACATCATCTTCTCGCACCGCGCCTCCCACCAACCCCACTTCCATCGTGAGCACGTCGGATTCCCCGACCCCAGACACCCGCAGCAATTTTATCTACGACATTATCGAGGAGGACCTGGAGGCGGGCACCTACGGCGATCGCGTGGTGACGCGGTTCCCCCCCGAGCCGAATGGCTACCTCCACATCGGGCACGCGAAGTCCATCGTCCTCAACTTCGGCATCAAGCACGACTACGCGGACCGGGCCGACACGCGGTGCCACCTCCGCTTCGACGACACAAACCCCGAAACCGAGAGCACCGAGTACGTCGACTCCATCAAGGATGCGGTGCAGTGGCTCGGCTACGACTGGGAGGAGCACGAGTACTACGCCTCCGACTACTTTGAGCAGTTCTACGAGTACGCCGTCAAGCTCATCAAGCAGGGCGACGCGTACGTCGACAGCCTCGACGAGGAAGAAATCCGCGAGTACCGGGGCACGGTGGAGGAGCCCGGCACCCCGTCGCCCTACCGCGACCGCTCGGTCGAGGAAAACCTGGAGCTTTTCCGTAAGATGAGGGCCGGCGAGTTTGAGGACGGCACCCACGTGCTGCGGGCGAAAATCGACATGAGCTCCCCGCACATGATCATGCGGGACCCCCTCCTCTTCCGCATCAAACACGCCCACCACTACCGGCGAGGGGACGAATGGTGCATCTACCCGATGTACGACTACGCCCACCCGCTGGAGGACGCCATCGAGGACATCACCCATTCGCTCTGCACGCTGGAGTTCGACAACAACCGGCGCGTGTACGACTGGGTGATGGAGCACTGCCTGGACGAGGACGAACTCCCATCC
>CAZFJR010000008.1:37848-39761 GCA_964519235.1 uncultured Salinivenus sp. | reverse complement strand
CTGGCCGGCATCGTGGTGAACAACAACATTGTGCTGGTCGACTACATCATGCAGTTGCGCGGGCGCGGCTCGGAGAAGCGAGACGCCATCGTCGAGGGCGGGGCCACGCGCCTGCGGCCCGTCCTGCTCACGGCCCTGACCACCATTCTCGGGCTCGTGCCCCTCACCTTCGGCATCAACGTCGACTTTGTGGGGCTGCTGGCCGACTTTGCGCCCAACTTCCAGATCGGCAGCGAAAACACGCAGTTCTGGGGGCCCATGGGCACGGCCATCATTTCGGGCCTCACCTTCGCCACCTTCCTCACGCTCGTCATCGTGCCGGTGTTGTACTCCGTGTTCGACTCGGTAAGCCTGCGCGTGACGGAGGCCTTCGGGGGCCGCCCCGAAAACGCCGCCATCGTAAGCGACACCGTCGTCACTGAGAGCCTCCTCGAAGACGGTGTGCCGGGCGACGGCGCCCCCGCCCCGTCCGAAGCACCCTCTCCCGCCCCGGAGCGCCCCCCTGAAGGGTAGCCGGCTCGGGACAGGAGGCCTACCCTGCGCCCGCCTCCTCACGTCTGCCTGCGGAACAGGAAATCCGTTTGCTCAGTCTGTTCCTCCCTGAAGAAACTGAACGGGGGCGTCTGCATTTATCGAGGGTCCTACGAGAGCGTCCGCTCCGCGTTTTCGACCGTTGAGGGCTGGGCCTCCTGCATCCCAGCCTGGATTTTTCTTAGTTCCCCGCCACCCCGAATGGGCTTACTCGCGCTCTACGTTGCGCTGGCGATTGGCGTCTCCTTCCTCTGCTCGATGATGGAGGCGGTGCTCTTGAGCGTGACGCCGTCGTACGTCGCGGCGATGGAACGGGAAGGCAGCGCAGTGGGGCAGCGGCTGCACCAGTTCAAGGAAAACATCGACCGCCCGCTGGCGGCCATCCTAAGCCTCAACACCATCGCTCACACCGTCGGTGCCGCCGGGGTGGGCGCGCAGGCGGCCGTCGTCTTCGGGGAGGCCTACACCGGCATTGTGGCGGCCGTGCTCACCCTCCTCATTCTCGTCCTTTCAGAAATCATCCCAAAAACTGTCGGGGCCGTCTACTGGAGAACCCTGACGCCTCCCGTGGTCCGGTTTCTTACCGGCACCATCATTGCGATGTGGCCGCTCGTGAAGCTGTCGCAGGGCCTTACGCACCTGCTCTCGCAGGAAGACGACGAGGCGGCCTTTAGCCGCGAGGAGTTCACGGCGATGGCCGAACTCGGTGAGGAAGAAGGGGTCTTCGAAGAAAAAGAATCGCGCATCTTGCGCAACCTCTTCCGCTTCAACTCGCTGCGGGTGAAGGATGTCATGACGCCGCGCACCGTCATCTTCAACCTGCCGGAGAACACTACCATCGGCGACGTGGTGGAGGAGCACGACGAGTTTCGCTTCTCCCGCATCCCGGTCTACGACGACGACCCCGACGACATCACCGGCTATGTGCTGAAGGACGAGATGCTGCTGCGGGCCGCGCAGGAGGAGTTTGACATCACGCTGGCCGACATGGCCCGCGACATCCTGGTGGTGCACGAGACGCTGCCCCTCCCCGACCTGCTGGAGCGCCTGCTCGACCGACTGGAGCACATCGCCCTCGTGGTGGACGAGTACGGCGGCGTAGCGGGCGTGGTGACCATGGAGGACGTGGTGGAGACGCTCCTGGGCCTGGAGATTGTGGACGAGGCGGACTCGGTGGAGGACATGCAGGCGCTCGCCCGCAAGCAGTGGTTCCGCCGGGCCCGCGAACTGGGCATGGTCTCGGCCGATGCCCTCGAAACCCCCGACGCCCCGGACGCTGAGGCGCTGAAGGAGCAGGTCCTGCAACGGGAGCTCTCGGACGACGACTCCGCCGTGGCCGCCGAGTCTGCCAACAGCACCCGCCGTCCATCCTCGGACGCCCC
>CAZFJR010000008.1:0-37748 GCA_964519235.1 uncultured Salinivenus sp. | reverse complement strand
CCGCCGTGGCCGCCGAGTCTGCCAACAGCACCCGCCGTCCATCCTCGGACGCCCCGGCAGACGAGTAGTGAAAACGCGTAGTCTCTCCGTCGCTCCTGTTGTTGCATGCCCCGCCCCCTCCACGCGCTGCCGGACGCCTCCCTGCGTCAGTTTTCGCGCCCCGAGGTGCCGCCGCCTGCGGCCCTCCACGACGTGCACCTCATCGGCATCTGCGGCACGGGCATGGGCGCCCTGGCCGGGCTCTTCCAGCAGGCGGGCCTGCAGGTGCGCGGAAGCGACGACAACGTGTACCCGCCCATGAGCACGCATCTCGCCGAGCAGGGCATTCCTGTGCAGGAGGGCTACGACCCGGCTCACCTCCGCCCCGCCCCCGACCTCACGGTGGTGGGCAACGCCTGCACACCCACGCACCCGGAAGCTACCTACGCCCGCGACGAGCGCCTTCCGCAGCAGTCGTTCCCCGAGGCGCTCGCGCACACCTTTCTCACCGGGGCGCGGCGTCCGCTCGTGGTGGCGGGCACGCACGGCAAAACCACAACCACAGGGCTGCTCGTCCACCTCCTCCGGCACGCCGGGCACGACCCCGGATTCCTCGTCGGGGGGGTGCCGCAGAGCACCGGCCAGAGCTACGCGCTCGGTACCGATGCGCCCTTCGTGCTGGAGGGCGACGAGTACGACAGCGCGTACTTCGACAAGCGGCCCAAATTCTTGCACTACCGCCCCCACGCGGCCCTCGTCACCTCGGTCGAGTTCGACCACGCGGACATCTTCGTCGACCGCGCCGACTACCGGGCCGCGTTCGAGGCGTTTGTCGGTCGGGTGGAGGGCGACGGACTACTGGCCCTCTGCGGCGACCACGCCGGGGTGGAGGCGCTGGCCGACTGCACGCGGGCGCCCGCTCGCACTTACGGCCTGGGCCCTCACAATGACGTCCGCGCCGAGTCCATCACTCCCTCCCGCACCGGCTCCTCGTTTGTCCTTCGGATGGGAGGGCGGCGGGCGGAGGTAACGCTGGCCCTGCCCGGCCGCCACAACGTGCAGAACGCCCTCGGCGCGGCAGTGCTGGCCCGCCACGAGGGCGTATCGCTCTCGGCCATTGCGGCGGGCCTCGCCTCGTTCGAGGGCATGAAGCGCCGCCAGGAGGTGCGCGGACGCCCCAACGACGTGCTGGTGGTCGACGACTTTGCGCACCACCCCACCGCCGTACAGGCCACCGTGCGGGCCCTCCGCACCACACACTCCGAGCGCCGGCTCGTCGCCGTCTTCGAGCCGCGCTCCAACACCAGCCGCCGCGCTCGCTTCCAGTCCGACTACGGTCGGGTCCTCGATGCCGCCGACCGCGTTTTCTTGAAGGCCCCGCCGGTGCGCCACAACGACGACGCCGACGCCATGCTAGACCCTGAGGCGGTCGTCCAGACCCTCCATGACCGCGGCACGCCCGCCGCCGCCTTCGACGACGTGGACCCCCTGCTCCAAACGCTGGTCGACACGCTGCGGCCCGGCGACCTGGCTCTCCTCATGAGCAACGGCAGCTTCGGCGGCCTCCCCGAGCGACTGCCGGACGCGCTCGCAGACTCGGCGTAGTCTACGCCGGCGCTGTCGATGGAGTCGTGGCCGCCACTCGCCACCGGAGAGCCCCCCGGATGGGGAAGAAGGCTCGGCTTGGCCTGCTCCCTATCGGGGGCGTGCGGGTTTAAATTGCCGCGCCGAATGGCCCAGAGGCTCCCGATCAGCCCTTCGGGACGGGGAATGCTGCCGACGGGTCTGGGGGGAGCGGCATGGCCGCAGAGAGCGCTGAGTGGTCGTAGAGAGCGCCGAGTAGTCGCAGAGGGTGCTGAGAAGTACCATGGGCGGTCTACGCGCTGCGCCCTGCCAAACGATTCCGACGGTACGAATCAACGGCCTTCGTTCCGGCGTTTTTATGTAAAAATCCCAGGTTTCCTGTCCCCATGCCCACTGCCACCGACGCCCGCGGCTACACCCTCTCGCTCGACACCCCGCCCGCCCGCATCGTGTCGCTGGTGCCCAGCCAGACGGAACTGCTCGCCCACCTCGGCCTGGACGACCAGGTCGTCGGCCTCACCCGCTTCTGCGAACGCCCCGAGCACTGGCGCACCAACAAAACCATCGTGGGCGGCACCAAGCAGGTCGACCTCGACACTGTGCGCGCTCTCGATCCCGACCTCATCCTCGCCAATCACGAAGAGAACACGGCCGACGACGTTGCGGAGCTCGGCGACATTGCGCCTGTGTTCGTGACCGAGGTGAAAACCGTCTCCGGTGCGCTCGACATGATTCGAACCGTGGGCGCCCTCACCGGCACGAGCGACCGCACTTCCACCCTGGTGGGCCGGATTATCTCTCGGTTTCGCGCACTGCCCGACTTCCCCTCCCTCCGGGCCGTCTACTTCATCTGGCGCGAGCCGTACATGACAGTGGGCCGGGATACGTTCATCCACGACGTGATGCAGTGGGGCGGGCTTCAAAACCTGTACGGCGGCCAGACGCGGTACCCGAACGTGTCGCCACACGCCCTGGCGGAGCAGGACCCGGACGTGCTCCTCTGTGCCACCGAGCCGTTTCCCTTTCACGAAAAAGACGTGTTCACGGCCGACCTCCGCGATGCGGTGCCCGGTACGCCCCTCGAGATTGTGGACGGTCAGCCCTTCTCCTGGTACGGTCCCCGGCTCCTGGACACCCCGAAGTATCTTCGCGATCTCCGCGAGCGCCTGCCTGCCCCCCGCCCCGCCCAATCCTCTTGAGGCGCCTTCAACCACCGGAGACGCCCCCGACCGTGCCCTTTGTCCACCCCACTCGTGCACGTTCAGGCTCGCCCTGCCTCCGCATCCTACTCTCGCCATGCCTGCCTCTTCGTTTTTCGCATCCGTCCCCGTGTCCACGTCTCTTTCTCCCCTTGCCGCCTGGGCGATGGCACTGCTCATCCTCGCAACCGGCAGTCGGCCCGCCCAGTCCCAGCCCGCCCTCCAGGCCCGCGCCGATCGCCTTGCCCAAGACGCCCTCTTGGTAGATGGACACATCGACCTGCCGTACCGTCTCAACAACTTCTACGAAAACCCGGCCGACTCTACCATCGGGGGCGATTTTGACTATCCGCGGGCCAGAGCCGGGGGCCTCGACGCCCCCTTCATGTCCATCTACATCCCGACTCATCTCCAAGACACACCAGGCGCCGCGACCGACCGGGCCGACACGTTGATCGGCCTTGTGGAACGGATCGCGGACGAACATCCCGACGAGTTTGCACTGGCGACCTCGCCGGAGGACGTGCGCCGCCTCGCCGCGACCGACGCCGTGGCCCTTCCGATGGGCATGGAAAACGGCGCTGGGCTTGGCGGAAAGCTCGAACACGTGCAGCGCTTTTACGAACGGGGCATCCGATACATCACCCTCACCCACGGCGCACACAACCGGATCGGCGACTCGTCCTACGACGACTCCCCGCCGCGGTGGAACGGGCTGAGTCCATTCGGGGAAAACGTGATCGCCAAGATGAATCGGCTCGGGATGATGGTCGACATTTCGCACGTGACAGACGCGACAGCCGCCGACGTGCTGGCGCAGACCAAGGCCCCGGTCATCGCCTCCCACTCCTCCTGCCGCCACTTTACCCCCGGCTGGGAGCGCAACGTGAGCGACGCCCTCCTCCAGGACATCGCCGACGCGGGAGGCATTGTCATGATCACATTCGGCTCCTCCTTCCTTCGCGACGAGTACCAGGACCGAGACGCTCCCATCCGGAGCGAGATGCGGGCCCACATCGACTCGATGGGCTGGGCAGAAGACTCACGGAAAGCGGTCGCCTACGAGGAAACGGTTCGCGACGAGCATCCCATCGGGACCGTGAAGGACGTGGCCGACCACATCGACCATGTTGTGGACCGCGTCGGGGTGGAGCACGTGGGCCTCGGCTCCGACTTTGACGGGGTGTTTGCCCTGCCCGAGGGCCTGCAAGATGCCTCGGGCTACCCAAACCTCGTGGCCGAGCTGCTCCGACGCGGGTACACAGAGGGTGAGGTCCGCAAGATTCTCGGGGAGAATGTGCTGCGCGTGTGGGCCGAGGTGGAGGCGACGGCCGAGCGCCTCCGGGCCGCCTCGGCCCAGTCAGGGCGCTGAGGGGCCGTAGTGGCCCTGGGGTTCCGCGCTCATACCAGCAGCGCGAGGCGACGAGCCGGGCGCGTGACGGCTACGTAGAGAAGGGCGTCTTGCTCTTCTCCCCGGCACACGCGCAGATCGCGGTGATCCACAAACACAGTGTCGTAGGTGGAGCCCTGCGCCCGGTGCACGGTGGTGGCGTACGCGTAATCGACCCGCGCAAACTGCTCGCGGAGCTCGAAGAATCGGTCCCACTTTGCAGGGTCGTCCTGCGCCTTCTCGCGGCGGCGGTCCAGCGCGTTCTCGTAGCGCTCAAACTCGTCCTCGTGCAGCACCTGTATGGTACGCGTGCGCCCGCGGCCCGGGGTGCGCACCTTGAGTTCCCACACCCGCCATTCGCTCTGATCATCGGCCTCGAACGTGCCGACGGCCACCTTTTTCACCCGCACCTCTTCGCTGTTGGTGAGGCGTTGCACACCGTCGTGGAACCACGTCTCGGTGCCCACCAGCCACTCCCCCTCAGCAAACCGGTCCGCGTCCGCCCCGTAGCGCTTCGCACGGATCTCGCGGTTGTAGCGGCGCACCGTCTTGTTGCGGTAGGCAAGCACGCGGGCATGGGTGGCGTCTTCGGCGAAGGCCTCGGCGTCGAAGGCCCGGAGGATGCTGTCGAGAAATTCGTCGCGGTTGCGCGTGACGGCCACGCCTTTTCCGTTTTCGAACGTGCTGCCGAAGCGGCCCTCCGCTCCTGTGCGAATGTTGGTGGCGAGCTCCAAAATCGGGTTGTCGGCCGCCTGGCGGTGGACGGTTTCCAGCGTGGGGCCGGGCACGTCAAGGGCCGGCGACGGGTCCTCGTTCACGGGCGGAAGCTGCGCCGGGTCGCCCACAAAGAGCCACTGCACCCAGAAGGGCGCATCTTCGATGTGTGCCCACTCCTCCCGCCCAATCATGGAGGCCTCATCCACAATCACGACGCCCTCCGTGAAGTCGCGCTCTTCCTCCGCCACCAACTCATAGTCTCCGTCCTGGGTCGGCTGCAGCCGCAGGCCCAGAAACGAGTGGAGCGTCTGCATCTGCACAGGGGCGTCGCCCAGTTCGTCGCTCAGCACCTGCACGGCCTTGTGCGTAGGGGCACACACCGTAACCGTACAGTCCTCCTCCAGCAACTGCTCTACGAGACGGCTTACGAGGTACGTCTTGCCCGTGCCGGCATACCCGCGCAGCCCCGTAAACCGCTCGCCCCGGGCGAGGCGATCATAAACCTGGTCGTACGCCTCTTGCTGGTCGTCGGTGAAGGGCGCATCGGCAAACGTGGGCATTGGCGAGATACGAGACCGCTCGCGAGCGGGCAATCGTTCGGAAAAGAGGGCGCGAAAGAAGCCGCGGACGAGGGCTACGAGGAAGACGTACCCCGGAAGGCGGACGAGACCGATGCCGGCCCCGCCTGCTGGCGCGCAAGATCGGTGAGGTGCTGACGAAAGCCCCACATCACACCTAGGTGGACAACGGCCTGCGTGCTGTTGTACACGTACCAGGGCAACCGTGGCGAAAAGTCGTGCACGGCCGCGAGCACGGTGTGCCCATCGAGCACGCGTCGAAATTCCAGTCGCCCCGACCGCTCTCCGTCTCCGGCCAGGAGCCCTCCCGTCACGAAAAACAGCTGCCGGCCCTCCGGGCTACGATCCGACGCAAAGCGGAGGGTAAGCAGTCGGCCCAAGGGCCACAATTCAAAGTGCGCCACGCGCCCGTGCTCCACACGAACCCGCAGCATCGGCCAGCCGAGGCGGGGCAGCCACCGGAGGTACTCGTTGGCCACGTCGCGGGCCGTGAAGTTGGGGGGGCAGGGCATGCGCTGCACCGAGCGGGCCACGCTCTGGTCCCGAATCACGGCGTCTTCGCGGTCTCGGAGCGCATCGCGCGGATTGGGCAGCGGGCGTCCCTGTGCGTCGACGGAATCGCGGAGTGCCTCCTCAAACGTAAATGTGTCCTGGGACAGCCACTCTTGCAGCGCATTGGGGCGCACGCGCGTCTGGTACCGAAGGCTGTCGATGATGGGCGTGACCAGCGCCCAGGGCACCCCCCCAAACAGCCACACCCACAACTTCGAGAGGCGGGGCGACTCAATGGGCACGGTGGTGGTCCAGCGCCGGAGGCCCAGCACGTCGGCGGTTCGCAGCAGCATGTCGCGATAGCTCATCACCTCCGGCCCGCCCACGTCGTAGGTGGCTCCGTACGCCTCCGGGGTTCCCAGAACATGCTTCAGGCCCCGCACCACATCGCGGCGGGCAACGGGCTGCGTCTCGGCCCGGGTCCACGACGGGAGGACCATCACAGGAAGCCGCCGCACGAGGTTCAGCAGGAGACGGAGCCAGGTGCCCCCGCCTCCTACAATGAGGCCCGCCCGGAGCGTGGTCAGGGGCACCGACGTGGACGCGAGGGCCCGCTCCACCTCCAGCCGGCGGCGTAGAGGAAACGGCAGTGCAGGAGCCTCGTCGGGCACAAGCGCTCCCAGGTACAGGATCTGCTTCACGCCTTCCGCCTCGGCCGCACGGGCGAAATTGTCGGCCTGCAGCAGGTCCAGATCCGCCACCTGGCCCTGCGTAAGCCGGGCGGAGGGCAACATGGAGTGCACAAGGTAAATGGCATAGTCGGCTCCTTCGAGCCCCTCGCGCACCGCGTAGGGATCGAAGAGGTCGCAGTGCCGCCACTCCTCGCGAGCCGACTCTGTGGCGTTCTCACGCGCCCGCACCGGCGATCGCGTCAGCCCAATCAGGTCGTAGTCCTCTTCCAGCGCCGTCCGGACCGCCGTGCCCACAAACCCGGTGGCGCCGGCGATGGCAACGGTTGGACGACGAGATGCAGACTGGGCCATCGGACAGCATCGTCGTGGAGAGCAAACACGGGCGGGTGCGGGGGCCCGCCGCCTGCATAGAAAAAGCCCGCCCCAAAGGTGGTGGGACCGGCGGACGTGGCGGAGAGGGGGGGATTCGAACCCCCGAAACGGCTCATCACCGTTTACTCCCTTAGCAGGGGAGCGCCTTCGACCGCTCGGCCACCTCTCCGTCTTCTGGTCTTGTGGTATGTTGCGCCGCGGACAGTGTTGCACGGGCGCGACGCCCCCCGCCGCGAACGGGTGCTCTGCCCAATCTGGGTTCTACCCGGATTCTTCGAGGGCCTCCGCCCCGCTGGTAATGTCCAGCAGCTCACGGGTAATGGCGCTCTGCCGGGCCCGGTTGTACTCAAGGGTAAGGTCCTCGATCAGCTCCTCGGCGTTGGAGGTCGCGTTGTCCATCGCCACCATCCGCGCGCCCTGCTCGGCTGCGTTCGATTCGAGAAGCGCCCGCCACACCTGGTAGTACAGGTAGCGGGGCACGAGCTCATCAAGCAACGCAGGGGCCCCCGGCTCGAAGATGTAGTCGATGGCCCGGCCGTTCGCCGGGAGGTCAAAGCCATCGGCCTCTTCCTCCATGACCGGCGTCTCGAACCGCTCCTCCGGGATGGGCAGCAGGGGTTCTACGATCTGGTTCTGGACGATGGTGTTCTTGAACTCGTTGTAGACGAGTTTCACCTCGCCCCAGATGCCGCGTTCGAAGCCTTCCACCGCATCCTCCACGACCTGTTGGGCCACCTCGAAGTTGAGGCCGTCAAAAACGCCTTTGTAGTCACCGACGAGGCGGTGGTCCCGCTTCTGAAAGTGCTTGTGCCCCTTTTTTCCGACACACAGCAGGAACAGGTCGTCCGCCGACTGCGTCTCCGCGTAGGTGGTCTCGATCAGGTGCTCCGCGGTGTTGATGGCGTCGCTGTTGAAGGACCCGCAGAGCCCACGGTCGGCCGTGATCACGATCACCAGGGCCCCGGAGGCCTCTTCGGGCGCCTGGAAGAAGGGGTGGGCCGTGGGGTCGAGCTCCTGCTTGAGGTGATTGGTGAGCTCTCCAATCTTGTACGCGTAGGGTCGCGCCCGGAAGATCTTCTCTTGGGCCCGCCGCAGCTTCGCCGCCGCCACCATCTTCATGGCCCGGGTCACCTGCTTGGTGTTCTCGATCGAGTCGATCCGGTTCCGAATGTCGCGAAGGTTCGCCATGGATCAGGCAGGGGGGTCGTCGTGCAGGAGTGGGAATGGGGACGGCCAACAGGCAGTGGAGGAAGCGCGGGCGCCTCGTCCGAGGCCGCCCCGATCGGTTCGCGGGGGACTGATCGAGCCGCGTCGCCGCGCAGCGGGGCCGCGGCGAGGGGCTACGCCGTCGCGCCTTCGTCGGCGAGCACGTCTTCCTCTTCCTCCTCTTCGTCCTCAGCGTAGACATCGGCAATGTCCGCAGCGACCTCTTCGAAGGCTTCTTCGGCCGCGTCGGTAAGCTCTTCGGTCTCGCGGATCTCGGTCAGCACGTCTTCGTGACGGAGGCGGAGGCGCTCCAGGTACTCCTCCTCGAAGTCCTCGATGTCGTCGACCGGCACGTCGTCGAGGTGGCCGTTGATGGCCGCGTAGATGATGGCGACCTGCTCCTCGACCGGCACCGGCGAAAACTCGTTCTGGTTCAGAATCTCGACGAGCCGCTCCCCGCGGTTGAGCTGCTGCTGCGTAGAGGGGTCGAGGTCGGACCCAAACTTGGCGAAGGCCTCCAGCTCGCGGTACTGGGAGAGGTCGATCCGGAGGGTCCCGGCCACGTCTTTCATCGCGTCCACCTGCGCGGAGCCGCCCACGCGGGAGACCGATCCCCCGACGTCGATGGCCGGCCGGATGCCCGCGTTGAAGAGGTCGGTCTCCAGGTAAATCTGGCCGTCGGTAATCGAGATGACGTTTGTCGGGATGTAGGCGGACACGTCGCCGGCCTGCGTCTCAATAACCGGCAGGGCCGTGAGCGAGCCCCCGCCCTGCACCTTGTCCTGGAGCGCATCGGGGAGGCCGTTCATCTGCGCGGCCACCTCCTCGTCACTGATGATCTTCGCGGCCCGCTCGAGCAGGCGGCTGTGGAGGTAAAAGATGTCGCCCGGGTAGGCCTCGCGGCCGGGCGGGCGGCGCAGCAGGAGCGAAAGCTCCCGGTAGGCCACGGCCTGCTTCGAGAGGTCGTCGAAGCACACGAGCGAGTCCCGCCCCGTGTCGCGGAAGTACTCGCCGATGCAGGCCCCGGCAAACGGAGCGACGTACTGCAGGGGCGTCGGCATGGAGGCGGAGGCGTTGACGATCACCGTATGCTCCATCGCCCCGTTGCGCTCCAGGTCGCGCTGCACCTGCGCCACCGTCGAGTCCTTCTGCCCCACCGCCACGTAGACACAGTAGACGGGATCGCCGCTGTCCGTGCCCTCCTGGTGGGTCTTCTTCTGGTTGATGATCGTGTCGGTCAGAACCGCCGTCTTTCCGGTCTGGCGGTCCCCGATGACCAGCTCACGCTGGCCGCGCCCGACCGGGATCATCGAGTCGATGGCCTTGATGCCCGTCTGCAGGGGCTCCTCGACCGGCTCCCGGTAAATCACGCCGGGCGCCTTGCGCTCCAGCGGGAGCACCGTTTTTTCTCCTTCGATTGGGCCCTCGCCATCGAGCGGGCGGCCGAGGGGGTCAATCACGCGACCGAGCATGTTCTCGTTGACGCCGACCGATGCGATGCGGCCGGTGCGCCGGGCCTCATCGCCCTCACTTACCGAGTCCACGTCGCCGAACAGAATCACCCCGACACTATCCTCCTCAAGGTTCAGGACCATGCCTTCCACATCCTGCTCCGGGAATTCCACGAGCTCGCTGGCCTGCGCGTTGCTCATGCCGTAGAGCGTGGCAATGCCGTCGCCCGCTTGCAGCACGGTCCCGGCCTCGTACTCTTCCGCCTCGGTGTCAAAATCGCCGAGCTCGCGACGGAGGACGTCTGTAACTTCGTCGGGTCGTATGCTACCGTTAGCCATGGGGTGTCGAACGTTAAGTCATCAAGTCGTTGAATGCAGGGCGCCCAGGGGCCCGCCCCGGCTCGTCGTCAGTCGGCCGTGCCATTGGACTTGGCCGAGAGTGCGGCGTTTCGGAACCGGTCGTGAAGCGCGTTGAGCTGGCTCCGCACGCTTCCGTCGAAAACCCGGTCGCCAATCCGAACCACGAGGCCTCCGACTAGGTCAGGGTCCTCCTCGATGTGCAGGCGTACGTCCTTGCCAGTTCTCTCTTCGAGGGCGTCCAGCAGAACTTCACGGTCTTCGTCGGTCAGGGCCTGGGCCACCGTTACCCTCGCGTCCACAATGCCACGCTGCTCGTCCCGGAGCGACTGGTACTCGTCGAGAATCTCCTTCGTGAGGGTTTCCCGGTCTTTTTCCACCAGCAGCCGTAAGAACTGGAGAGTGAGCGGCGCCACCCGGTCCCGAAGAAGCTCTTGGAGGATCGTGTCCTTCTTCTCCTGCGGGATGACCGGGCTGCCAAAAAACCGTGACAGCTCACGGTTCGACTCGATGCTGTTCCGGAGCATGAGCACATCTTCGTCGATGGCTTCAAGCACCCCGGACGCGTCGGCTTCCTGGTAGAGCGCGGTGGCGTATCGCCGGGTGGCCGTGCGCTGACTCATAGGGGTAGGACGTTGAACCGTTGAACGTTGAGGGGCTGAGGCGCACTCGGAATGAGGCCCCAGCGGATCGGCGCACTAGTTGGCCGGGAAGTCTTCGATGGCGTCACGCACGAGTTCGCGGTGGCGATCCCGGTCCAGGTCGTCTTCCACAATCTTCCGGGCGGCCTGGATAGCGAGATCCGCCACCTCGTCGCGAAGCTCTTGGAGCGCCGCCTGTTTTTCCCGCTCGATTTCGGCCTGGGCCTGTTCTTTCATCTGCTGAATTTTGCGCCGGGTCTTGGTTTCTTCTTCCTCTCGCAGCTCTTCGGCCGATTCGCGTGCCTCGCGCAAGATGCGCTGCGCCTTCTGCTCGGCGTTGCGGCGTGCTTCTTTGTTCTCTTCCTGGATTTTTTTCGCCTCGGCGAGGGCCTCTTCCGCCCGCTGAATGGAGCTCTCAATTTCTTCTTCGCGCTCCTGGAGGGAATTGGTAATCGGCCCCCATCCGAACCTGTACAGCACGTATAGGAAGATGAGAAACGCGACGGTTTTCCAGAAAATAAGCCCGAGAGAGGGCGTAACAAGGCTCTGGGCAAGCAGGGCAGTCATGGGGCAACGGCAAACCGGACGACGAATGTAGCTGCGGGGAGGGCGGGCCAAGACCCGTCACAAGGAAGCCCAATGGCTTCTTTGCCTTCGTGGAAAGGTCTTTTGCGGAAGAGACTCAGGAGACGGGCCGCAGCACCGCGGCTTCGAGAGCAGCCTTTCGACCAAAGCACAGCAGGCCGAGGGCAACAGGCCGAGCCTCCGGCGCATAGCACACCACTTTTGGCCCTTTGGGGCGTGCACTGCGCCCGCATCCTCTCGTTCCGTTTCGGCACGCTCCCTAGACGAAGAGCACCAGGAGGAGACAGATAATGAGGGCAAACAGGGCCACACCCTCAATAAGACCGGCAGAGACAATCATCAGGCCTCGAATGTCTCCGGCGGCTTCGGGCTGGCGAGCCGCCCCGTCCATCGAGGAGCTGGCCAGCCGGCCAATTCCGATCGCGGCGCCAACGGCAGAAATGCCGGCTCCGAGACCGGCGGCGAGGTATGCAAGAGCAGCGGGGTCCATAGTGTTCTTCTCCGAGTGTGATGTGTACAGTGTGCGAGTGGTCGTGCAGCGGTCGTGCGTTGCGCAGCCTGACGGCGTCCTCCGGACATCGCCCCGGCGCTAGGCCGTCGTCGGCTGCACGCGGTCCTCCATCTTGTCTTCCACGGCGTCGAGGCGGTCTTCGACCCGGCCGTCGAGGCCGACGTCGGGCTCAGCCGCCTCTTCACCGTCGGGGTGATGCTCCTCCACGGCCATTCCGATGAAGAGGGCCGAGAGAATGGTGAATACGTACGCCTGAATGAAGGCAACGAGCAGCTTGAGCAGCAAGATGAAGACGGTGAATCCTATGCTAATGACGGTGGTCGACCAGGCCGCCGCCTCTCCCATGATCACGTTCATCATGAAGACCAGCCCGATGAGGCTGAAGATGATGAGCGATCCGCCCATCATGTTCGCAAACAGACGAATGGCGAGCGCAAGGTGCCGCATTACGAGACCGATGATCTCGATGGGCACCAGAATGATCCGAATGAGAACCGGCGCGTCCGGCGGCCCCGTCAACAGCTCCTTATAGTAGTCGGACGAGCCGTAGAGGAGCACGATGCCGAACGTCATGATGGCCATGACTCCCGTGACCGCGATGTTCGAGGTGGCGGCTCCCGCAAACGGGACGAGGCCCAAGATATTGGCGACGAGGATAAAGAAGAAAGCTGTCAGCAGATAGGGCAAGAACGTGGCCCACTTTCCATCCGGAATGTTGGGCTTCGCAATCTCGTCGCGGACGAAGACGACCAGCACTTCCATCATATTCTGGAAGACACCCTGGGGGGCTTCGGGGCGGTCGTGCTCTTTTTTGTAGCGCTGTGCCAAGGCAATGAAAATCCCCAGCACAATGAGCATTGCCAGCAATCCGAAGATGAGGTGCCGTGAAATGGAGAAGTCCGCGACGACTTGTCCGCTGGTTCGCACTACCGATCCGTGAAGGTGCTCTTTCGCCGCAATGGCCTCCGCAAGGCCTTCCGAGGCCGTAATCGGCGCGGCGTGCCCCTCCTCATCGCCCCCGTGGACAAGGCCGTACGGCCCGTTTTGCAGAAGTCCCTTCGTGCTCCCGTATGCTTCGAGGGTGAGCGCCCCGTCCGCCGTACGGACGAGCAGGATGCGCGGAAGCTCCACCTGCGCAAACGGCTTGAAGTTGAGGTAGTAGCCGTCCTCTGCGTGCCCGATGATGGTGTTGTTGACAATGCTCTCGAGGGTCACCTCCTCATCCGCCGCCTCTGCGGGCATGGCGGATAGGGCCAAACTTACTCCCAGTACGACGAGGGCAACAAGCCGAAGAGGGCGAATTCGACCGATCATAAGGTCTTTGTTTGTGCAGTATCGATCATGTGTACCACGGATCGCAGTCTTTCTCCTCACGCCGTGAGGCAGTCCTGCCGCATCCGTCGAACGATCATCCAAATCTCAAGCGCGATGCTCGTGAAGAGCAGCCCGAGAAGGGTTCCCACGTACGTCGGTACATGCACGGGGGCGTACAGGAGGGCCAGTACCATCGCCCCAAAAACGAGGCTCATTCGCCCCCCGAGCCCGCCCAACTCGATGACCAGGAACGCTTTTCGGCTAGACGCCTGAAGGGCCGCATGGTGCGTCAGCACGCGTGCTGCAACGTGGAGCCCAATCGTTGCGACTCCTCCTCCAACGCCCAGCCACATCCCCGTAGTCATCGTGACGACACCAGTGTTTCGGGGAAACGCTCGTATACGCGGTTCAGGACATCCATTCCACGCTGCATGTGCCCGCTTGTCCATGCCGACCCTGAACCTACGCATCGGGGCGGTGCAGGACTTATGAAGAGCAGTGAATCGTGCATGAAAGAATTTCGGAGGCGCGGGCCCGAGGGGGCGTGCCTCCGCTGCGGCGGCTCCGCACGAGACTGGGAGGGACGAGATCAGGAGGGAAATTCTTGCTGAAGCCGTCGGAGTTGAAGACCAGTCCCGATCAGCCCGATCAGCGCCCCGATGAACAACCCCCACGGGGCGGTCTGAAACTGCACATCGACAAACGCGCCGAGAAGAGGTGGAAACGCCGCAGCCCCCGCGAGGCGCCATCCTAGGTCAAGGTACGGGGCGATGTCTCGGAGTGCCTTTCGAATCCCCAATCCGTTGCCGGACGAGGGTGTATCGGGGGCGGATGTATCAGATTCGGATGTGCCGGACGACTCAGAGGGCAAAGAGTCGGAGGGCGGAGAATCAGCATCGTCATTTCTGGGGCTTGCGCGCTCCATACGCTGCGGGCTCCGTGTGGTGGAGCTTCGGTCTGGTTGGATCGCACCGGGCCTCCCACTCTGGCCCACCGCCTGGCGGGCCAGTGGGCAGCCTACGCCCCTGCAATCTCCTCCGAGCGGTCCGCGTCATCTGCTTTTTGTTCTTCCGAGCGCGCCTTCCCATTCCGCCGCCCCTCTTCGCTGGACGCGCCCATGCTGTCGGGAATGGGCGTGCCCATCTCGCACTCGCCCGTGAACTGCGCCCCCTCCTCCACGACAAGTCGGTCAGTTTCGATGGTCCCATCAATGCGGGCCGTGCTTTTAAGGACGAGACGCTCCTCCACGTGAATTTCCCCCTGTACCTGACCAGCAATTTCGGCGTTGGTGGCGATGATCTCTCCCTCCACGGCCCCTTCTTCGGCAATCATCGTTTTGCCCTCCACCTCCAGCGTGCCGACGATGCGCCCACTGGCACGGACATCGCTCTCTGCGCGGATCGTCCCCTCGAAGACCGTCCCTTCGCCAACGAGATTTACCTGGTCCTGAACGTTTCCTGCTTGGCTTGCCATGGAGGATGATGTGTCGTTCGATTGAGTGTTGTTGCCGAAGAGGCCCATAAGATAAAAGGAGGCGGTACGAGTGCAAAGTGCAGACGGTGCCGGCCTCGGCCGGGGCGTGTTCTCCTTCGGGAAGGTGCATTGGCGGGCGGCCCAAAGGGCCTGTGAAGCGTGTGCGTTACTACCACCCCGCGATGAACGCCCTCGGGCCCTGCGCGAGGCCGTTTCGCCAGAGCTCGAAGTGCAAGTGCGGCCCAGTTGTGATGGCTCCGGTGTTTCCGCTTACAGCGATTGGCTCCTGCACCGCCACCCGGTCTCCGCGGCGCTTCAGCAGGCGATTGTTGTGCTTATAAATGGAAAGATACCCGTCGGCGTGCTGAACTGCAATGGTGTGCCCGCCATCCTGCGTCCAGTCCGCCCACACGACGTACCCACCGCCCACCGCCCGGATGTATTCGCCCTCCGACACCGCCACATCGATCCCGTAGTGTCCTGTCTCGGCGCTGTACTCGCGCGTCGGGAATCCGTTCTCGACGGGGGACGGCAGTGGGAACGATAGGCCCACCCCCCGCGCCACGCCGCCGGGTGCGGCTCCTTCAGTTGCCGCGCCCCCTGAGGGAACGAGAGCCGGCTGTCGGTGGGCATTCGGTGCCTCGTTCCGAGGATCGTCCGGCGCGCGCCTCTGGGAAACGGGCGCCCGAATTGCTTGTGAGGCCGCCGGGGGAGCGCCTCCGGACTGGGCCACCGAATCGACACGGCCCGTGATGAGGCTCCGCAGCTGCGTGATGTACCGGCGCTGCGCCGCCAGTGAGTCCTGCAGGGCCCGAAGGCGCATGGTGTTCAGCCGGGCGCTTTGCTCAATCTCTTCCGTGCCGTACCCCGGGATCTGGGTGCGCAGGGGCGTAAACGCCAGCAGCCCGGCCACCAGCAGGCCCGCCAGCAGCAAGCTCCCGCTCCACGCCACAAGCAGGCGGGACGGTCGCACCTGGTAGCGCCGCGTCTGCCCGACGCCCTCTGCGTCCATGACCACCACGGTGTGCTCCCCTCCCGGGTTGCGGGCGAGGTGCGCGAGAAACGACCACATGAGAACACGTTGTTTCGAAGAGTGCGTGGACGGGAACTGCACGGAGCCGTCGACAGCGCCGGCGCGCTCCGGCCGCCAGGGCTCCCTGCTCGGACGCTCCACGGCCTCCCCTGCAGGAGGGCCTCTTTTCGAAGAGTCCGTAGGATTTTCGCCGAAACGGGCGGCACCGCTCTCGGTTTCTGCTCTCGCTGCATCTGGTTGCTGCCTGGGTCCTGGCCCTCAGACTCGCGTAATTTTCTCAGGCCTGCGAGGAACCTTGCCGCGGGGCGAGTCTGTTACGGGCGGATAGACCTGAATGTCTTGCACCGCCTATTCTTACCCCACAACCTCTTTTCCCCCATGCCTCAGCACGAATCTGCGAAGAAGCGGATGCGGCAGAATAAGAAGCGGCAGCACCGAAACAAGTCGCAGAAGAGCCGCGTCCGCACCAAGATCAAAAAACTCCGCGCCCTAGACGACCCGGAGGCAGCGCGAGACCTTCTAAATGACGTGAAGGGCGACCTGGACCGGCTTGCCGCAAAAGGAGTCATTCACAAAAACAAGGCGGCAAACAGAAAGAGCAAACTCGAAAAGTACGTGGACGAGCTTGAGTAGCGCGCCGCGGCAAGAACGGTGGGTTCGCAGAGCCGGGCCTCTGCCCGCTGCTCCCTCTCGTTCTCCATAGGCCCCTTCAGCACGGGGGAATTCCTCCCCATTCCTGCCCACGAAATTGCGTGTCCGAATCATGTCCCATATCTTGGGCATGGTTGGCAAACGCTCTTTTCCCTCGTGGCCTTTGCTTTCTCCAAACACACCCGACCTATGACGAATCCAAAATCCCTCACAGGCATGCGCGCACGCATATCCTTTTGGCTCCCCCTTCTTCTCGTGATCGGCGGACTCTTCTTGTCCGGCTGTGGAGCCACTGCTCCTGTCGTTCAATCCGTGAGTGGCCCAGACACCCTTGAGACCAACGAGTCCGGCACCTTTGAAGCCTCAATCAACCAGGAGGCCGACCAGCCCGTCACTTACACGTGGAACTTCGGCGACGGGTCTACCGGCTCCGGCCTGCTCACCAACCACAGCTACAGCTCCACAGGACGGTACTCTATCCGCTTTCAGGCAAGCAACGAGGGCGGTTCCGACGCGGACACCATCTCTGTGCGGGTGGTGGAGCCGCCCCAGCCCGCCTCGATCACGTCCATCAACGCAACCCCGAACCCGGTCGACGAGGGCGAGACCGTGCGCTTTAGCAGCAACGTACAGGGCGACAGCCCCGTCTCGTACAGTTGGAACTTTGGGGATGGGTCGAGCGCGATGAGCCAGTCTCCCACCCACACCTACGAAGATCCGGGCCAGTACACCGCGCGCCTGCGCACTTCAAACAATGTCGGCGAGGACACCCGCACGGTGACGGTTCGCGTAAATCGGGTGCTGCCCGAGGTGTGCACCACGATCAGCGAGTTCAACTCGGCGTTCTTCGAGCGCAACTCCAGCACGCTCACCGACGAGGCGCGGAGCAGCTTGCAAGAGAACGCGGACCTTCTCTCGCAGTGCCCCAACCTGACTGTTCAGGTCGAGGGCTTTGCGGCCCCCGGCGAGCGCAACGAGCAGTCGCTGTCGTCGGATCGGGCGGAAGCCGTCTCGTCCTTCTACCGAGACAGTGGCGTTCCCGGCTCCCGCATCATGACCAGCGGCCAGGGCCAGGTCGAAGGTGTCACCACGAAGAAGGGGGGCACCCGCCAGTACCGCCGGGCCGACTCCATCCCGCAGCGTGAGGGCGGCAACATGTAGCCCCTTCCCGGTTGTGCACCGACGTCTCGTGCACTGCCCATTGCGGGCGGGCCTCCGGCCTGGAGGTCCGCCCGTTTTTGTTGTGATGCCTGATTTTGTCCTCTCATTTTGCTCCCTCTTCCTGGCCAGCCGTCTTCTGCGCGGCGGCCATGGAACTCGAAAGGGATGCGGCACTCGCCACGAGAAGCCTTCACGAGGCCCCCTCTGCAAAGACCGGCCCCGAAGCCGATCCGTCGTTCGTTTCTGCAGCATGACCGTGCTCAGCACCCCGCTATCTGCACTGGCCGCGGGGCCAGACATGATCAGCACGTACAGGGCGATCATGTACAGGGCGATGATGTTGAACCAATCGCTGAGCAACGACACCACACTGATCCATCCCACCACACTGTCCCCCGTAGCCGCCGGACGTTGCGGCTGCCCGTCACGAGGACGCGGTCGCCCACTGGTTCCTCAACGTCGACACCGTGGGCGGTGTGCAGTGCAGACATGAGATGGCCCTGAACGCCCCTGTCTGTACCCAGACGGGGTTTCGGCATAGGCTCAACGCGTCGTTCCACAGCCGCCACGGCGTGGAACGAGAACGCCGAGGGCCCCTGCACAGCGCCGCCTCGGCCTTGCAAATCGACCTTGGACGAGGCTTAATCGGACGGGGTTCGATTCTGGACGTGGTCTTTGGGGACGGAGAGCTACTGCTCGGGGCGCAGAAGGGGGAACAGGATGACGTCGCGGATCGACCCTTGCCCCGTGAGCAGCATGGTGAGGCGGTCGATGCCGATGCCGAGCCCGGCGGCGGGGGGCATGCCGTACTCTAGAGCACGCAGATAGTCCTCGTCGATCAGGTCGTTCGCCGCCACCCCATCCAGCTCGTCGGCCCGCTGGCGCGCCTGCGCCTCGAAGCGCTCACGCTGGTCCTGCGGGTCGTTGAGCTCGCTGAAGGCGTTGGCAATCTCGCGCCCCGCCACAATGAGCTCAAACCGCTCCACGAGCCCGTCTTTCGTGCGGTGCTTCTTGGCGAGGGGACTCAGCTCGACCGGATAATCGGTGATGAAGGTGGGTTGGATAATTTCGGGCTCCACAGTTTCGCTAAAGACCTCGTCGAGCAGTTCGCCGAGGTCCATGTCCGGATCTACCTCGTCCAGGCCCAGCTCGTCGCTGGCGACCTCGTAGACGCGCTCGGCGTCAGCCTGATAGAGGTCAGCGCCGGTCTGCTCCTCGATGGCGTCGAAGAAGGGGAGGCGCGTCCACGCGCCGGTCATGTCGATGTCGTGGCCCTCGAACGGGATCGTCGGCTCGTCGTGCAGAGCGGTGGTGACGGTGCGGAGCAGGCTCTCCGTCAGGTCCATCATCCACTCGTAGTCCTTGTAGGCCACGTAGCACTCCATCATCGTGAACTCCGGGTTGTGGAACCGGCTGAGGCCCTCATTCCGGAAGTCCTTGCCGATCTCGTAGACGCCCTCCAGGCCGCCCACCAGGAGCCGCTTGAGGTAGAGCTCGTCCGCGATGCGGAGGTAGAGCGGCATGTCGAGCGCGTTGTGGTGCGTCTTGAAGGGCCGCGCCGTGGCGCCGCCGTACACCGGCTGCAGGACCGGCGTCTCGGCCTCCAGGTAGCCGCGCTCGTCCAGAAAGTCGCGCATCGTCGAGATGAGTTCGGCCCGCTGGCGGAAGACGTCCCGCGTGTCGGGATTCACGAAGAGGTCGACGTAGCGCTGGCGGTAGCGGAATTCCTTATCCGTGACCTCGTAGTGGCGCTCCACGACCTCGCCGTCCTCCGTCTCTTCCTTCACCGGGGGCGGCGGGCGCAGCGACTTGGCCAGCAGCTGGAAATTGTCAGCCGCCCGGACGGTGACCTCCCCCATGCCGGTGCGGAAGACGAAGCCCTCGATGCCCACGATGTCGCCGATGTCGAACAGCTCCGTGAACACTTCCTCGTAGAACTCCTCGCCCAGGTCCTGCGAGCGCACGTACACCTGGATGGTGCCGCTCTCGTCGCGCAGGTCGAAGAAGGCGGAGCCGCCCATCACGCGGAGGCCGGTGATGCGCCCGGCGATGGAGACCTCGTAGTCGCCCGGCTCGCCGTCCTCGGGCTGGTGTGTGTCGTCGTCGAAGGTGTCGAGGATGTCGGCGGCATGGGCGTCGACCTCCCAGGCGTAAGGGTAGGGATCGATGCCGCGCTGCTCGAGCGCGTCGCGCTCCTCGCGGCGGCGCTGCTCTTGTTCGCTGAGGTCGGAAGGGGCGGTGGGCATTCGGGGGGGTACGCTTGGATTCGAGATCGTGGGTTCGCAAAAATCGGCCGCCGGGGAGGCGAAGGCATGTGCAGACGGGCTCCGGCAGAGCCAACGAGACGCGGGGTGGTAGGCCCGAGGGCCGCGAGCACGAACACGGGCCTGGGCTACGCCGTCCACTCTTCCGCCTCTATCAACAGCACGTCGTGATGGCTGCGAAGCAGTTGCGCGATGTGTCGGCTCAGCTTGCGGGCCGGGCTTCCAGACGGCTGGCCGGTCGTGAGAGACACCATGCGATTCGTTCCTTCCTCGAGCACCTCCAGGGCGCTGGTCAGCACAGGGCGCCACGACGGCTCCGAGGACGTGGCAGACGCTGAGGCGTCCGCCGCTCCGGACTGGCGGGCGCACAGGTGCATCACCTTGTGGCCCTGCGCGCTGAGGGTGTCTCGGAGCACCGACACAGCTCGGTCGGCCATCTGCACCATAGAGGTGAGCTTTTCCTGCTGGCCGAGAGAAAGCGCGGCCTCCGCCACTTGGCGCTCGTGGCGAAGGGCCTGCTCCAAAATTTGGACGGCGGCCACGGCTACCGACTGGTAGGGGGTGGACTCGCAGTTGGACTTTTCGACAAGCCTCTGTAGCGAGTCGAGGTCCGGACGGGCAGGCTCGGGGCCCTCCTCCGGGTCGTGGTCGGTGAGGAACGATTTGTCCCCGAGAGACTCCCGGTCAGCTTGAGCTTCCATCGCGTCGACGGGGAATTATGCCGGTGAATCGTCGTGCAGAGTGTTGCTCGCGCGGTGCTGCGCGGATGCAGCAGGGTGCTTTGCGTGGCAGAAGCAACGGCTTCCTGGAACAGGCCGTCGTAAAATCGAGAGCCGTGTAGGGGTTCCTTTGTCTGTTTCGGCAGTGTAAAGAAAAGACGAGCATCCGAGACATTCAACGCGAAGGCGGTTGCGGGCGGGCTGCTCACGCATTGCTTCAGCGCAGCCCACCCTACGCGCCGGATGAGCCCAGGCCCGACTCGCCGCCCGTCTCGTCTGTGCCGGGAATGTCCGCGGCCGCTCGAAGACGGGCACGGAGCGTCTCGGCCTGGCTGGGGGACAGATGCCCGCCTCGGACGGCCACCCGCACCATTTCTGTCGAGAGTGCCGTGTACAGGGGCAGAAGGTGCGGCGTCTCGTCCCGAAGGGCCTCCAGGTGCGCGCGAACCGTCTCCTCGTCGCCTCGTGCCACTGGGCCGGTGAGCGCCTCCTCCGGGGCACTGCGTTGCAGATTATCCCACGTGTGCGCCACGAGGGGCGCCACCCCGCCGTGGTCCGCAGGGGCGGAGGGGGCTCCCTGAGGCAAGGGCAGCAGTTCTTGCACGGCAGCCATGAGAGCCACCAGTCCGTTGGACGCGAGCGCCGCGGCGGCGTGGTAGCGCGCTTTGTCGTGGGCGGAGAGCCGCACGGGCCGTGCGCCGAGCGTCTGGGCCACCGTAGCCCCCTGCTCCACCGCCGCCGGGGCGCCCTGCAGGCCCACCACGATGCCCGAGAATGCCTCCGGGGGCGTGTTCCCCGCAAACGCCTGCATCGGATGAAAGCTGAGGGGCGCGGCGCCTGCTTGTTCGAGCGGAGAAAGAACCGCGGCCGCCTTGGCCCCAGACGTATGTGCCACAGTGGTGTCGGGCCATGGATGATTGACCTCCGCCAGGGCCTCCGCCACGGCCCCAATCGCATCGTCCGGCACGCAAATCCACACGAGTCGTACGGACGGCGGCAGGGCCTCCCACGACGCACTCCCCACCGGGGCGCCCACCCGATCGGCAAGCGCCCGTGCAGACGCGGCCGTTCGACTCAGCACCGCTTCGACCCGATGCCCGTTCGCCACGAGGGCACGAGCAAGCGCGGTGCCCAGGGCGCCAGCCCCAACGATGGCAACGGGCGAGTGGGGGGACTTTTCGGACATGGGCAGATCGCGTACCTCCAAAAACGAAGCGGCGAAGTGCCGCTCCTGCACGAATGCTCTCGTTCCTGGGTTCCTGTGCTTGTGTCTCCCTAGAGGATAAAGTGTGCAAATGCGACCATCGTTTTATAGCTTGGGCTACGCGCTCGGTCCACCGTCCGGATCGGCGACACCAGCCTCCAAACGACCTTGTCGGGACGCCAACGATCTCTATGGAAATTCCCTCCTTGCAACAGGGCTTCGAGCGCGAGCACGGCCTCATGACCAAGGAGAAGCCCCTTACGGAAGACGATGAGCATCAGTCACTTCGCATCGGAGTGCCCCGAGAGGTGGGGAACGAGGAGCAACGCGTGGCCCTGGCCCCGAGCGGCACCGGCGCCCTGGTGGCTAACGGACATGAGGTGTACGTGGAAGAGGGCGCCGGCCACGAGGCGCACTTTCAGGACCAGGAGTACGCCGACGCCGGGGCCGAGCTCGTCAAAGACCCGGAAGACCTGTACGAGCGCTGCGACCTGATTGTGAAGGTGGGGCCGCCGGTGGAGGACGAGATGGAATTGCTTCAGGAGGGGCAGATCCTCCTCTCCGCGCTTAACTTGGGCGGCACCACGCCCGAGTTTCTGCATCACTTGATGCGGCTCAACATCACGGGCATCGGGTTCGAGTTCATCCGCGATCCGGACGGCACCTTTCCCCTCGTGCGCATGATGCACGAGATTACCGGATCAATGGCCATTCAAATTGCCGGGCGCTACCTGGAAAGCAACGAGGGCGGCAAGGGCGTCATGCTGGGCGGCATTTCGGGGGTGCCGCCCGCCACGGTCGTCATTCTAGGGGCCGACGTCATTGGGGAGTGGGCCGCGCGCACGGCGCTCGGCTACGGGGCCCACGTCATCGTGCTCGACACTGAGCTTGGCGCCCTGCGCGACCTGGAGCACTACCTCGACCGCAGCATCACGACGGCCGTAGCCAGCGAACACTACCTGCGGCAGGCCGTCCGCTCGGCCGACGTGGTGGTGGGCGCCATGGTAACAGGCGGCGAGCGCTCGCCCCTCCTCGTCACGGAGGACATGGTGCAGGCCATGTCGCCGGGCGGCGTCATCGTGGACGCAGTGATGGACCAGGGCGGCTGCATCGAGACGAGCCGCCCCACCACCCATTCCGAGCCGGTGTACCGACGGCACGACATCATCCACTACTGCGTGCCCAACATGCCCTCCAACGCCGCCCGCACGGCCTCCTACGCCCTCACGCACGTGCTCGTCCCCTACCTCCTTCGCATCGGCGAGGCCGGCTCCATCAACGAGGCCCTCTGGCAGGACGAGGGGCTGCGAAACGGGACGTACGTGTACCGGCAGCACCTCACCAAGCAGAGCCTGGCGTCGATGTTTGGGATGAGCCATCGCGACATCGAACTGCTCATCGCATCGGGGATTTAGCGGCGAATGGAAGAACACGGGTGGAAGAATGAACGCATGTGCCGGCGGAGACGTGGATGATGGAGATACGCCCACACGATCTTGCCTGAACGACGCCGGTCGGCAGACTGTGGAGGGACGGACTGTGGAGAAACTGTTAATTTTTGCGAGCCTCCCTGCATTGTGGCGCGTGCCACTGTAGCGCATGGCGCCTACGATCCGTGACCTGCCCGACCTCACCGCACCGACCGCTCGCCTCGCATGGGATTGCCAATCTCTATAGAAAAGGTGGAAGAGACGCGGGAGTACCTTCTTTACGCCTTCGGCCCGCCCGACGAAGCCGCAGGACGTGTGCGGCTCTACACGTCGTCCGGCGACATCGAGTTGGCTTCCTTGTCGGATCTTCCCGACGGCCCTGATACGCGTTACTACCTCGCACAGGTGGTGCCCCGGCTCCAGTCGTACCACGACCGGGCAGCCTACCCGGACACCGACGCGTGGGAGGCATAGCCGAGACGCGACCGGAGCCCTGTAGCCAGGAAGTCCCGCTCACGCGGGGCCGTAATTGCGGGGCCGCAGCCTCTCGGGCCAGCCGACGAGGCTCCGCGATGCCCCCCGCAAGTCCCGCAGCCGAGCTTCATCTTGAATAATTCTTCGCCCAAGGGGTCCCTCGTTACTGCGAGGCTCGTTGCGATCACCGGGGTCACGCATTATTTTCGCCGTATGTTGCATCGTCCCGGCACACGCGTGCCGGAGGTGCACATGGTTTCGCAGGCACAGCGACAGCAACGGTTCTCCCGTCGCCCTTTCTTTCGACGAACCGACCGCAAAAACATGGCAACGAAAACCGCGGAGCGTGAACAGTGGGGTTCTCGTCTGGGATTTGTGCTGGCCGCCGCCGGCTCGGCGATCGGACTGGGCAACATCTGGCGATTCCCCTACCTTGCGGGCGAAGGAGGCGGGGGGGCGTTCGTGCTGGTATACCTCCTCTGCGTCCTCCTCATCGGCATGCCGTACCTCTATGCCGAGCTCTCGCTAGGCCGCAACAGCCAACGAAACCCGGTCGGGGCCATCAAGTCCATCACGGGAAGCGGATCGGCCTGGATCTTGGTGGGCGGATTCTGCGTGCTGGCCGGCTTCGTGATTTTGAGCTACTACAGCGTGGTGGCCGGCTGGGCCGTGGGCTACGCCGTGAAGGACGTCATTGCCCCCTCTATGGGCTTTCAAGAATTTGCGGCCTCTCCGGCCCTCGTGATCGCTCTGCTGGGCGTCTTCCTGCTTCTTACCTTTCTTGTGGTGGCCGGGGGCATTGAGGAAGGAATCGAACGATGGGCCAAGATCCTCCTTCCTATCCTCTTCGTGCTGATTCTGCTCATCATTTTTCGGGCCGTGACGCTGGAAGGCGCCATGGAGGGGCTTGCGTTTTACCTGGTGCCCGACTTCTCGGCAATTACGTTCGACCTGTTTATCGCGGCTCTCGGCCAGGCGTTCTTCACGCTGAGCCTCGGCATGGGGGCCATGATTACGTACGGCTCGTACCTGCCGAAGCGAGAAGACATTGCCATCTCTGGGGTGTACGTGGTCCTCTTCAATACGCTCATTGCCCTGATGGCTGGCCTCATGATCTTTCCTGCCATCTTTGCGATGGGGGCCGACCCTGAAACCGGCCCCGCTCTCGTCTTTGTGGTGCTGCCCAAGGTGTTCTCCCAGATGCCTCTTGGGGGCCTTGTGAGCGTCCTCTTCTTTCTCCTGCTCTCAATCGCCGCGCTTACGTCGAGCATTTCGCTCTTGGAGGTCGTGGTCTCGTATTTCGTCGATGAAAAGCAATGGTCTCGCCAGAAGTCGGTCTGGCTCGTGGGCGTGGTCGTGTTCCTTATGGCAATTCCGTCGGCGCTCTCCCAGGGGGCCTCCGGGGCCTTCAGCGACATGAGCTACCTCTTCGGCGAAAGCGGGCTCTTTGGCCAAAACAACTTTCTCGGCATCCTCGATTACCTCATCGGGAGCGCCGGGCTGGCGGTCGGGGCCTTTTTCCTGAGCATCTTCATCAGTTGGGTATGGGGGGCCGACCACGCCGCGGAGGAGCTGGTGCAGGGAAGCGCTGTCATGACTCAGCGTCTTGTCCGTGCGTGGACTTTCATGATGCGGTACGTCATTCCCGTCGTTGTCTTTGGCATTGTGATGGGCTACGCCTTCGGAATTCTGTAACAGTTCGGGCTTTCGATCTCCCTGCAACTCGCTGTGCCTCACCCCGCTATCGCCGTTTCCGGTCGCCTTGGAGGATGGGGACTTCTTGCCCTACTCGTCCTGGTGCTCCTGCCCCTCCAAAGCCGAGGAGACCGCGGCGCGCCCTCTTGCGAAGAGAGGGGTCGTGCGATGGGAATTCGTATGGTGGAGGTTCATATGATGGAGGGTCGTGCGGTGGAGGGTCGTGCGGTGGAGGGTCGTGCAGGTCCAAGCGGCCCTTCGAGGGACTGCGCCTCCGGAAGGACGCATTCTCTTTCTGCGTGGGGGCTTTGCTGCACCGGGCGAGTCGCATCCGTACGCCCGGTTGCCCTCGCCCCGCCGCGCGACCGGTGGCTCGCCCGCGACAAGGCTCGGCACATGGTGGTTAGTGGACTCTGGACCCTCTCCACCCAGTACGTACTCGTCAATAATGCGGGCTGGACGGAGGCCGACGCCCTTCCCGTCTCTGTGGCAAGCGGGGCCACCGTCGGGCTTGCGAAGGAGCTGTACGACGCCTCGCGCCCCACTGGCCGGGCCAGTGCCAAGGACTTTGTGGCCAACGCGGTAGGCATTGCGCTGGCCGTGGGCGTGATCGCCCTTTAGCACGTCACGGCGAATGGGTGCCCGCAACGGACCCTGTCGGGGCGGCCCGGCCGGGATCATCGAAAGGTAGCCGTAGTTTTGGTACCTGCGGTTGGTTTCTGCACGAATCCGCGCTGATCGTCGCGGTACGCCCGCTTTTTCTTCCGCCTACTCGTTCCCGGCTTCGTCCGCCCTCGTCCTATGAGCAACGCCGTGCAAGAGCACTGCGGCATCTTCGGCATCTACAACCACCCCGAGGCCGCCCGCCACACCTACTACGGGCTCCACGCGCTGCAGCACCGCGGGCAGGAGGCAGCCGGCATTGTCACCTCCACCTACGACGAGCAGCGCGGCCAGCCCGTCATGCCGGCCCACAAGGACTTTGGGCTCGTGCTGGATGTGTTCGACGATCCGGATCTCTTTAACACGCAGCTCCTGGGCGACGCCAGCATTGGGCACAACCGCTATTCTACAAGCGGGGCCTCCTCGAACCGGGCCAACATCCAGCCCCTCGTGGTGCACCACCGCAAGGGGAACCTCGCCCTCTCGCACAACGGCAACCTGTCCAACGCCAAGGAGCTCCGCGACAGCTTTCGGGAGCGGGGCACCCTCTTCCAGAGCACCAGCGACAGCGAGCTCATCCTTCACCTCACGGCCCAGAGCCGCCGCCAGAACCACATCGACCAGATCATCGACGCGCTCATGCAGGTGGAGGGCGCCTACTCGCTGCTCCTGATGACGGACGAGCACATGATTGCCGTCCGCGACCCGAACGGGTTCCGGCCGCTTGCCCTGGGCCGCCTGGAGACGCCGGAGCGCCACGAGGGGCCGGCCTACTGCGTCGCCAGCGAGACGTGCGCCTTCGACATGATCGACGCGGAGTACGTGCGCGACATTGAGCCGGGCGAGATCCTGGTGATCGACCGCGAGGGGTGCGTGAGCGACGGTGACTTCGAGAGCCACGAGATCCCGACGAAGTACGGGGTCAGCCAGTGCGTCTTCGAGTACGTCTACTTCTCGCGCCCCGACTCGCAGATCTTTGGGGAGATGGTGGACAAGGTGCGGCGCCAGCTCGGCATCCAGCTGGCCCAGGAGGCGCCCATTCCCGAGGAGGCGGAGGACGACGAGAAGACCCCGATCGTGGTGCCGGTGCCGGACTCGGCCAACACCTCCACACTCGGGTTTGCGGAGGAGTGTCAGGACATGGGGCGGCGCTGCCGGTTCGACCTCGGCCTCATCCGCAACCACTACGTGGGCCGCACCTTTATCGCCCCCGGCCAGGACCGCCGCGAGATGAAGGTGCGCTGCAAGTTCAACACGGTGCAGGGCCTGTTGGAGGACCGGACCGTCGTGGTGCTCGACGACTCGATCGTGCGGGGGACCACGGCGCGCTACCTCGTGAAGATGCTGCGCGACTCCGGCGCCAAGAGCGTGCACTTCCGCGTCTCCTCCCCCCCTGTCATTAGCCCGTGCTTCTACGGGATGGACTTCCCCGACGCCGACGAGCTTTTGGCCAATAAGTTCGACAGCATCGAGGAAATGCGCGACTACCTAGGCGTCGACTCGCTCGCGTACCTGTCGGTGGAGGGACTCATGAAGGCCGTCCAGCGCGCCAACCATGGCGACCTGGGCTACTGCAACGCCTGCTTCACCGGCCACTACCCGGTGCCGGTGGACGAAGACATGAGCAAGGAGCAGTTCGACTGGGAGGCTCCGGCGCCGCGCACGCAATGACGAACGCTGCCTCTTCGCCCCGCCCCTGTGCCCTGCTGACTGTGGCGGGCCTGGTGCTCGCGTCCACCCTGGCCGCCTTCCCCGCCGCTGCGCAGCGCACTGCAACCTGGCGCGCACATCCTGGCGATGCCCACGGCTTCGATGCATTTGCCCTGGCGGAGGCCGTGGATCGGGCCGCCTCCCTCGCGCCGCTTACCAGCCTGCTCGTGGCGCGCGGCGACACAACGGTGGCCGAGGTCTACTTCAACGGCAGGACGGCTGATCGGGGCGCCAACCTCAAGTCCGCCAGCAAGAGCATCCTCAGTGCCCTCACCGGCATCGCCCTGGCGGACGGCGCGCTCGACGGCGTCACCCAGCCCATCGGGCCGTTCTTCCCGACCCTCCTGGCCGACGCCCCACAAAAGCAGCGCATTACCCTCCACGACCTGCTTACGCAGCAGGCGGGCCTCGAATCCACGAGCTTCGGCAACTACGGCGCCTGGGTGTCGAGCCGCAACTGGGTGGCCAATGCCCTGCGGCGCCCGATGGTGGACCGCCCCGGTGGCGAGATGATCTACAGCACCGGCACTACGCACGTGCTCGGCGCCGTTCTTTCCAGGGCGACCGGCCAGTCGCTGCGCACCTTTGCCCAGGAGCGTCTGTTCGATCCACTCGGCGTGCGCATCCGGAGCTGGCAGCGGTCGCCCGCGGGGCGCTACTTCGGCGGCAACAACATGGCCCTCACGCCCCGCGCCCTGCTCCGCTTCGGCCAGCTGTACCTAAACCGCGGCACCTTCCGGGGCCGTCGCATTCTTCCCGCGGCGTGGATCGATCGCTCGTGGCGTACCTATGTCCGCTCCACCTACAACAACCATCAGTACGGCTACCTCTGGTTCACCCACCTTTTTGGCGGGGAGCAGGTGGCCTTTGCCTGGGGCTACGGCGGGCAGTACGTCTTCGTGGTCCCGCGTCTTCATCTCGTCGTGGCGGTTACCTCTTCGCTCCGCACTCGCCCTCGCGGCAGCGACGACCACAACGAACGCATCCTGCGCCTGCTGGCCGAGCACCTGATTCCGGCCGCCCGCGGCGACTCGCCGGTTGCGGACGCGCGGGCTGAGCGGTACGCACTCGGGCTCTGGGGGGCCAGCCCCCCGTAGACGACTCTCGTGCCCGCTCCGTCCTCTCGTCCGTGCTTCTCGCCTTCCTGTGTCTCTGTGTCTCACCCTCCGCCGCCGAAGAAGTCGCGGAGCGCGTTTAGGCCCGCCTCTTTCGCCAGCGACCGGATTCGGCCCCGGACGGCGTCCTGGTTGAGCACCGTGGCGGTGGGGGCCCGCATGGTGCCCCCAAGCCGCACGGTCACCGGCACGGTCGCGTCGGCAGAGGGACCGCCGGCAAGCCGTTCCACCAGGGTCCTGAGGGGGCCGCCGTCCCCACCCAGCTGCGCCACGAGGTTCGACTGCTGCAGTGCCGAGACCGGAAGCTCCATCGTCATCTTCAGGTCCATGCGCCCCCCAAACCCCAGTGCGCCCTGTACGCGTCCCTCAAACTGAGAGCCGCGGAAATCCCACGTATCAAGTTGAAACTGCCCGTCTCGAATCGTAAAGGGACCGCCGAGGCGCCCAAACTGCTGGAGGGACGGGATGGGAAGCTTCAGGGCTTCGGTGAGGGCCTGAGCGGGCCCCACGTCCAGCGACAGCCCGCCGTTGGCGACAAGCGACCGCCCGACGGCGCGAAACGCGGCCGCCTTGGGCAGGAGCCCGTTCGTCAGCGGCGTGCTCCCGTCGGCATCGAGCGTGAGAGTGCCCGTCACGAAGCGGCCGAGGGAGGTCCAGTCGCGCAATACGGCCCCAGCCTGTGCGTCCTGGAGCTCAACGTCGTACGTGAGCGTCGAGGGCGGTGGCGGTGGCGCCCGGCCCGGCTGTGCGGCGGCCAGCAGCACCGATTCCCCCCTCTTCCGTGCGGCCGAGGACGGTGGCGCTCCCTGGTCGAGCGTCAGCCGCCCGCGGAGGGCCCCGCCGTACGTGGTGGCCGTTACATTGCGAAGGGCGAGCCGCTGGTCGTCGAGCCGCACGTCCATCGCCAGGTTCTCGTAGCGCTGGGGATCGTTGATCAACGTATCGATTTCCACACGCCCCTCCACGGTGTAAGCAGGCAGCTCAACGCCGCCGTACAGGCCTTCGGCGACGGACTCGGGCGATTGTCCGTTGAGGCTCGCGCCGGAAAGGTGCGCCGCAAAGAGATCCGAGTAGTGGACCGCCCCAGTGTCGGGCTCCGGATAGAGCGCCCCGAGGTCGAGCCGGTCGGCCGCGAGCGAGAATGTGGCCGAGAGGGCAGGATCGGGCCTCGCAAGGCCCCTCGACACCGGGAAGAGGTTCTGCACAGATGCCCGAACGGAGACGGTCTGCGTGCCGGAGCGGACCGTGAAGCGATTCGTCGCAAGGCCGGTGCCAGCAAGGTCAACGGTGGTGCTGGGAATTTCGAGGGGCGCGCGGAAGGACGTGTAGGGCACCTGTACGTCGGCAAGGCGAATCTGGCCTCTGGGGCGGAGGGCCCCGGGGGCGTCAAGCGGGCCCGCAAAGCGTATGTCGTATTCGGCCGTCCCCTCCACGGCGCTTTCCTCGCCGACCGCGGCCCACGTCGCAGCCCGGGGCAGGTCCGCCGCGCCCGCCAGCCGCCCCACCACGCGGGGACGGTCTCGCAGCCCACGGATCGTCACGCGCCCCGACAACGCCCCGCCAAGCATCTGTCCCTGCACCGACTGGAAGGCTACCGAATCGGGAGCGAGAACCAGATCGGCGTTCAGGTTTCGTAGCAGGGCCGTGCCGTCGTAGTCGGCCCCAACGCCGCTGAGGTGCCCGCGGCCCGCCACAGTAAGGGGGCGGGCGCCAGTCGTATCGGACGGGCGGCCGGACACGGTGGCCGTGAGGCTAAGCGTGCCCTGGGGATTGAGCCCGTCCACGGCTGCTGCCGGCACAAAGGCCGCCACCTCGGCGAGGTCCGTGTCGCCCGTCTCAATGGAGAGGTCGAGCGTGGGCCGGTCGTTGAGCCCTGCGACCGTGCCCGTGGCCGAAAGGGTTAGGGGAGCCGTGTCGAGGCGAAGCGTGCGGAAGGCAACAGTTCCCGCGGAGGGCGCCACCTGCACGTCGTAGGTGGCCTGCGCATCTTGCAGCACCAGGGTGTCGGAGGCCACGCTGGGCAGCAGGGCGCGGGCCGTTTGCACGGTGACGGTTCCACTGCTTGTGAGGGTGCTCGCCTGGGGCTGCATGCCTCCACGCGCATCGAAGCCGAGGCGCACGGCCCGTCCGGTGCGGCGGTCGGTGTAGTGGAACTGGGCCTGAGAGACGCGCACGTCCGAAAGTGGAATGCCGCCGAGCAAGGGGCCCTCCGACGGATCCGTTGCTGTGGTGTCCGCTCCCTCCATCCCCTGGAAGTTGGTGCGCCCGTCGGCACCCACCTCGTACCGCACCACGGGCGCCTCCAGGCCAACCGCCGTGGGCCGGAGGTCCCCCCCGAGCAGAGGCCAGAGGGCCACGTCTACGCTGAGGGCGCGTGCCTGTACCGCGGGCTTGGTGCCGTACCCCTTGGCGTTGGCAAGCCGGAAGCCGGCAACGCGAATGGCCGGCCACGGCAGTACGCGGAGCTCAATGGTGTCGATGCTCACCTGTCGCCCGGTTGCCTCTTCCAGCGGGGGAACGACGTATCCCTTAAGCTGCTCGGAGGTGAACAGGCGCGGCAGCACGAGCGCCGCCGCCAGAACAAGAACGGCAAGTCCCCCAACGAGCCCAGCGCCCCATGCAAGCACGCGCCGGGGATGGGACGGATCAGAACCGGGAGCAGCGGCCGAAGAATGGGACATGAGGCACGGCAGGGACAGTGCAGAAGGGACCGTGGGACGGTGTCAACCTACAAGACTGGCGTCCGATCCAGCGCAGCAACCAAAGACTGCGGCGGCAGTTTGGGATTTTGTTCGCCCCCGATGCTCGAATCCTCTCGCCCCGATGGTCCGGCTGGGATACATCGTCGTTCTTGGGTTTGCCTGCGTCTCGGCGTGTTGGATTGCCTACCACGCCTGGAACAACCAAACGACGAGAGGGGCCCGCCTCCTTACAGGCGTGGCGCTGGCCACGGCGCTCTGGGCCGGGGGCACCCTCGGGCTTACGCTGGCCACCAGCCCGACCGCCGAATTTCGGTGGATTCAGCTCACGTACATCGGGATCGTGGGCGCCCCCATCGGCTTCCTCCTCGTCGCACTCGAATACACGGGGCACCACGCGCACGTGACGCCCCGCACCGTCGGCGGCCTCGGTGCGCTGGGCAGCGTCTTCCTCGTTCTGGCCTGGACAAACCCGTACCACAAATGGTACTGGACCAAGATCGACTACGCAGCGGCGGTGCCGGCGGGCGCCACGTCCACCCCCGCGCCTGGATTTTGGGGGTTCGTCCTGTTTTCGTACCTGCTCCTGCTCGTCGGGACCGTTCTCTTTGTACGCCACGCCCTGACGGCCCCGCACCTCTACCGAGGCCAGACCCTCGCCCTGCTGGTAGGAATGGGCGTTCCGTGGCTCGCCAACATCCCGCACGCGCTACAGTGGATGGCGGCGGACCTCACCCCCGTGGCGCTCGCGGTAACCGTCGTGTCCATCTGGACCGCTATGTTCTGGTACCGGCTGACCGACCTGTCGCCCATTGCGCTGCGCACCGTGTTCGAGAGCATCTCCACGGGGGTGGTGGTCCTGGACCGCCAGAACCGGGTGGTGGACGTCAACGCAGCGGGCCGGACGCTGCTGGGCCTCTCTGCTCCCGTCGGGACCCTCCTTCAAGACCTGCCCCTCAGTGACGACTTGCACGCGCACATTCGCAGCGGGGAGCCTGACCGAACAATTCTTACGGTGGAGGCGGCCCCGTCGCCACAGGCAGAGCCTCCACGCCACTACGAGGTGCGCGTGACGCCTATCGAGGGGGCCCAGGGCCACGCGGCCGGCCGGCTCGTGGTGATCGACGACGTCACCCAGCAGCAGGAGCGACAGCGACGGCTCGAAAGCCAAAACGAGCACCTCGAGGCGTTCACGTCGGTCGTGTCGCACGACCTACGGAATCCACTGAACGTGGCCGCCGGGAACCTTGCGCTGGCCCGCGAGAACGGCGAGGACGACTACCTGGAGCGCGCCGATCGGGCGCTGGACCGGATGGAAGCCCTCATTGACGACCTGCTCGCCCTCGCCCACAGCGGCACGGCCATCACCGACCCCGCGCCGGTGTCCCTCGCAGACGTCGTCGCGGATGCCTGGGACACCGTCGACACGCGCGTGGCCACCCTCCGCCTCCAAACCACGCAGACCCTCATTGCCGACCGCTCCCGGCTTCACCAACTCATCGAGAACCTCATTCGGAACGCGGTGGAGCACGGGGGCGACGCGGTGACGGTGGTGGTGGGAGACCAAGACGACGGGTTTTACGTCGCCGACGACGGCCCCGGCATCCCCCCAGAAGAACGCGAGGCCGTCTTTGAGACAGGGTACTCCACCCAGGACGCCGGGACTGGGTTTGGGCTCAACATCGTCAACGAAATTGCGGACGCACACGGCTGGGAGGTTCGCATCACGGAGAGTGCGGCCGGCGGCGCTCGCTTTGAGCTTGTCGGGGAGGCGTTCGTGGAAGACGCGTTCTTCGGCGCGACGTAGGGCGCCTTGTCGGCGTCGTCCGGGCAGCGCGGCTACGGCTTTACGCTCCGCACGAGGCCTCGGACTGGACGCCCGAATCAGAAGGTTTTCCAGCCCGACGGTGCTCCTCCGGCGCTTGCACGCGGGGGCGGCGGCGGTGATTTTGCCTGTCTGCACGGCCGTCGTTCCGCCTCCCGTCCGTCACGGATCGTAGGTGCCATGGCCCGGCTCCCCCGCCCCTTCCCCCTTGTCCTGGTAGGCCTTGTTCTGTTCAGGCTGGTCGTCCCCGCCCCCCACAGCGGCGGGCCCCACAACTCGCCGCCTGCGTCCCTGGACGCGGTTCTCGACAGCCTGCGGGGGTCCGACGGATTTCCCGGAGCGACGGCGGCTCTCGTAGGCCCCACCACGCCCCTGCAGGCCGCGGCAACGGGCTGGGCCGACCGCGAAGCACGCGCCCCCATGACGCCTGATGCGCGCATGCTGTCGGGAAGCACAGGAAAATCCTTCGTGGCGGCCGTGGCAGTGTCGCTGGCTCAGGGAGGCCAACTCGACCTGGACACCCCGATTGCTCGGTGGCTCGGCGACCGCCCGTGGTTTCACCGATTGCCGAACGCCGAAGCCCTCACCCTCTGGCTCTTGCTCCGGCACCAGAGCGGGCTCCGCGACCACATCCGCAGCGACGCGTTCCGTCGCGCCGCCCAGAGACGGATGCAGACGCAGGGCCCGGACGCTGCGTTCCACCCTGAGGAACTGGTCCAGTATGTGCTGGACACCGATCCGCTCTTCCCGGCGGGCGATGGCTATCACTACTCCGACACGAACTACATCCTGGCGGGCCTCCTCATCGAGCAGGCGACGGGCCGCGACTACTACGACGTCCTCCGACGCCGCATCCTCGATCCGCTGGGCCTCACGCGGACGGCCCCGGCCACCCGGCGCGATCTTCCGGGCCTGGTGCCCGGCTACAACCAGGGCGAGGCGCCATTCGGGCTGCCGCCGACGGTGACGACGGAGGGCGTGCTCCTGTACAACCCGGCCACCGAATGGACCGGGGGCGGGCTCGTGACCAATTCCCAGGATCTGGCTCGCTGGGCGAAGGTGCTCTACGAAGGCGAGGCGATGCCCGGCGACTATCGCGACACGCTGCTCGACGCGGTGCCGAAAGACTCGACGCAGCAGGTCCGGTACGGACCGGACGTGCGTTACGGGCTCGGCGTGACGATCCGATCGACCGACCTGGGCACGGCGTACGGCCACCGCGGCTGGACCCCGGGCTACCTGTCGATCTTCGAGTATTACCCCGAGCACGACGTGGCTGTGGCCCTGCAGGTAAATGCGCTGGGGCCGTACGATCTGGCCGATTACGCCGTCCGATTGGGCCGGGTCGTCGTGCGCTCCAACGAAGGCTGACGGTTCTTCCCCACTCCCATGTCCTCTCCGAACGACGCTCCGTCCCCTCCGACCACAGCCCCCCGTCAATCGTCCGATGGGGCGGGCGACCTGTGGGGCTTCTTCGCGTTCTCGCACGGCTGGACGTGGTTGTTCTGGGGCATCGTGATTGTCTTGGGGGTGGACGTGTGGAACTCGTCCCGGGCGATGGCGCTCTTTGCCGTGGGCGGCTTGGGGCTGCCCATCGGGGGCGTGCTCATGACGTGGCGGGTGGCGGGGCACAGCGGCCTCCGCGACCTGGGGCGACGACTCGTGGAGCCGGGGCGCCTTTCCACCGGGTGGTGGGCCGTCGTGCTGCTACTCCAGCCGGCGGTGAAGCTGGCGGCGGGAGGACTCGCCTTCGCGACGGGCGCGACGGATGCGCCGTTTAATCTACAGGAGGCCGCCGGCCTCGTCGTCCACCCCGTCGACCTTCTCTTCTACCTCGGCTTCGTCCTGCTGCTCGGCCCGCTGCCGGAAGAGATCGGCTGGCGCGGCTATCTGCTCGACCGCCTGCAGGTGCGCTTCGGCGCGCTCGGTGCCAGCCTGCTCGTTGGGTTCGCGTGGTTCGCATGGCACGGGCCGCTTTTCTTCATGACCGGCTACTACGCGCGGGCCGGCGGCGCCCCCGATCCCCTCCAGTTTGGCGTGATGCTTCTCCTGGGCGCCGTGCTGTACACCTGGATCTACAACAATACGGGCCGGAGCGTCCTCGGGGCCATTCTCTTCCACTTTTCAGGCAACGCGAGCGGCGAACTATTGAATGCCCCCGCCTCCGTCTACGCCCACGAGACATACCTCACGGCCGCCCTCGTCCTCGTCGTGCTGTGGGGATGGGACGCCGACACATTGCACGATCGGCTCCCCGAACCAGAGAAGGTCTCACCATTTGCCTCCTAATGCGATCCCCGTCCCCTGCCCTTGCGATTCGAATACGCCCCCTCCTCATGCCCCCCGACACGCCCGACTGGTTCCACGAAATTGATCACACCGGCGACATCGGAATTCAGGTAACGGCCCCCACTCTGCCGCAGCTCTTCGAGCGGGCGGCCACGGGCATGTTTCGGGTGCTCACCGATCTCGATTCTGTGCACACATCGGAGTCTACACAAGTCGCGGTCGACGGGCGCGACCTGGAGGCGCTCATGGTGCGCTGGCTCTCTGAGCTCAACTACCGCCACACCGTCGACAATGTCCTCTACAGCACCTTCGAGGTCGATTCCATTCACGAGACCGAGGACGGACGTGTCCTCTCGGCCACGGTCCGCGGCGAGGCGATTGATCCGGACCGCCACACCGTCTACACCGAGATCAAGGCCATCACTTTCCACGGCCTCGACGTGCACGAGACCGACGGCGGCTGGGCCGTGCAGGTGATTTTTGACATGTAACCCGAGGACGCTTCCGTGCAACCTCGCCCCGGATCCGCGCATTTCACCACATCCTGCTGATTCACTTCTCATCTGCACGGAGTGCCATGCCCTCGACTACATCCCCGGAGCCGACGGCCCTGCTCTCCGCACGCCAACGCCCTCTCACGGTGAAGGAGTACCATCGGATGGCGGAGGCCGGCATTCTCACGGAAGACGATCGCGTCGAACTGCTCGACGGCCGCCTCATCGCTATGTCCCCAATTGGCCCCGGCCATCTTCACTGCGTCAACCGTCTGAATCAGCTGTTCTCGCGCCGTGTCTACACGCATGAGTCCCCAGCCGCGTGGATCAGCGTGCAGAACCCGATCCAGATCGACGACGCGAGCGAACCGGAGCCGGACCTCACCCTCCTCCGCCCGGATGCGCCCCAGAACGACACTCCTCGCCCCGAGGACGTGCTTCTCGTGGTTGAGGTCGCCGACTCGACCGCCGACTACGACCGGACCGTGAAGCAGCCGCGATACGCCCGGGCCGGCATTCCCGTATACTGGCTCGTGGACCTGGGGGCCGAAGTGGTCGACGTGACCTCGGATCCGAAGGGCAATGCCTACGCCGAGCGCCGTCGGTACGGCCGCGGGGGCGCGCTGCCGCTGCCTCCACCGCTCGACGATCTCAGTCCGATTCCCGTGGCCGACGTGCTGGGAATGAGCGACGAGTAGTGCGACCATCGCTCCACGGTGCGCGCGGCTGCCAGGAGCCCTGCATCTGGACGCTCCCCCTCCTTTTCTGTGCCGCCCCTTTCCGTGCCCACTCGTTTTCTGCCATGCCCGACTACGACCTCGAAAAGCTCGACGACTACCGCTGGCAAATTCCCAAAACGGGCGGCATGCGCGTCCCGGCCCGCCTCTACGCCACCGAGGCGATGCTGGAGGACATCCTCTCAGACGACGCGCCCCAGCAGGCCGCCAACGTGGCCCACATGCCCGGCATCGTGGCCGCCTCCCTGGCCATGCCCGACATCCACTGGGGCTACGGCTTTCCCATTGGCGGCGTCGCCGCGTTCGACCCGGACGACGGCGTAATCTCGCCTGGAGGGGTGGGCTACGATATCAACTGCGGCGTGCGGCTCATGTCCTCGAAGCTGACGAAAGACGACCTTGACCGTCGCGACACGGAGCGCCTCGTCGACGCCCTCTTCCGCCGCGTTCCTACGGGCGTCGGCTCCTCCGGCGCCCTCCGCGTCGACCCTTCGACCCTGCCGACGGTTCTCAGACAAGGCGCCGAGTGGGCCGTGGGCGAGGGCTACGGCTCCGACGCCGACCTCGACGTGATCGAGGAGGGCGGGCAGGTGGACGGGGCCGACCCCGACGCCGTGTCCGCCCGGGCGAAGGAGCGCGGCCTCGACCAGATTGGCACCCTCGGCTCTGGCAACCACTTCTTGGAGGTCGGCTACGTGTCGGAGATCTACGACGACGAGGCCGCCCGCGTGATGGGGCTCCACGAGGGGCACGTCACGGCCATCATCCACTCCGGCTCGCGCGGGTTTGGGTACCAGGTGTGCGACGACGCGCTGTCGGACATGGACAAGGCGATGAACAAGTACAACATCGAGCTTCCGGACCGCCAGCTCGCCTGTACGCCCATCGACTCGCCGGAGGGACAGAAGTACATCCGGGGCATGCGTTGCGCCATCAACTACGCCTTCGCCAACCGGCAGGTGATGGCCCACAACACGCGCCTGGCGTTCGAGGAGGCCCTGGACGTCCCCCCCCGCGAGCACGGCCTGCAAACGGTCTACGAGG
>CAZFJR010000007.1:14499-40441 GCA_964519235.1 uncultured Salinivenus sp. | reverse complement strand
CACTCGTCGAGGATGAGGAGCGTGTTGCCCTCGTGACTGGCGCGGACGGCCTTCGGCAGTTCGCCCCACTGCTTCTTAATGCCGCTCTGCGCGTCCTCGTCGGGCAGGAGGTCGAGGATGAGGTCTTCCTCGCGGCTGCCGGGGCTCACCTGCTTAAAGAAGGTGTTCATGCCTAGGATCTCGCCGAGCACCTCCAGCAGCCAGGTCTTGCCGGTGCCCGGCGGGCCAAAGGCAAAGAAGCCGCCGAGGGGATTGGTCAGGAGGGCCGCCAGCACGCTCCGGGCGCGGTCGCGCGAGCAGATGTAGCCCGCGTCGTTGAGGGCGGCGTGGAGCGTATCGACCGTGAGGGCTGCCACCGGGTCGTCCGGCGGGTCGGGAGACGACCCACGGGAGGGCGCGTCGGGCATGCGTGTGGGGAGCAGGTGAGGGACAGCAGGAGAGGCGGAGGGGGGCGCCCGTGGAGGGCTATTCGTTGGGGGTGCGCACGAGGGCGCGCACAACCTCCACCCCAACGTCGAACCCGAGCGAGAAGGCTGTGCTTTGCAGGGCGCGGCCGGGGGCCCACCGCCCGCGCTCCCATCGGGTCTGGGCGAGGGCACCGGCGTAGGTGCCGGCCACGTTTGGCAGGTTGGGCACGGGGGCGCCGGAGGCGGTGCGGGCGCGGAAGGGGGCTTGTACGGCGGCACGGAGCCGAGTCCCGAGGCTGGCGTCGGGGCGCAGGCGGGGACGGAGGTCCAGGCGCAGGGCGGCGGCCAGGGCGTGGGTGGACCCGATTTGCAGCAGCGCACCGCCCGCGTTCGAGCCTACGCGGGCCGCGTAGCCGCCCAGGGTTTCGTGCCAGGCGCCGGGCTGGTCGCCCAGGTGTGCCCCCGTGCCCGCCCCGATGCTCTGGAAGGCGAAGCCGGGATTCAGAATCTCACTTCGCAGGGAGCGCCAGCGGGCGTCGGCGTCCGGGGGAGAGGAATGGGCGGGCTGTGCGCGCGCCGCGGGACTCCTCGCTCCGCCGAGCAGCAGGAGGCTGCTGAGCAAGAGGAGCAGGCCTACACGAGAAGAGAAATCCATGGGCAAGCGCCGTTATTCCAGGTGATGATAATCGAGCTCGTGCTCCTCATCGACGGCCTCTTGCACGCGGCGGGAGGGCGTGCCAGCGGCGGCCACATCGATGTCCATGTTTCCGTCGCCGGCCGGGAGGCAGCGGATGTTTTGGCGCCAGGCGGGGTCTTTGGTATCGTGGTCGGTGCGGGCGTGGGCGCCGCGCGACTCGGGGCGTTCCAGGGCACCGCGCAGAATGGTCTCGGCCGTGGTGAGCATGACGCCCAGGTTCTGCGCGCGCTCGTAGCGGCGGCTCGTGCGGTCGGCCTGCACCGCCAGGTCGTCGGCGTCGGCCCGGAGCTGCTGAAGTGCCCGGAGGCCCTGCAGAAGTCCATCCTCGTCGCGCAGGATGCCGGCGTGGTCCCACATGAGGCCACGCAGGCGCTCGATCAGATCGCCCGGGGCGTGGCGGCCGTCGGCGGTCGCCAGGGCGTCCTGCGCCGCCACCTGATCTCGAACCGCCGCCTCCGACAGGGCAGGGCTCGGGCGCGTGCCCAGGGTCTCGGCGATGTGCGTGCCGGCCACTTCGCCAAACACCACCGTCTCAATCAGCGAGTTGCCGCCCAGGCGGTTGGCCCCGTGGACGCCCGCCGTACATTCGCCCACCGCGTAAAGGCCGTCGATCTGGGTCTCGGCGGTTTCGAAGTCCACCTCGATGCCGCCCATCGCGTAGTGGGCCGTGGGCGCCACCTCCATCGGCTCCGCGGTGATGTCCACGCCGTGCTCCGCAAACTCCTCCACCATGCGGGGCAGCCGCTCGTGGACGTAATCGTCGTCGCGGTGGGAGATGTCGAGCAGCACCGCGTCGTTCTCGGTGCCCCGGCCCTCGCGGATCTCTTGCTCGTTGGCGCGGGCCACCACGTCGCGGGCGTCCAGCTCCATTTGGGCCGGCGAGTAGCGCTCCATAAAGCGCTCGCCCTCCGTGTTGTAGAGCCGTCCGCCCTCTCCACGGACCGCCTCGGTGACGAGGTGGCCGGCCTCCGCCTCGGGCTTTACCTTCCCGGTGGGGTGAAACTGCACAAACTCCATGTCGCGCAGCGGCACGCCGGCCTCGAAGGCCAGCGCCTGCGCGTCGCCCGTGTTTTCGTCGGGCCGCGAGGAGCTGCGGCGGTACAGCGAGGTGTGGCCGCCCGCCGCGATGACGACCGCGTCCGCGTCGAAGGCCACGGGCCGCCCCGAGTCCATGTCAAAGCCCACCGCCCCCGCCGCGCGGCCGCCCTCCGCCACCAGGTCGGTGATGTAGAGGTTCTCGCGGTACGGAATGTCCAGGTCCATCGCCTTCTGCACGAGCGTGTCCATGAGCGCCTGCCCGGTGCGGTCGCCCACGAAGCAGGTGCGCCGGAACGACTGCGCGCCGAAGTAGCGCTGGTTGATCTTGCCCTCGTCGGTGCGGTCGAAGGCCATGCCCCACTCGGCGAGCTCGCGGATGCGGTCCGGGGCGCGCCGGCAGAGCATCTCGACGGCCGTGGGGTCGTTTACGAAGTGGCCCTCGTCGAGGGTGTCGGCGGCGTGGATTTCCCAGCGGTCCTCGGGGTCGAGGCTGCCGAGGGAGGCGTTGATACCGCCCGCGGCCCAGATGGTGTGAGCATCTCCGTGGGCGCGCTTGCCCAGGACGAGGCAGTCGATGTCGTGTTCGGCCAGCTCAATACTGGTGCGAAGGCCAGCCCCACCGGCGCCGATGATGAGGACGTCGGTGGAGACGGTTTCGGGAGAGGCGTGCGTGGTCACGGGATTGAGGGATCGTGCGCAGAGATTATACGGCGGCCAAGAGGTGTCGTGAGAGACACATTTTTCCGTATCTAACAACGCGCACGAAGGGGACAATTTTCGGGACGGACGCGTTCTGGCGCAGGTATCGGAGGAACGTAACACCTCTGCCGATCTTGTCGCGGGTCGGCTGCGCGCCGGGACGACGTTTCCTCCAGCAGGACCCGTTCATAGAAGGCGCAGAAGCGCGCACGGAAGAAGACAGGCAAAAAGAGAAGAGGAGCCACGGGGCCCGCGGCTCCTCCTCGAACGGCTGCCTTCTCAGAACGGCCTGTGCGATTGAGGAATACGTGTGCGCATCCCCGGAAGACAGTTCCCTCCGGAAGTCCCCTCGCATCCGTCGTTCAATATCGTGAAGTCCACTCGGCGATATTGTGAAGCCCATCCGGCCGACTGAAGGGCGTGCAGAAGGGCCGATACTCAACGCACGACCGTCACTCGACGGGTGCGCGTTTGGCCGAGGGCCTGAAGCCGTACGATGTAAAGGCCGCTGGCAAGGTCGTGAGTAGAAAGGCGGACGCGTAGGGCGTCCCCGGGGGAGGGGCGGCCCCTGTAGAGGGTGCGGACGTGGCGCCCCAGCACGTTGTAGAGTGAGACCGTTGCCTCCGTCCTCTTCCGAACAGCGACGGAGAGGACCGCTCGTCCGTGTACCGGATTGGGGGCTGGTCCCGAGAGCCGAAGCGCTGCTTTCATCTTCAGGTCTACAGACACCGGGTCTGTGAGGGACGAGGTCCCGTCCACGTCTACCTGCCGGAGGCGAAACTGGTGCGTGCCCACTGCCAAGTCGGCTGCCTCGTAGCGGTACGACTGAGGATCGGACGTGGTGCCTCCCGGAACCGCGCTTTCTACGAAGCCGAGGCGCGTCCAGCCGCTGCTCGCAGGGCTCCGGTGCTGCACCGCGAAGCCCGCGTTGTTCCGCTCGGATGCCACCTGCCAGCGCAGGGCCACTGTGCCGGTTCCCGACGGGGTGGCTTCCAGATCCGTCAGTGCGACGGGAAGCTGCGACGACTGCACGCTGAACTCGGACGTGTTTCCGTTGGCGTCGGTCGTGGTCGCTACGACGTAGTCGCTGGAGCTTACCGGGGCCTCCGGGGCAAGCGTGACGGTCTTCGCATCCGGCCCGCTGGTGGACGTATTGTAGTCCCCGACGGTGTAGGTGTCGGTGCCCAGGTAGGCGGCTCCTTCTTCCTGGGCGGCACCGGCACGGTAAAAGTCCACGGTCAGGTCGTATGCACTGGCACCGCTGCCCGTGGCATTCGGGTTGCTGGGAACCTGGTAGGTCACGGTGATCGCGTCGGCGCCTGCGTCGTAGCTCGCGCTCTGGATGTCCGGGTGGTTCTGGAGGCGGTTCGGACCCTCGTCAGGGTCGCCCGTGTCGTTGGCGGTCTGGCCGTTGCTGCCGAGGTCGAGGCCGGGCCCGCTGTTTTTGAAGATCGCGTTCGCCCGTACGCTGTTGCCGCCGGCCGGTGCCGCTCCGCTCGTGACGGCGACCCCTGCACCGTCGTTGTGGGCGATCGTGTTGGGCGCGCCGGACGCCGTCCCCCCGACGGTGTTGTCGGAGGCGCCTTGCTCGATCGCTATTCCTCCCGCGCCGTTGGGCACGGCGGCGTCGCCGTCGGTATCGGTCCCAATAAGGTTGCCCAGCACCTGAGCCCCCGATGTGCCGTCGTCGTTGAAGTCCGAGAGCACGAGGCCAACCCCCTCATTCCCACTGATGACGTTCTCCGCGCCGTCGGCGGTTCCGCCAAGGGTCGCGTTCTCGGACCCGACGTCCACAAGCACCCCGGTGCCTCCGTTGCCCAGGTTCGCGTCGTCCCTGCCGATGCCGATGAAGCTGCCCTCGAGGCTCACGTTGTCCGAGCCGCTGATGCGCAGCCCCTGGGCGTTGCCCCCGATGATGTTGGCAAAAGCGGGCGCCGCGCCGCCGAGAGCGCTGCCGTGCGAGCCGGAGCGTAGGAAAATGCCCTGCTTCTCATTGCCCAGCGTGGAACTCTCGTCGGCGGCGACCCCGATGATGTTGCCCGCAATGTCGGTGTTTTCGCCCGTTACGTCCACGCCATCGTCGCCGTTTCCGCTGATTACGTTGGCCGCGGCCAGCGTGCTGCCAATTGCGTTGCCGTCCGCAAACTCCACGTTCACTCCGTCCGCATCGTTGGGCACGGCGGCGGTGCCAGCGGCATCGGTGCCAATGTGGTTGGCGGCCACCAGATTGTCGGAGGGGCCGGGAGTGGCGATTGTGCCCGCGATGAGCAGTCCGTTTTCGCCATTCCCGCTGATGATGTTGCCCGTCCCGTCCACATCGCCAGAGCCGATGAGGTTGAGGGACGCCTCGTCGGAAATCTCGATTCCGTTTTTCGTGTTGCCCAGGTCGGTGGCGCCGTCGGCGGCTACGCCAATGTAGTTCCCGTTCACGAGGTTGTCGGTCGCGCCGCTGCCCGTGATGGTGACGCCATCGCGCCCGTTCCCGGAAATCACGTTGCGTGAGCCTGCGCCCACCGAGCCCGTGCCCCCGACGACGGTGTTGGCGGCGCCGTTGATGAGCACCCCCTCGTAGCCGTTGCCCATGGGGCTCATGCCGTCGGGGCTGGTGCCGATGCGGTTTCCGTAGATGGTATTGTCGTCGGCGCCGGAGAGGCCGATGAAGATGCCTCGTCGACTGTTGTTGGAGATGACGTTGTCGGGCCCAATCAGGCTGCTGCTGGATCCGTTCTCGACCGTGAGGCCGTTTCCGCCGTTGCCGGTTGCGGACCCGTCGGCCGCAACGCCAACGTAGTTCGACAGGATGGTATTGCCAGAGGAGCCGTCGAGCACGAGCCCGTCCCCGTCGAAGTTGATGATGGCGAGGCCCTGCACCGTGCTCGCGCGGGTGATGGTGAAGCCGGCGGTGCCAGAGCCCGCGTCTTGGCCGTCAAGCTCCACGACGGGGCTGTCGCTGTAATCCGGCTCGCTCGTGGCGTCGATGATGACCGGCTCGGAGACCGTCGGGAGCGCGCTTCGGGGCTGAATGACGTGCGGAGCGGTGCCTGCGATGTCGAAATGAATTTCCTGGTTGCCTGTCAGGGCGTTGGCCTCCTGCAGGGCGGCACGAAGCGTGCAGGTGCCGCCGCCGGTGGCACAGAGGCCATTTCCGGCGTTGGCGTCGGGGGCGTCGCCGGTGTCGGTGACTGTAAAGGTTGTCTGTGCTGCGACCAGAGAGGGGCGCAGGCCCGTGAGCAGAGTGGCGCCGAGTAGGAGCAGTCCGAGGGCCTGAAGCACGCGACCGTGCGAAGCGGACGAAACCCGAGAGTGTGTGGCTAAATCCATGACAGGTAAACGAGTAGAGGATGGAAAAATAGAGAGGAGAAGAGAGAACGCCGCCGGGGGTGCCTCGCCGGCCGGACCGCAACAGAAAGAGAGGGAGCGAAGGGCAGTGCCCTGTGGGGGATCGCCCAAGTACTCTGCAATAAGCAAACCGACGCCCACTCCCAGCCGCCGCAGACCGGCCCTGCGCACCCCCGTCGCATGTCCGGGGGACAGTGCCGCCCGGCAACAGAACCGCCAGCAGAGCGTCCCGCCCGCGCAAGAGATTGGCCTTGTGCCGGAGGCAGGCCAAAAATTAAATTTTGATGAACCAAGAGGGGGCGGGGAGCCAACCGAAAAGCGAGGCGGCCGGACGTGAAAATAACACGTCCGTAACTACACAACTTCTTTGTAGGGGGTCTGAGAACGACCTGCGCTACGGTCTGGGATTCTCCCTGTAGAGGCGCACATCACACTCGTCACCCCCAACGTGCTTCGAGGCCTGCCTGACGAGGGCAGCGGTCCCCAGTCCCGCCGGACGGACCTCGCGCGACCGAAGCGCTGTCACCGCAGGGAACGAGTGCCCTTGGGGTGTGGGCCGAAGGTGATGTCCTTGCGCGCTGGCGCAGGAAGTCGTGTTCGGGACAACACCGCAGGTCCTTTTCTGGGGCTTGGACCGGAGAGCACGGGTTGGGCATGGGGCACGGCGCGTGCTGAGAGGCGTGTCTTTCACCGCGGACAGGGGGAGGGTGGAGGGATCTCCCCGAGCCTCTGGCGGTTGTCCTTGCCAGCATTCTCCCGGACGTCCCGGTCAACGCCCGCCCGTCAGTTCCATGTCTTCGATGGACCGCGTTTTTGCCTCGATCACCCTGCGCTGCCGTGCCGCTCCCTGGGCTGGCGTGGGCCTGATGCTCCTGGGGGCCGTACTGCTGGGAGGCGCGCCGGCACAGGCCCAGCAGCGTCCGGTGCCCGATTCCGTCCGCGCTGCCCTGGAGGCCCGCGACATGAGCCCGGCCGAGGCCCGGCGCCGGGCACGCCAGTTGGGCCTCGATCTCTCCCGCCCCGAGCGCGCCGCCCGCCAAGCCCAACGCCTCGGCGTGCCGGAGGCCCGCGTGCAGGCGCTCCTGCGGGCCGCACAGGCTGCCCCGCCGGCCGACACCGCCGCCCCGTCCCTTTCTCCCGACACCGTGGCCCGGGAGGGCGTTGCGCCGCCCGATCCCCGCCCGTCGGCCGACACCACGGCGCCGGACACCACCAAGCCGCCCACCCGAGGCGACACGCTCCGTTACTTCGGCTACGACACGTTCAACACGGTCCCGGATGCGTTTCGGCCCGGCCGCACCGGCCCGGTGGACGACCGCTACGTTGTGGGCCCCGGCGATGAACTGCGGCTCGTGGTGTGGGGCGCGCCCGAGTACCAGTACGACCTCACTGTCGACCGCCAGGGGCGCGTCTTCGTGCCCGACCACGGCCAGTTTACCGCCGCCGGCAAATCCCTTGAGGCGCTCCGCCGCGATATGAAACGGTGGCTCGGCCGCAAGCACGCCGGCCTCCGAAAGGATCCGCAGACGGTGTTCATGGACCTGTCGATTACCCGCCTCCGGCCGCTGCGCATCTTCGTGCTCGGGGCCGTGGCCCAGCCGGGCGGCTACACCGTGAGCCCCACCGCAAACGCCTTCAACGCGCTCTACAGCGTGGGCGGGCCCACCCAGCGCGGCAGTCTGCGCCGGATTCAGGTGATCCGGGACGGGGCGGTGGCTGACACCGTGGACCTCTACGACTACCTTGCCGAACGGGGAACGCCGACCCCTGTGCCCCTCCGAAGCGGCGACTACCTGCGCATCCCAGTCCGCGGCAAAACGGTTGCTGTGACCGGCGCCGTGAAGCGCCCGGCCTACTACGAGTTGCGGGAGGGAGAGACGGTGCGCGACCTGATCGCCTACGCGGGCGGGCTGGCGCCGGACGCCTACACGGCCGACTTCGAGATCCGCCGACTCATCCCGCCGGAGGCCCGCACCCAGGACGAGGCGTCGGTCCCACGCAAAGATCTCAACTACGACCTAGGGGCCGTGATGAACGAGGACACCACCGTGCCCCTCGCCGACGCCGACCGCGTGCACATCCGGGCTGTGCCGGCCCGCAGCGACCCGGCCGCTGCCAGCAACGTTCCCTCCGCTGAGATTAGCGGGGCGGTCTACCAGCCCGGCACCTACGCGCTGGGCGACAGCGTGCAGACGGTGCGCGACCTTATCCGCCGCGCCAATGGGCTCACCGACGATGCCTACCGGCGGCAGGCCTCTCTGCTGCGCTTCGACCAGGACCTCGGCCGGGCCGTGCGCTCCATCAACGTGGACAGTGCCCTGGCCGGCGTGCCCCGCGCCGACGTGCCGCTCGTGCCGGGCGACAGTCTCCACGTGCCCTCCGTCCAGGCTCTTCAGGGCGTACGCACGGTCCGCATCGAGGGCCAGGTGCGCACCCCCGGCACCTATCCGCACCGCAGCAACATGACGGTGCAAGACCTGTTGCTGCGCGGCGGCGGGCTGGCCGACAGCACGTTCCTTGACGATGTGCTCCGCTCTCGCGCCGACCTGTACCGGGAGACGGCCGACGGCCGGTCCGAGCGCGTCATTCCGTTCAACCTCGCCCGGGCCCTGCAGGGGCGGGGCATGGCCGACGCGCCCCTGCAGCCCGGCGATCGCATTCGCATCTACCCTCTCCGGGCCGAGGTCAACCGCGACACGTACGTGGAAATCAGTGGGGCGGTAAAGCAGCCGGGACGGTACGACTACCAGGAAAACCTGACGCTGGAAGATGTCATCCTAAAGGCGAACGGTTTTGCGGACGACGTCTACCTCGAAGAGATCCAGATTGCGCGGCCGAAGGAGGGGGAGCGCGGCATGAAAACGTTCCGCATTCCCCTGAACGGCGCGGTGGCGGGCCCCGGCAATGTGCGCTTTGCGCCCCACGACACCACCCGCGCCCTGGCCGCCACCGCCGACGTGCAGCTGCAGCACCGCGACCGCGTGCTCGTGCGCTCGGACCCAGAGTACAGCGAGCGCATGTTTGTAACGGTACGCGGGGAGGTGCGCTTCCCCGGCGACTACGCCCTGAAGACGGACGGCGAGCCGCTCTCGTCCGTGCTGGCACGGGCCGGGGGCGTTACGGCCACGGGCTACCCGGGCGGCGGGCAGCTGATGCGGGACGGCGAACGCTTCGTCATCGACATTCAGAGCGTGCTCCGCGGCACCGACGACCTGGAGCTCCGCGACGGCGATCGCATCGTCATCCCCTCCAAGCCCAACAGCGTGTCCGTGCGCGGAAACGTGGCGCGGCCCGGGCGCATCAAGTACCAGCAGGGGGAAGACGTCGAGTACTACCTCGACCGCGCCGGCGGCGTCCGCGACAGCACCAAAAGCATCTACCTGACCCAGGCCACCGGGGCCACGTTCGAGGTGGACACCGGCTGGTTTGGGCGCACACCGGAGGTGACCGACGGAGCGGTGATTCGCGTAACCAAGGAGCCGCCGACGCCGGAGGAGAAAGGCGACGTTGACATCGGGGCGGTGGTGACTGATGTCACAGGCATTCTCTCCAGCGCACTTACAATCATTGTTCTTGCGACCCGGGCGTTCGACTGAAGGCCCTTGTGCTCCACGACCTTGATTCTTGGCCCACGTCTGGGCAGAACTGAACCGAGTGAAGGATACAACAGCTGCGTATTCGCATCATTTGTCCACTCGCTCAGCCTGATTCTCAAACATCGATTTTCTGGCAGTTGGGCCACAGATCAGCACTCTTTTGTTGTCCCAAACTTGACTTATCGCAACTGCATCAGTCGCTTCGCTCGTGTAGGACCCATCCGACTGGACGGGAAGACCTCCATCATCGCGAGATAGGCTGCCGTGTCCGATGCAGTTCATAAATTGCTCCGAAGACAATTGCTCCGAAGACGCTCGGGGCCGGAAGGCAGGGCAACCTGTAGATAGGCTTCGGCCGGGGGCCCAAGCCCCGTGAGCCCGTTTTGGACATCAGTCCCGGCTTTTCCTCTCATTGCCCGAAGTCCGAACAGCATCTGAGGCCTTCGATGAACACCCCGCACGATTCCTCACCGGAGAGCGAAGAGCGTGGCCGCCGCGGGCCGCCGCCCGACGATCGGGTTTTCCTGGTCGACCTGCTCTTGACGCTCAGCCAGGGGCGCGGGCTCATCGTGCTGTCCGTGTTGGTGTTCGGGCTTGCCGGTGTGCTGTACGCGGCCCTGTCGCCCGCAGAATACACCGCACGGTCGACGGTGGTGCGGGAAGCCGGGGGGGAGAAGGACGGCGGACTGCCGTCGGGACTGCCCTCCATTCAGGGGCTGGGGCTCAGCCTCGACGGGGGCGGGACCGCCGGGCTCACGCCTGCCTCCTACCCCGAAATCGCGACGAGCCGCGAGGTGCGCCTCGCCGTGGCGCGCGACACCTTCGCCTTCCCCTCGACCGACCGGCGCACAACGCTTGTCGAGCACGTCAATCGGTCGGCGGGGCCGCTCGGTACGCTGCTCCGGTACACGCTGTGGCTGCCGTGGACGCTCGCAGACGCGGCGGGACTCCTCTCAGGCCCCGATGCGCCTTCTCCGGTGGAGGCCGACAGCACGGACGGACTCATCTACCCGACCGACGCGGAAGAGCGCGCCATTGGGGCCTTGGGCGACCGGGTGTCCGCGTCCGTGGCCCAGTCCGGGGCGCTGGAGGGGGGCGGCGGGCTCATGACCATCACCACGACGGCGAGGGCCCCTGCGCTGGCGGCGCGCCTCAACGAGAGCGTCATCGAGCATCTCCGGAGGCGGGTGCGCGAAATCCGGACGGAAACGACCCGAAAGAGCCTGGCGTTCATCGAAAACCGATTTGAGACGGCGCAAAACGAACTCGACGCGGCCGAAGACCGGCTCGCGCAGTTTCTCGAACAGAACCGGAGCGTGCTGACGGGGGGGAACGATCCCCGACTCGAGTTTCGGCGCGAGCGCCTCCGGCGGGAGGTGCGGTTCAAAGAGCAGCTCTACAGCCAGCTCCAAAAACAGGTGACGCAGACGCGCCTCCAGCTGCAGCGCGAGCAGCCCGTGGTCACGATCGCGGAGAAGCCGGCGCCTCCCTCCCGGGCCAGCGCCCCGAACTGGACCTTTACGATCGTGCTCAGTCTCGTGATCGGCGCCCTGGTGGGCACAGTGGGGGCGTTCTTGCGGGCGGCGGTTCGGCGGCAGGGGGATGAGGAGGAGACGCAGGAGAAGATGCGCGAGGTGCGGACCTCGCTTCGCCCCGCGGGCATTGTACGGGGTGTGCGGGAGGAGCTGGGGCTCCAGAACAACGACTGATGCGACCCTCGCATCTCCGTTCGGGGATGGAAGGGGGGAGGGGGGGACGTACGTCGCCTCCGTTCCTCCACACGTCCTCACATCCATACCCACACGAGGCCGCAGTAGAACTCCAAGCGGAGTCGGGAGTTGAGTCCCGCTCAACGTGCAGGATCGCACATCTTTTGCAGTGCAGCCCCGTTGTGCTTGTTGCCCGTACTGCCGACATGCTAGTGGGACTGTACAGGTGCTTTGATATAAACGTCGCTCCAGACTTGATCTGGAGCCTATCCGGCCGTACGGATTATGGGCTCCAAAGCAAGTTTGGAGCGACGGGGATGAAGGCAGGCTCCGGACTGGGACGCTTCAAGAATCTCGCAGAATAAGTGTGCAGGCCCACTAGGCGCTCGGGGTTGCTGACCATTTTCCTTCCCGACCATGCGAATCCTCCGCATCTTTTTTGACCTGCTCACCCCCCGCGAGCGGCGCAACCTCTACCTGCTCTTTGGCGCCGTGCTCGTGATGGCGGGGCTGGAGGTGGTGAGCGTCGGGTCCATCCTGCCCTTCCTGCAGGTGGCGGCCGACCCGGCGAGCGTGCAGGAGAATGCCTATCTGCGCTGGGCGTACGACACGTTCGGCTTTGCCAGTACCAATTCCTTCCTCATCGCGCTCGGGCTGCTGGCGTTTGCCGCGCTCGTGCTCAGCAACACGGTCATCGTCGGCACGATGTGGGCGCTCTACCGCTACGTGTGGGGGCGCAACCACAGCCTCTCGCTCCGCCTCCTGCGCAGCTACCTGCACCGGCCCTACGCGTACTTTCTCACCCGCAACAGCGCAGAACTGGGCAAAAACGTGCTCGAAGAGGTGCGCGAAGTCACCACCAGCATGCTGTACCCGGCGCTGCGGGGGGGGGCGAAGGCCGTCGTGGCCCTGTTTATCGTCGGGTTTTTGTTCGCGGTCGATCCCGTTGTGGCCGGAATGTTGACCCTCGTGCTGGGCGGGGCCTACGCGGCGGTCCACTTCACCGCGCGGGCCTGGCTCGACCAGGCGGGGAGCGAGCGCGTGTCGGCCAACACGGAGCGGTACCGGCTGGTAAGCGAGGCGTTTGGCGGCATCAAGCAGGTGAAGCTGCGCGGCAGCGAAGCGTCGCTCCTGGAGCAGTTCGACGCGCCGTCGAAGCAGTATGCCCGCCTCCAGGCGCACGCCCGGGCCGTGCAAAAATCCCCGCGCTACATCCTGGAGGCGGTGGCGTTCGGGGGCATCATCCTGATCGCGGTCTACCTGATCGCCATGCAGGACACCCTCCGGCAGGTCATCCCGATTCTGGGGCTCTACGCGTTTGCGGGGCACCGACTCATGCCCGCCCTGCAGAAGGCGTTTCAGGGCATTGCGAGCGCCCGCTTCAACAGCGCGGCGCTGGAGGCGCTGCACCGCGACTTCCAGCAGCACATGGACGAGGGGACGGCCGACGACCGGACGGAGCCGCACAACCCGCTCACGCTAAACGACCGCCTCGTGCTCGACCGGGTGACCTTTGCCTACCCCGACGCCGAGACGCCTGCCATTGAGGACCTCTCCCTGGAGATTCCCGCGAACACGACGGTGGGATTTGTGGGCAAGACGGGATCGGGAAAGACGACCACGGTGGACCTCATCCTGGGCCTGCTCCGTCCCCAGGAGGGACGCCTCGCGGTGGACGGGACGCCCCTGCGGGGCGAGGCGGTGCGGCGGTGGCAGCAGAACATCGGCTACGTGCCGCAGCAAACCTTCCTGGCGGACGACACCGTGGCCCGGAATATTGCCTTTGGGGTGCCGGAGGACGAGATTGACACGGACGCCGTGCGGGACGCGGCGCGGCGGGCCCACATTTATGACTTTGTGACCCGCGAACTGCCGGACCAGTGGGCGACGATTGTGGGCGAGCGTGGCGTGAAGCTGTCCGGCGGGCAGCGCCAGCGGATCAGCATTGCCCGGGCCCTCTACCACCGCCCGAGCGTGCTCGTCTTCGACGAGGCCACGAGCGCCCTGGACCAGGCCACGGAGAAAAAGGTGATGCAAGCCATTTACGGCCTAGACGACGACCACACGATCCTCGTGATTGCGCACCGCCTTAGCACCGTTCAGCGGGCCGACAACATCATCATGTTGGAGCAGGGGCAGAAAGTGGGGGAAGGGACGTACGAGGAGCTCGCCCACGAGCACGCGAAGTTTCGATCAATGGCCTTTTCCTCAGCTCGTTAGTAACTGATGAGCGGCGAGTTCAGTAAATATGAGGAGGAGGGAGCCTACCACTGGAAAGCTCTATATGATCAGAAGTGGTTTCGACAAAGTCCTCGCCTTCACGCCCGGTACGATATTCCAATCCGTCTCCTATCAATCCGTCTAGATCTTCGGGAGAGTTTAGGTCTTGATGTCGGCTGCGGGGATGGAGTCCTCTTGTACAAAATAAGAAAGAGCGGGGGGGACGTGGTGGGCCTCGACAATTCTGCCGAAGGACTACGGCTTGCCGAGCAAAAACTAGACGCCCGTGGAGTATCCTCTGTCCGGCTTGTTAACAGTTCGTGCTACGACATACCGTTTGACAAGTCAAGTTTTGACTATGTGACTGGAATCGAACTTATTGAGCATCTTGACGATGTGGATGCGTTTCTTGACGAAGCCAGCAGAGTACTACGTCCTGGAGGGTGGTTTGTCTGTACGACCCCCAATCGTGCGGAGGACCAGCCCTCGGATAAAGTCCGCGATCCCTTCCATGTCCACGAATTTGTTGCCGATGAGCTCTCGGAAGTGCTAGGAAGGGTGTTTGAGAATACGAACGTCTATGGGGCTTATCCGGAATCGCTAGACGAGATATACGTTAGAGATAAAAAGTTAGGGTACGTGGATAAGGGGGTGAGGCTAATGTTTAGGATGTTTTCTTACTCTGTTCTCAACCCGTACGTAAGATGGGTGGAAAATAAACCTAGTTGGAATAACAGTTTACTGGTAGGGGTATCCCGAAAATAGAATGAAGTTGCCGAACTTCCTCGTGGCTGGTGTACCGAAGGCTGGTACAACGAGCCTATGGAAAAATTTGCGTCAGCATCCTGACGTGTTTTTGCCGAAGGTGAAAGAGCCCCGGTTTTTTATTGATGCACCGGACGGATGGGTACGGAGCAAACGGATTGAAACTCTCGATGCTTACCGGTCGCTTTTTGAGCCTGTCACGTCCGAGACGGCTGTAGGAGAGGTATCCCCAGGCTACTTCCCAAGCCAGAAGGCCCCAGGGCGCATCCGTGAGACTCTGGGTTGCCCGAAGGTCATTCTGGTCCTCCGCAACCCAGTAGAGCGTGCATTCTCACACTTTGTGTTTTCACTCCAGAAGGGATTGGAGCCGGAGACGGCCACCTTCGAGTCTGCCATTGAAGATGAAACCGTACGAGTTGGAGATTCTGTTCGCCATCGACCCTATGTGTATATCGGCTTTTACTACCAACATCTACAGCGGTGGACGTCTCTCTTTAATCGCAGTTCGATCAAACTACTTTTCTTTGAGGACCTGAAGGACGATGAGGTCGCATTTACGCAGGAGGTGTACGATTTTCTAGATGTAGACGACAGCTTTGAGCCAGACACCGGGATCAAGTATGCAAAGTCCGGGATACCGAGAAGTCGACATCTCCACTCCGTTCTCACCGATACTGGACGACTTCGTACGAAAGTGAAGAGATGGTGCCGAGACTGGATTCTCGATGACATTCGCAGTCTGCTTAGTCCGTTTCGGGAGAAGCTAAAGAACTGGAACCTCGACAAACCGGAGCTACCGGACAGACAGTACCGTGAACTTGCTGAGCAATACCGTTCAGACGTGCACCAGTTGGAAAATGAGATTGGGCGTAACCTCTCCCATTGGCTAGAACCCTCGTCTCGGCCTCAATAGTCCGATCCCCGTTCAGTTTGCTACAGAGAGACCCATAGGATGGACGAAACGTGCGAACTGATCATCTTCGCCTCCCAAGGAAATAAGAAGGCAGACGGGGGTCTATCGAGCATTACAAGGATTATAGATAAAGTACACAGAAATACTCTAGTAGTAACCGATAGAGAGACGAAATACTCAGAGTATTGGAGAGGTAGAAATTGTAGTGTAAAAAAATACCCATTCGGAGATTACTTGAATAAAGAAAGGGCAAGCAGGCTAAGAAGAATCGTCGAGTCAAACCACTACGCCTACAGACTTGCTTGCAACACGAAACCCGCAGTTGTACACACGAACGACCGTGCTGCGTTCAGGGGATGTGGAGTTGGGGCCAAGCTTGCGGGTGTCCCTGTTGTCAACAACGTTCGGGACACGCAACCGCGGATAAGCGGAATCCGTCTTTTGAAGTGGCTCGTAGAGTTTGCGCTATCGGACCGTGTTCTGACCCTCTCGCAGGAAATGTGCAGGCGTTGGACGAAGGCGCTTGGGATAGACACGTTTTCGACGCCGATGCGTCGTTTCTTTTTAAGGAAGATGACCTACATCTACAGCATCGTTGATCCTGACCGGTTTCATCCGCCCGATGACAACCAGGAAGAAATACGGGATGAGCTGGGAATCAGTGGGGCGCCCCTTTTGGCGTATGTAGCCTCCTTCCACCCGAAGAAGAAACAACGAGCATTTATCGAAAATGCGCTTCCGGACATTGTGGAGCAGAGTCCGGAGACAGTTGTTGCGTTCGTTGGAGACTTCATCCCATCGCAGAACGATCACGCTCGCGCCTGCCGCAAAGCAGTAAAGAAGTTGGGGCTTGATGATCATGTCCACTTTGCTGGATACAGGGACGATGTGGAGCGCTGGTACCAGGCCGCTGATCTTACGGTTCTGGCATCTGAGAAGGAGGGGCTCGCGCGTTCTATGATCGAAAGCCTAGCCTGTGGGACCCCGGTTGTGTCGTTTGGTGTCGCATCCGCGAGGGAGATCCTTGAAGAGTACGACTGTGGCCGAGTAGTCCCTCAGGGAAACTATCACAAGTTCCGAGAGGCGATTACGGAGCTATGGGAAAATAACACCTTGCGCATGGGGATGAGCAAGCAAGGGATGGAGGCAGCACGAAATTTATTCGATCCAGAAACAGTTGCTCGGCAGTATCAGGCCCTATACGAAGAGGTCGCTACCGAAGGGTAAGTGTATGCTAAGCGCTTGTATTATTGGGGCTCCCAGGTGTGGAACGAGTTCTTTGTTTAGGTGGCTTACAGCCCACCCGCAGATCCAGGGACCCACGGATGGAAAAGAGCTCTTCTTTTTCATGGATGCCGGGCATCCACTGGTCAAGGAACCGAATATCCATACTGATTCGCTCGAGAGGTATAGCAGACTTTTTCCAGATGAACCGGGATCGCGTAAGGTTGAGGCAACCACACACTATCTCTTCCAGGAGACCGCCCGGAAGCACCTCGCCCGAATGGAGTCTGAGCCCCTAATTGTCGCTATACTCCGCGCTCCAGCAGAGCGCGTCTGGTCATCGTTCCAATATACCCAAAACAATCGGGCGCGGATCGACCCATCTCTTCGGTTTCATCAGTACGTGGACTGGGGACTCGAAGAGAGCTACGACTCTATTCAGGATCACATTTCGCATTCCGGGAGCGCATATGTGCTATCGCGAGACATCAAGTACGGACAGTACATTGAATATCTCCTTCCGTGGCGGGAGACTGTAGGGAAGGAGCGCCTCGTCATTGTGTCCTTTGAAGAGATGATTACGGACCCGGAAGCGACGTGTCGACGGTTGGCCACCAGACTCGACGTTGATCCTAAATTCTACGACGACTTCGAATTTAAAGCTCGGAATACCTCGTACGTGACCTCGTCTCGGCTCCTTCATTCATTGGCTAGAAGTATTGGGAAACAGGTACCAGAGAGCCGCATGAAACGTCTTTCTAAGCAGATATACATGGCGGTAGCCACATCAGAGCACTCAACTAGGCCTAAAGAGGCAGAGCAGGCTATGCAGCGGTTGAAGAAGCATTACACTCCCTACAGTGAGCGGCTGGCCGAAGAATTCGACATAGACGTATCGCCCTGGACGTAAGAGCAAACCGTGGATATTCTCTTCTACACATCATCGCTCGGTGGGGGAGGAGCAGAAAAACATATCCAGCGACTAGCAAATGCCATTCAGTACAAGGGTCATTGTGTGACGGTAGCCGTTGCTCGACAGGGCGGTAGTTACGAGCAGAATCTGTCGGACGATGTGAAGCAAATTGTTTTATCGAACGGATGGATAAACTCTAGCACTTGGTGCTTGATGCGGTCCGTTCGGCCACTCCGACGATATCTCTCGCGCCACAATCCCGATATCGTTTGCGGAGTGATGAATCATGTCAACATTCGACTGATGTGGGCAGTGCGCGGCCTTGAAAAACAACCTGCTACTGTAGTTAGCGTCCAGGATAGTCCCTCTGAGAAATATGGTAGAGGGGCGAGTCTGCGCAACCGCATCCGCTTCTGGCGAATGAAACGACAATATCCACATGCTGATCGTATTGTGGCCCTGTCGAAGGGGGTTGGCAAGAGCTTATGCGAGATGGGGCTAGCCAAACAGAATCAGGTTTCCGTCATTCCTAACGTCGGTGTTGATCAAGAGGTGCTTAAAAAGAAGAATGCTCCATTACCAAAATCTCAGTTACCTCAGAAAAAAGCACTAGTTATTTCCTGCGGTCGTCTGACGCCGATAAAGGGATACTCATATCTGCTTGAGGCATTCCGGAATGTTCGGAGCCGGATGCCCGCTGAGCTTCGAATTCTTGGGGATGGAGAACTTCGAGAAAAACTAGAGGTCAAGATCGACGCTCTGGATCTCAACAACGAAGTTGAGTTGCTCGGTTTTCGCAGTAACCCCTTTAAATTTATGAGAGCTGCCGATGCCTTCGTGCTCTCATCCCTTTCCGAAGGGTTTGGCAACGTTATCGTCGAGGCCATGGCCTGCGGCACGCCAGTCGTGTCCACGGACTGCCCACACGGCCCCGGAGAAATCATCACCCACGAAGAAAACGGACTATTGGTGGAACCGGGCAACGCAGAGGCACTTAGCGAGGCGCTCCTCCGCCTTCTTCGAGACCAAGACCTCCAGAAACGCCTGGCTCAGAACGGACGCGACCGCGCCCGTGATTTTCACGCCTCAAAGATCGGGCAGCAGTACCTTGACCTGTTTCGAAAAGTCGCGTCCTAATTGAGGGGAGGCCTGAACTGTCCGCCGAGTACGGCAGTCGCAGATGAGCAGCCTATCAACTCGACAAGTTTCCGGGAGGAATGCTTCGCCCTTCGTGGCGATGACCCCTGTCCAGCGTGCAGCGGTGGTGGTCTTTGTGCTGGTCTACAACGCGTTTGTACCGGGCTTTAGCGAGGTGCTGCACCAGCCCTCCCTCTCGCTAGCTATCCTGCGCTTTGGAGCCGAGTTGGTCTACCAGGGACTTCTGGTTCTCCCGTTCGTCTACTATAAGCCCAGATTTGGGTGGCTGCACCCGCTCATCTTTACGGTAGTGTGGGCTCTCGCGCAGGAGTACGTCGCTGAGCCGGCATCGCTCTTGGCCCCTGTGAGCGTTTTCTTCGAACCGCTTCATCCAGAGATGAGCCACGGGGGACTCGTGGGATTCACGGAGCGAGAGGTAGCCTGGACTCTCGCAAAGGCGAAAGGAATCCAGTCTCTAGCCCTTGTGGCATACTATACTGGGTTTTTCTCGGGGCTGCGTCCGTCCGTGCCGCGGCTTGCGGTCCACGAGCCCCGGCAGGTCCCGCTGCGCACCATGCTCCTCGTAGGGGGGGCAGTCGCCATATTTTTCTATGCGGTGCAAATGCAAGGGGGAATCGTTGAGCACTTTATCAGTCTTGGGGGCGGTCGGCAACGAGCAATTGGGGGTCTCGGGCATATCGGCGTCCTCATTCGGATTGGTGTCATCGCCTCCGTGGTGTGGTACGCTTTCGACTCGAAGGCCGGAATAAATCCGCTGTACTGGGGGACGCTTGCTGTCTCGCTCGCTTCCATATTCCTCTGGAGTGGCTCGCGATCCGACGTCATTTTCCCCCTTGCCTTTCTCCTGATTCTCTGGGCCCTCCGCTACAAAGCAATTCCCTGGGGGCGAGGAGCACTCGTTGGGGCCACCGCTCTTATCTTGTTTGGTGGACTGGGAGCTTTGCGGGCCAGCACGATGTCGGGGAAGCCGGCATGGGAAATTGTGACCGATCTACAGATTTCGAGGGCAATAGAGTTCGCGGACGAACAGCTCCAACGCCGAAAGGAAAATCCTGGTGGGGGATACACCGCCGTTGTCGGACGCGTCCCAAAAGACGTGGATCTTCTCTATGGACGAACGTACCTTGGGGCCCTGTTCTTTTTTATCCCCCGAGCAATCTGGCCCGAGAAGCCGCGCGCCACAGGGGCGTACGTAAACAAGTACCTCTACGGAACGACAGGCTCGGTAAAGGTAGGCCCGTCGCCTCCGGAGGTGGGCGGAATTCCGGCGGGCCCTGTGGGAGCCGCCTACTGGAATTTCTACATTCCGGGCGTCATTCTCCTCTTCGCTCTGTACGGCTTATTCCACCGATGGCTCGCCCGCTTCTACGAGAAAAATGAGAACCCATTGGGAGCTGTGCTATTCGTATACTTGCTCGTCGGCGTCGGGGTCTCGCCCAATGCCCTCGTTAGCATCTTCCAGAACATCGTTCTCCTCGGGGCGGTGCTATTTTTTCTCGGCGTCCTGAAATTTCCCACAAATGCCCTCAAGCGGGAAGTTGAAGCGCTGGTTGTTCTACTACGTCGATAGTCCCACTGATCAGGTGACGGGCGGCGGCCGTTCCGTCCGAAATCTGATTCTGGGACTGCGGGACCGAGGCATCCACCCCGTGTTTGTGTCACAGTGCAAAGGCGGTGTGGCTACCGAACTAGAGGCAGAGGGAGTGTCTGTGCGCATCGTTCCTTTGCCCGAGAGGCTCGATGTTTACGACAAAAAAGCCCTTGACTATTCCCTTCGAGACAAGGCCTGGACCGTTCGCGCCCTCCTGCGCTACAACCAGCGCGTGCATGCTGTCGCGAGGGAGGAAAGGGTGAACGGCCTGTGGGCCCGGGGCGTCCGTGGTGTTCTTCAGATTGGGGGAGTGGCTTGGTGGGACAACATCCCTCTCGTTTGGGACATCGGAGTCGAGCAACGTCCCCGTGGAATAATTTCGATCCTTCATGCTCTGGGTTTATTCCTTGCGGACAAGGTAGTGAACCAGGCAGCGGTCCAGCACGACATCGTATTTGGACGACTCCTTTCCGCCGTCTGCTCGTCGAGACTCACAACGATTCAGCCAGGTATCGCACGGGCTCGCATCGCAGAACTTCGGAAGAGCGCACAACCTAGTAATTCAGGAAAGCAACTGATTAATGTTGCCAGCATACATCCTCGTAAGAACCAGATGATGATCCTGCGAGCGTTCGAGCAGGTGCGTCTGGATCATCCCACCACCCAATTGGATCTCGTAGGATCTGTCAAGAATGAGCAGTATGCCCGTACGCTTCGACGGTTCGTGGAGCGGAGTGGGCTCGACGACAGCGTCCGGTTTCTAGGGTGGCGAGAGGACGTGCCCGCACTGCTGGGGCAAAGCGCCGCACTCGTTCTAAGCTCTCATCGCGAAGGCGTACCGCACGTTATCCGCGAAGCCATGTTTGCGGAGGTGCCCGTCGTTGCGACGGCTGTTGGTGGGGTTCCTGAGGCTGTGAAGGATGGCGAAACGGGTTTTCTCGTCTCGCCTAGCGACACTGATGAGTTGGGGGAGTGCATTGATTATCTGCTATCGCATTTGGCGGAGCGGAAACGAATGGGGAAACAGGGACTAGAACTGGCTCGGCAGCGGTTTTCGAGGGAGGAGTGGCTATCCAAGTACGCAGAGGTTCTTCATGATCTCTCCCACAGTCTGGACTAATCAGGATGGCTGAAGACACGTCGTTTGATTACGGCTCGGACATGAGGGAGTATTATCAGTCCGAAGAGGCCGCTAACGAGTACCATGAGGCATTCTCTGATCGGGGCTCGTGGCGCCACTGGGTAATTGCCAATCGAGAGCGTACTGCGGTTCGCCTGTTGCTCCGGCGAGTTCCGCACGACACTGTGCTGGACATCCCAGCGGGAACCGGGAAATTAGCTCCTGTCTTTGCCGAGTCAGGAGCATCTGTCCTGGCGTGCGACATCTCAGAACACATGCTTCGCATCGCCAGGACGGAATATGACCAGGCCGGAGTTGGGGACGTTCACTTTCGGATCTGTGACGCAGAGCGTGTCTCGAAAGTGATCGATCGCACATTTGACGTTGCCGTCTGCCTCCGTTTTTTGCATCGTGTTCCCCAAGGCCAAAAGCGGCGGATCCTTCATGAGCTCGGGAATGTTGCGGATTACGTGATTGCCTCTACTGCGGTCGAGTCCAAATTTCATAAGGCCCGCCGTTGGATCCGAAAGAAAATTCTTGGTGGGGATAATCGGGGACACTGCTATGAGACTCTCGCCGACACGCAAGAGATTCTCAGTGACGGGTTCGTGATTGTGGCCTCGAAGCACGTACTTCCCCTCATTTCTCAGGAGCGTATCTATCTTCTCCGACCGGATGCGTAACGCGTCGTCACCGATTTTGCTGGAGTTCGTTGGGGTCCCTGGTTCAGGAAAATCAAAAACGTCTCACTGCGTGGTAGAGACCCTCAAATCCCAGCATCACCGCTCTTTCTGGGAACCGATCTACACAATCGGCAAATATTCGCCGTGGCCCCTCCGACAAGCTGCGAAACTGCCGTATATAGGATATGGGGCAGTGCACGAACAGACTGTAGTTCGGGAGTACGTTTCTCAGAATAAGCTCACCACTTCGAAACTAGCTCTTCTGCTCAACTGGCTATTCGTCCGCGGAGTGGTAGAGTGGAGCGTTCGCCAAAATCATGACGCCGCGCTCGATCAAGGATTATTCCAGGCACTCTGGTCTTTCCGGCTCAGTGAGCCCCACAGTCTCGTTTCGCTCTTCCGGCGACAGTTGCTGGACAGCTACCCCAGGGTCCCGAGCTTGATCGTCTGCATTGAGGTTTCGCCACAAACCGCTGAGGCGCGACTCGCCCGCCGCGTTGACAATCGGAGCCGGGTCGGCGCGAGTTCAGATGCCTCGTTCAGTACAAAAGAAGCTCAGAGTTCATACCGTTACACGAAGGATGTCGTCTACGAGCTCGTCGATTCGCGGCCTGGAGTAGCGATGCTGACGCTCCGAAATGATGATAATACTAATCTGAGGTCAGCAGTCGAATCGGTTATCCAGGAACTGAAGAGCCTAATTCCAAGCACTTGAGGAGACCGGTTGGCTGTAAATTGTGGATACAAAAAAGATCGTCATCGTCGAGGGACATCCCGAATACTTCTGCTCCCACCGCCTGCCCTGGGCCCGGCGGGCGGAGGCCGAGGGCTACGACGTGCACGTGACGGCGCTGAAGACCGGAGGGGAGGACCTCGTGCGGGCGGAGGGTTTTCCATTTCATCCCATCGCGGAGGCGGACCGCGGGCAGAATCCACTGGCGGAGCTGGGCCTCATCGTCCGGCTGGCCCGATTGCTTCGGCGCCTCGATCCCGACCTCGCCCACTTCATCACGCTGCGCGCCGTGCTCTACGGGTCCCCGGTGGCCCGCCTCGTGGGCGTCCCGGCGGTCCTCAACAGCGTAACGGGACTCGGCTTCTTGTTCGCGGATGAGGGCTGGACGACGCGGGGACTCCGGTGGGGCGTCCTGCAGGCGCTCCGCGTGGCGCTGGGCCACCCCAACCAGCGCACCTCGTTCCACAACCCGGATAACGCAAGTCTCTTCGTGTCGCGGGGCCTCGTGCCGGAGGCGGACACCTTTGTCACCTCCGGCTCCGGCGTCGATCCCGACCGGTTCCCCGCCGTGGCTGAGCCGCCGGTGGGCGACGACGGGCCGCTCGTGCTGCTGCCCACGCGGCTGCTCTGGCACAAGGGCGTGGAAACCTTCGTCGAGGCCGCCCGCCAGCTGCGGGGGAACGGCACCCAGGCCCGGTTCGTGATCGTGGGCGGGACAGATCCCGAAAACCCGGCGGCGGTGCCGCCGGCGCAGGTCGAGGACTGGCGCGACGCGGGATGGATTGAGTGGTGGGGCCACCAGGACGCGGCCACGATGCCGCAGGTACTGCAGCGGGCGCACGTCGTGTGCCTGCCGTCGTACTATCGGGAGGGGGTGCCGAAGGTCCTGATCGAGGCCGCCTCGACGGGCCGCCCCATCGTGACGACCGACGTGCCGGGGTGCCGCGAGATCGTTCACCACGGCGAAAACGGATTCCTCATTCCCCCCGAAGCACCTACCGTGCTTGCCGAGCGGCTCGGACGGCTCCTTGGGGATCCGTCCCTCCGGCGGAAAATGGGAACGAAGGGCCGAGCGCACGTCGTAGAGAACTTTACGGCAGCACAGGTGGCCGCCCGCATCACCGAGGCCTATGGCCGTCTGTTGGCGGCCGCACCCTAGCCGAGTGTGGGCGTTTTCCGAGTCGCGCGTTCCCGTCTTCTCCATGGAGCCTTCTTCGAACCCCGGCCCGAACATGAGCGTGGACGGCGAGGCCCGTGCGGACTGGGCGCGGCCCGCGTGGCCGGTGCCGGTGGCGGTGCCCGGCGCGCACCCGCTTCACGAAGCCGAGTCTGTTCGGCGGATCGGGCCCGGTCTGGTGCACGCCCTTGCGCTTCTCGTGGCCCTAGGCGCAGTTGTGACGTGGCTCGGGGCGACGTCCGCAGAACGCGCACCGCAGGTGGGGCTTGTGGCGGCGCTCGTGGCCGGGGCGTACGTGGGTGGCCTGGTCGTTCGGGCGTCGCTGGACCAGTACTGGGTGCTGGGGCAGGGGGAGCGGGCGGTTGCCAGTGTCGGCCTGACGCTGGTGCCGGTGGGGGGCGGCCTGGCCCTCGGGCTTGGGACCCCGCTCAACGCGCTGGCCCTCGTGGCCACCGTGGTGGGGGCGGGCGGATATCTGTTCGCCGAACGCTTTCGGCGGCCCCGCCCGGCCCGTTTGTTGGTACTGCCGGGCGGGGCCGCAGACTGGTTGCTTGCGGTTCCCGAGGTGCATCCCACGGAGAAGGCCGCGGGCGCCTGGGACGGCCTCGTGGCCGACCCGCACGTGCTGGCCGCTGCCCAAAGCAACGGACTCGCGAGCGACGGCCTGGACACGCTACCGCTCTACCCCGCAGGCCAGATCTACGAGCGCCTCACGGCGCGCGTCTTGCTTGACGACGCCTCCCGGCCTCCCCCCAACATCGAGCCCCGCCCGTACTATCCACGTGCGAAGCGGGCGGTCGAACTCCTGGTCATCGGGCTCAGCCTCCCCGTCACGCTCCCGCTCATGCTGGGGACGGCCCTCGCCATTTGGGCCGAGTCCCCGGGCCCCGTTCTGTTCTGGCAGGAACGGATCGGCCGGGGCGGAGAGCCGTTTTGGATGCCCAAGTTTCGAAGCATGCGCGCCGGCAACGACGGAGAGGAGCACGGGGGGTTTGCCGAGGAAGATGATCCCCGCGTGACGCGAGTGGGGCGTGTCATCCGCACGCTGCGCATCGATGAGCTTCCGCAGTTCTGGACCGTCCTCACGGGCGAGATGAGCCTCATCGGCCCCCGCCCCGAGCAGGTCCGCCTCGCGGAGGCCTTTGCCGACGAGCTGGACGTCTACGAGCACCGCCACCGCGTGCGGCCCGGCATCACGGGGTGGGCACAGGTGCTGCACGGCTACACGGCGAGCGAAGAAGAGACGCGGCGCAAGCTGGAGCACGATCTCTTCTACGTGAAGCATCAGTCGGCCCCTCTGGACCTGCTGATCGGGGTTCTGACCCTTAAGACGATCCTGACGGGCTTCGGGGCGCGGTGACTGTCGAGCGCCTCGGGGAGCCACGTAACTGGAGGAGGGGCGACTGGGACAGAACGGTTGACTCAAATGGCCCTGTGGGTTACCCTTTTCTTGTGGGGCGGTCCACAATACGGAAGGCCCCACTCCCTCGCACCTCTACGAACGCATTGTGTCGTGAGCGGAAGTGTTGCAGGCCGAAGGCGCGTGCGGCCCCTCCAAGCGCCGGAAAGAAGCGACGGGGAGGATCCTTTCGTCCGGAGGCCGTTGTTCAAGGGCGCGCGCACGCCCTGCGCCATGGCACAGGCCGTCATGCGAGTCGCCGCGGACCGACCGAGCCGTCGACAGCGGTGAGGCCGCCCCTGCGCAGGCGATCGGCCCGCTGAATACGACGACAGACGCGGGTCGATACGGCCTGCTCCGCAAGAGGTCCTCTTATCCCTCGTTCAGACGCTCCGTACGGAATGTCCTTCTCGCTCCTGGGTTTTGTGCAACGGTTCGGCCTGAGCCCGAGTGCCCGGGCCGGGCTTGTTCTAACACTTATGCTCGGCGTCGGGCTGCTTGCGGGCGCGGGGCACGAGGCGAGGGCGCAGGCCCCCAGCGAGGCGGCGTGCGCCGACACGC
>CAZFJR010000007.1:13304-14399 GCA_964519235.1 uncultured Salinivenus sp. | reverse complement strand
GCGGGGCACGAGGCGAGGGCGCAGGCCCCCAGCGAGGCGGCGTGCGCCGACACGCTCGATACGGCGGAGCGCGCCTATCGCAACCGCGACTACCGGCGGGCCGTCTCGCTGGCCTCGCAGTGCACCGACCAGGCCGAGGTGGGGGACGACACGGCCGTGCGGGCGTATCGCCTGATTACACTCGCCTCGTTGCGCCAGGGGGCGCTCGTGCAGGCCCGATCGGCCGTCGCCAAAATTCTTAGAATCGATCCGGGCTACACCGCCGATCCTGTCAACGATCCTCCTTCGTACGACCTGTTTGTGTCCATGGTACGAGAGGACGTGGAGCCGCAGACGACGGCCGAGGCCGAGCCCACAGCCCCGGAAGCGGAGGCGCCGGAGGTCTCCAGTGCCTCCCCACCCCCCCGCACTCCAGCGCCGTTCTTTGTCAAGCCGTTTGGAATCGGCATCTCGGACTATACCGGCGACATGCCGGGGCAAAACGTGAGCCATCCCTTCGATTTTCAGGAATTTAGTCGGGGGGAGGGCGTTCCGTTCCTCGTCCACACGGAACTGGGGTACCAGTTTGCTCCGCAGTGGGGGCTTGTGCTTGGGGTTCGCGTGGGCAACTATCCGGTCGTCGGATACAACACCGGCACGAATGACATTTCCGACACCTGGCGCTACACGCCGCAGCTGATGGTGCGCTACACCTTCGCGCCGGTCGGCGAGGCGGTGGCCGTGTACCTGGACGGCGGGGTGAACGTGACCTTTGGGGGGGAAGGCACCGCCACCACGAGCGGCGGACCGCTTCTGGGAGCCGGGGTGGATGTGCCCCTCAGCGACCGCCTTTCGTTTTACGTTGAGTCGCGCTTCGGCATCACCTTTCCGGACGAAGGCATCGACGGGTCCGACGTGGACGCGTCCGGCCTGGGCACCTCTTTCGACATGGCCAACCAGCTCCTGGGGGTTGGCCTGCGGATCCGATTCGGGGGATCGTAGGCGCGGCGCTTGTCGGAGGTGAGCTCGCGGGCGGTCCTGCTGGCCAGCAAGGCGCCGATGCCCCGAAGAGCACCGGCTCGCCCCGCAGGGCGGCATTCCGGCCCCGAAAGAGGC
>CAZFJR010000007.1:3296-13204 GCA_964519235.1 uncultured Salinivenus sp. | reverse complement strand
CCACACGTACGTTGTGCATGACCCTTGCGGCACGCGTGCGGAGACTCGCCAGCCCACCGCCAGCCGCTCTTTGTGCGCCCGGTTGGCAGAGCACGACCGCTGCTTCCCCACCCAGATTGATCCTCTTCCCTCCATGGCTCAGGACCTTCTTGATACCGTTGACCTCGAGACACAGGCCATCAACACCATCCGATTTCTCTCGGCCGACGCCGTGCAGCGCGCCGAGAGCGGCCACCCGGGCACGCCGATGGCCCTTGCCCCGGTGGCGTACGTGCTCTGGACGCGCCACCTGCGCCACCACCCCGAACGCCCCGACTGGCCGGGCCGCGATCGCTTTGTGCTCTCGGCCGGCCACGCCTCCATGCTGCTCTACAGCCTGCTCCACCTCAGCGGCTACGACCTGTCGATGGAGGAGCTCAAAAACTTCCGGCAGTGGGGCAGCAAGACGCCGGGCCACCCCGAGGCGCACCTCACCGCAGGCGTGGAAACCACCACGGGACCGCTCGGACAGGGCTTCGCCAACGGTGTGGGCATGGCCCTTGCCGAGCGGGTGCTGGCCGACGAGTTCAACACCCCCGAGCACCCGATTGTCGATCACTACACCTACGCCCTCTGCTCGGACGGAGACCTGATGGAGGGGATTTCGCACGAGGCGGCGTCGCTGGCCGGCCATCTCGGGCTCGGCAAACTGGTGTATCTCTACGACGACAACCGCATCACCATCGACGGCTCCACGGACCGGGCCTTCACGGAGGACGTGGCCCAGCGGTTTGCGGCGTACGGCTGGCACGTGACGCGGGTGGACGACGCCAACGACCTCGATGCGGTCGACCGGGCAATTCAGGAGGCCAAGGCGGCTCCCGAGCGCCCGTCGCTGATTACGGTCCGCTCGCACATCGGCTACGGGAGCCCCAACAAGCAGGACACGGCCGCGGCGCACGGCGCGCCCCTGGGCCCGGAGGAACTGCGGCGCACGAAGGAGAACCTCGGCTGGCCCACCGACGCGCCTTTCCACGTCCCCGATGCGGTCTACGACCACATGCGCGAGGCGAAGGTGCGTGGGGCGGAGGCGGCGGCGGAGTGGGACGCGCGCTTCGAGGCGTACGAGGCGGCCCGTCCGGACGCGGCGGCCCGGTACCGGCGCTGGATGAACCGCGAGCTGGAGGCGGGCTGGGAGGAAGCGCTCCCCACGTTCGCGCCTACTGCCGAGAGCGGAGAACAGATAGCGACCCGCAAGGCCAGCGGCCTCACGCTCAACACGCTGGCGCCCGAGGTAGAGTACCTGATCGGGGGCTCCGCGGACCTGACGGGCTCCAACAAGACGGACGTGCCGGGGCGGTCGGATTTCCAAAAGGAGACGCCCGGTGGGCGCTACCTCCGGTTTGGGGTGCGGGAGCACGCGATGGCGGGCATGGCGAACGGCATGGCCCTGCACGGTGGCCTCCAGCCCTACGCGGGCACGTTTCTTATCTTTAGCGACTACCTGCGGCCGTCGCTCCGCCTGAGTGCCCTGATGGAGCAGCCGGTCGTGTACGTGTTTACGCACGACTCGATTGGCCTGGGCGAGGACGGCCCCACCCACCAGCCCATCGAGCACCTGATGGCCCTGCGCGCCATTCCCAACCTGACGCTGCTCCGCCCGGCTGACGCCAACGAGGCGGTCCAGGCGTGGGCGGTGGCGGTGCAGCACACGGACGGGCCGACGGCGATGGCCCTCACGCGCCAGGCGCTGCCGGTGCTGGCCCGAGACGACCATGGAGGGGGCGATGGCGTGCGCCGCGGGGCGTACGTGCTGCGGGCGTGCGAGGGAACGCCGGACGTGATCTTGATCGGGACGGGGAGCGAGGTGCAGCACGCCCTGGGCGCGGCGGAGCAGCTCGAAGAGGAGGGCCGACAGGCGCAGGTGGTCTCGATGCCGTCGTGGGAGCTCTTTGCGAACCAGCCGGCGGCCTACCGCCACACGGTGCTGCCGCCGGAGGTGGAGGCGCGCGTCTCGGTGGAGGCGGGCATCACGCAGGGGTGGGAGCGCTACGTGGGCACGGCCGGTACGGCCCTCGGGATTGATCGCTTCGGGGCGTCGGCGCCGGGGACGGTGAACATGGAACGGTTTGGCTTTACAGCGGACCACGTGGCGGACGCGGCGCGCGCGCTGTTGGCGTAGCGGGCCCTGCCTCACGCCTGCCGGGGGCGGCGCACGAGGGGGGCTGCCGTGCGCCAGGCCACCGGGTGGGGCAGTGCGCCTCGGCGGACGACCGCGCCCACGAGGTTGGTGGGGAGGGCGAACGGGCACAGCGCCCACGCCTCTGCGGCGGTGCGGGGCGACGTGGGCACGTGCCCCTCCGCGTCGGACAGCGCCGTTGCGATGCCGCCGTCCAGGTCGCAGGCAATGGTGTCGGCCCCGCGGCCCAGGCCCTGGCCCGTGGCTTTGACGAACGCTTCCTTGCAGGTCCACAGATGCAGCAGGGCCGCGGGGCGCTCGGCGGCGGGGAGGGCCCGCCACTGGGCCTGTTCGGCCGCCGTGAGGATGCGCCCGGCGAGCGCGTTGGTGTCCACGTCGCGGCCCAGCGGCTCCACGTCCACCCCCACTGGCTCGTCCTGGCTCACGGCCACCACCACCGTGGTGCCCGTGTGGGCGATGTTGAAGTGCAGGGACGGACCGTCCGGGACAGTCGCGTCCAGACGTGGCTTTCCGTGCGGCCCCTCCGTGAACGCGACGGCAGACGGAGGGCAGCGCAGGCGGCGGGCGAGAAGAAGGCGGGCAAGGGCGCGCCCGGCGAGGTGGCGGTGGCGGTCGGCCGTTGCACGGTACTGGCGGGCTCGTTCGCGCTCGGCGGGCGTGGTCCACGGACGGAGGACCGCGTCGGGAGCGTTGGGCAGGGCGTCCAGGCACAGGCGCCAGACCGCCAGGGGTGATCCCTGGGGCGTGCGGGGCGGGGAGGGCCAGCGAGGAACACGCAGCGGCATGCGGGGAGGGGCAGGGCCCGGCGGGGTTAGCAGGTGGAGTGGAAGAGGCCGCCCACGGCGTGTCCGTCCGCTTGGAGCTTGTTGTAGCGCTCCACGGCCTGTTTGGTCGGGAGCACATAGGCCTCCACGTCCGCCTCGTCGAGCCGGTCCAGTGTGTCGGGCATGACCTGGAGGCGTTCGTTCATGCCGCGGGACAGCACCACGACCGATGCGCCGTGCTCCAGAAGCTCTTCCACGTCGGCCGGCTGAATGCCCGGCGTGTGCGAGGTGCCGGTTTCGGTCCAGTCCCACGCGCGGGCTCCGCCGGGATACAGCTTTGCGTCCTTGAAGGTCTGAGCGGTCCCGTTTTCCACCTCCAGGCGGCCCCACGAAACGTGTGTGATGCGCGGTGCAGGGGAAGGGCTTGACATGTTAACGCGAGAGCGGTTGCGCAACGGAGGAATGCGTGTGTGCCAACATACACTGCTTTGGAAACGGCAGCATGGCACTGCAGGTTCGGGGGCGCCGAGGGGGAGGGGCGCTGCGGGCGTCAGGTGACGATTGTGGAGGTGCCCGTTTCGTAGGCTTCGCGGAGCGCCTTCGTGGCCTCCGAGCGGAGCGCTTCGGGCGTCTCCTCGTCCCACACGGCCACGCCCACGCTCACGCCGCCCTCCAGCTCGCCTTGCTCCTGGGCCATGGTCGATTCGAGGTCAGTCACCCACGGCTCCACCGTTTCGGTTCCCTCGTGGAAGAACACGCCGTAGGTCAACTCCCCGAAGCGCTCAATGCGCTGGCCGGGGGCCATCTGGTCGAGGCGGGCCTGAAACAACCGCTCGGCGGAGGTCACGGCTTCCTCGCCACGGCGAGCAATGGATTCGGCCCGGTTCAGGTGCACAAGAGCGAGCGACAGGTCGTCGTCGGTGGACTGGGCCGCCGACATCTCCTCTGCGATGAGTTCGCGGCGCGGACGCGGGGTGTCCGAGGGGGCTCCTGGATCGTTGGCCGACGGATCGCCGGAAGACGGATTGTTGGCGGACGACGAGATGCTGTCCGAGGAGGGGCCGTCCGAGGAGGGGCCGTCCGGAGAGGCGTCGTCGGCTGGGGGCCTGCGGTCGGTGTCGTAGAGCAGGGCAATGGTATCGCTAAAGTGCTTCAGAAGCGTGCGGGCCCGGGCTGTGCCAAGGTCCGCCGCAGCGGGCGCATCGGCCAGGAGAAAGGTGGTGGCGGAAGAATCAGGTTGGGGCACGGGCGCCACGGCCAGGTGGGCCACGGCAGGTGGAGACGCGTAGTACCCCAGGTCTTCCACCGCGACTTGCGTCTCGGCGAGGGGGCGCAGGGTTACGGACTCGCGGGACATGGTGGCAGTGACGAGCGGGGCCTGGGTGTCGAACGCGCCGCTCTGGCGCACTGCGTCGTGCGTGCTGGCCAGCGCCTCGATGCGGTAGGTGAGGGCCACCTCTTCCTGCACCAGGAGGGCCACTGTGCGGGCGTCGAGCGCGGCCCGGAGCGCCTCTAGCAGCGGGCTGAAGACCGTGGTCTCCTCAGGCTCTTCGGAAGAAGCGGGGCGATTGTCTGACGTGTCGCGGGCCGTAGGTGGGGGGCGCGTCGCCGGCGACGCATTCGGGCCGGAGGAAGAGGGGCCGGAGGAGGCGGGGCTGGACTTTTCGGGGCTGGACTTTTCGGGGGCGGCTGAGGCCTCGGGCGAGGCGTCTTCGTCAGAAGAGGGGGCCGAAGGCTCGGTCCCTTCGGGCTGGATGTCTACAATGCCAAACTCGTCGATCGAAGAGCCAGACGCGTCTGGCGCGGGCTGAGGGCGCGGCCGCTCGGGCTTTTCCGCCAGGTACGTCGTCCAGACCCACCACCCCAGCAGGCCGAGGGCCCCGGCCAGAATGGCGCCCGTGGCGATGTAGAGCCAGGGGCGGCCGAAGAGAAATGCCAGGCCTACGACGAGGACGGCCAAGACAGCGAACAAGGAACGAAGCATGCGGTCGGACAACAGAAGTTCCTCCAGAGGTGAGGTGAGAGGGTGATGAAAGGTATTCTGATCCCGCGGTAATGTCAACAGAATTCCGCAGAAACGAGGGACAGGAGCCGTGCGGGACGTGAGTGACGGCGGTTCGGGCCTTCCGCCACGCCCTGTTCGCGGAACCGGTCACGCCCCGGCCGCCGTGGGAGCCGAGGCGGTTGGGCCACCGGTAGGAATGGTGTCCACGTCCGCGGGCAGGTCCACGGAGGGGAGGCGAAAGGGCACGTCCATGCTGTCGGGAATGGGGTTGGGCTCGGCCCAGAGGGTGCCGTCGTAGCTCTCCATGAGCACGTGATCGCCGGCGCGGCCCTTCACGTAGCTGCGGTTGAGGGGCACCTTGCCGTGGGGCGTATCGAGGACGTAGGTCGGGATGGCGAAGCCGGAGGTGCGCCCCCGGAGCTCCCGCATAATGTGCATGCCCACCTCGATGGGCACGCGCAGGTGCCCGGTGCCGCCGATGAGTTGGGCCTGGTAGAGGTAGTAGGGCCGCACCCGCATCCGCACGAGCCGTTCGTTGAGGGCTTTCATTGTGCTGGGGTCGTCGTTGATGCCGCGCAGGAGCACCGTCTGGTTGCCCACCGGCACCCCGGCGCGCTTGAGGCGGTCGATGGCGGCTGCGGCCTCCTCGGTGCACTCACGCGGGTGGTTGAAGTGGGTGTTCACCCAGATGGGATGGTGGGCCGCCAGCAGGGCGCACAGGTCTTCGGTGATGCGGTAGGGCAGCTTCACCGGCATGCGCGAGCCAAACCGGATGAGCTCTACGTGGTCGATGGCCCGCAGCTTGCCGAGCAGCCACTCCAGGTTGGCCTCGTTAAAGGTGAGCGGATCGCCGCCCGTGAGGAGCACGTCGCGAATCTCATCGTGGGCGGCGATGTAGTCGATGGCCGCCTGGTGCTCATCGGTGCGCATGAAGTACTCGGCGTCCCCCACCATCCGCTTGCGCAGGCAGTAGCGGCAATAGATGGCGCACTCGGCGGTGACGCAGAAGGCCACCCGGTCGTCGTAGTTGTGGATGAGGTTCTTGACCGGCTCGTGGCCCGTTTCGTCGAGCGGATCGATCTCGTCGACGATGTCGGGCCCAAACTCGTCCAGGGTGGGCACGGCCTGTCGGCGCACGGGGCAGGCAGGGTCGTGCGGGTCCATCAGGCTTGCGTAGTAGGGCGTGATGTTCCACCGAAACTCGCCCTCCGTTCGTTCGATGGCCGACAGTTCATCGTCGGTGGGACAGATCCAGTCGCGGAGGGCCTCGGCGCTGTGGATGCGGTTTTGCATCTGCCAGCGCCAGTTGGTCCAGTCCGACGAGGCGGGGCGGGGGCGCGGAGGAGAGGACATTGGCACGGAGGGACGAGAGACAAGAACGCGTGGGAGAGTGCACGAGGGAGGCGAGCCGAACGGTGTGCGGCGGGGCCGGGGAGCGGGCTACAGAACCTACACAAGCGCGAGCCGCCGCAGCCCCCGTTCAAACACCTCCGAGAGGTAGTCGATGTAGTCGCGCCCCATCAGTTCCGCAACGATGGCGAACGTGTCGTCGGGGTTGAACGTGGGCAGCGGGTTGATTTCTAAGAACCAGGGCTGGCCGTCGGCGTCGACCCGAAAGTCGGCCCGGGCAAAGTCGCGGCAGTCGAGCGTGTCGAAGAGGCGCAGGGTGAGCGCCTGGAGGCGCTCTTCGAGGGCCGAGTCGAGCGTGCCGCGAAGCTCATAGTCCCAGTCGGTGTTGGCCGTCGGGGCGCCGCGGTGCTCCAGGGCGTGCAGGCCGATGCCCGTGGTTGGCTCCACGCCGCGCTGCAGGACCGGCAGGGCCTCGGGCGGGGCGTGGCCCACGACGGCCACAGTGAACTCGCCTCCACCCGCCACGAACCCCTCCGCGATCGCGTCCTGGTCGTAGGTCGTCGTGATGCGCTCCACCTCGCGGCGAAGCGCCGCCACGTCGTCGACCCGGCTCTGCGGCGTGATGCCCTTGGAGGTGCCCTCGTAGCGCGGTTTCACAAACAGGGGAAACGGCGGCAGGGCGTCCGGGGCGATGGCATCGGCCGCGCCGAACACGCGGTGAGGCGGTGTGGGCACCTCCGCCGCGGCGGCGAGGTCTTTCGTCCACGCCTTGTCCAGCGTTACCGACAGCGTCAGGGCGTCGGAGCCGAGGCAGGGAACGTCGGCCATCTCCAGCAGGACGGGGGCGTAGGCCTCGCGGTTGCGGCTGCGGGCGCCCTCGGCGATGTTGATCGCAGCGTCCAGCGCCAGCCCTGCGTCCAGCCGTTCGCGCAGGTCGAACGCCGTGCCCACCCGCACCGGCGTGTGGCCGAGGTGCTCCACGGCCGCCGCCAGGGCGTCGACGGTCTCCGCGGGCTCGTACTCCGCGTCGGCATCGGGCGGGGCGTCGTCGGTCCACGGGTAGGCGTCGAATGTATCGTAAATGAGGCCGATGCGCATGGGAAAGGGCGAAGAAGGCGGTCGGGGCTGTTCGCGCGGTATCGTGGGGCGGGCTCCTGCCAGGACGGGTGTTGTGAAACGTGAAGCGTGATACGTGAGGAATCGTCCCCGTCAGGAGCCACGGCTCATCCGAATAGCCTGAAGCGACTTCTAAGGTCGGGGTTCGATGTGCTCGTACAGCGGACAGATCCGTCCAACAAATCCCGCCCTGCGTCGTTCATTCTGTCGCCAAATCACACGGGAGCAACACTCCAAGCCGATGACCCAGAAGGCGCTGATTGTACGTACAGGCCCCGACGGGCACGAGGGCCTCCGCACACTGAACCGCGAGCTCGAAAACGGCTGGCGGGTGACCACCGTGTCCCCGATGGGCGGAGCGGGAACGAGCCCGGAAGGGCCCAGCCATGCCGCCCTCGTGGTTCTAGAGCAGCGAAGTGAGGCGGGGACGACCGTGGCGGTGGAAGCTGTGGAGCGGGCCGAGTCCGAGGCCACTTCCATCGTCGAGACGGTGATGCGGGATGTGGGGGCGATCATCGAGGGCAATGGGGCCTCATAAAACACCGGGACGACAAAAGCCGGGACGACAAAAGCTCCAGACTGCTACTCCCCAAGGCGTTGAAGCTCCTTCCCATGGGGAGGGCAATAATGCAAAGCCTAAGGCTGCTTGGGCATATTTGAAAAGCCGAGGCATGCAGGGGTGGTTCGGGTGCGCCGGGGCCTCTGAAGGGCCCGCTCCGCAGCAGGAGTGTCGCTCTGGTTGGCGTCCCTGGTGCACAGTTGCTTACTTGAGCGTGGAGCTTCTTCCGGATTACCCCATCCACCGCTCATGCCCGATGCGCCCGAGTCCTCCCCCTCGATGCCCAAGGCGTCGACGTCCGACGCAACACGTGCCGACTCCACGTCGTCCTCCCCGCCGGACCCGGACGAGACCTCACGGACGGGGGCGTGGCGCTGGATCGTTGCGGCGCTGGTGCTGGGCGGCCTCGGCGCGGCGGTGCTGCTGGCGGGCGACATCCCCAAGACAGACGCCGGGCACTACGGAGTCTGGTCGGTGTTGCCGCCGCTTATCGCCATCGTGCTGGCGTTTTGGCTGCAGGAGGTGGTGAGTGCGCTCTTTGTTGGGATTGTGGCCGGGGGGCTCATTGCGGGCGAGGTAAACATTATCGACGCCTTTCTGCTTCCCGCCATCGGCACGGAGGACTTCGCGCTCATCCTGCTGGTGTACCTGTGGGCGCTGGGTGGGCTGATCGGGCTCTGGACGCGGACTGGGGGGGCGCTGCGGTTCGCGAAGTGGGCGGGCCAAAAGATGGTGCGCGGGCCCCGGACGGCCAAGTTTTTTGCCTGGATCATGGGCCTCATTTTTCATCAGGGCGGCACCATCTCCACGGTGCTCACCGGCGCCACGGCCCGCCCCATCGGCGATCAGCACAACGTGTCGCACGAAGAGCTCTCCTACGTGGTGGACTCGACGGCCTCGCCCGCGGCCACCATCATTCCGTTCAACGTATGGCCCATTTACGTGGGCGGCCTGGTGGCGGGGACCATTCCGCTGTTTGAGACGGCGCAGGACGGCATCGCGTTCTTCTTCTCGTCGATCTGGGCCAACTTCTACGCCCTCTTTGCGGTGGCCCTTACGCTTCTCTTCGCGTGGGAGAAGTGGCCCTACGTGCCCAGCCGAAAGATGCGCGACGCCGCCGAGCGGGCCCGCACCACGGGCAAGCTGGACCGCGAGGACGCCACGCCGCTCACCTCGCGCGAGCTGACGGAGATGGACATTCCGGAGGACTACCGCCCGAGCCTCGTGGACTTTGTGGGGCCCATCGGGACGCTTCTGGCCGTGGCCATCCTGCCATACCTCTACACCTACTTCTATCTCGGCAACACGGAGGACCCCACGCTGCTGATTGCGGAGGCGTTTGTGCTGGCTGTGCTGGCGGGCATGGGCATCGCGCTCTTTCGGGGCATGGACTTTTCGGCGGTGATGGACGGCTTTATCGACGGCTGCAAGGGGGTGACCATCGGGGCCATTATCCTCGCGCTCGCCGTGTCGCTGAAAGAGGTGGCCGACGCCGTGGGCACTGCCGAGTACGTGGTGGCGACCGTGGGCGCGTCCCTCTCGCCGACGATCCTGCCGGGGCTCCTGGTGGTGCTCTGTCTCGTCATCGCGTTTTCCACGGGCACCTCGTGGGGCACGTACGCGGTTGTCTTTCCGGTGGCCATGCCGCTGGCGTGGAGCGTTTCGCAGGACCCGCTCTTTATCACGCTCTGCTTCGGGGCCGTCATCGGCGGGGCGGTGTACGGCGATCAGTGCTCGCCCATCTCGGATACGACCGTGCTTTCCTCGCTGGCCACGGGAGCGGACCTGATGGACCACGTGAACACGCAGCTCCCCCTCGCGTCGGTGGCGGGCGGTGGCGCGATTCTTCTGTACACCGTGCTGGCCGCACTCCTCGTGTGAAGCACTCCTGGCGGAAAGCACTCCTCGTGAGAGGCCTCGCTCGGGCGGCGCATG
>CAZFJR010000007.1:0-3196 GCA_964519235.1 uncultured Salinivenus sp. | reverse complement strand
AAGCACTCCTGGCGGAAAGCACTCCTCGTGAGAGGCCTCGCTCGGGCGGCGCATGCCATGTGCGGGACGGTGTGGGCGAGGGGGCTGGGCTACGCGGCGTCGGCCAGAAAATCGTGGAGGGCATCGAGCGCCCGGCGGCGGTGGCTGATTTCGTTTTTGGCGTCCGCCGACATCTCCGCAAATGTCTGGTCGTGCCCGTTGGGCTGGAAGAGGGGATCGTAGCCGAACCCGCCAGTGCCGCGTGGGGCGGCGGGGATGGTGCCGCGGCAGATGCCCTCGAAGGTGCGGGTGGTGCCGTCGGCCTTGAGGAGCGCCACCACGGTGCGGAAGCGGGCGCGCCGGTCGTCCACGCCATCCATCTCGTCGAGCAGCCGCTGCTTGTTGTCTGCAGGCGTCGCGTCGGGACCGGCGAAGCGGGCGGTGTGCACGCCGGGGCCGCCGCCGAGGGCAGGGACCTCCAGCCCCGTATCGTCGGCGAGGGTGGCCTGGCCCGTGTGGGCGTGGAATGCACGGGCCTTCTTCTGGGCATTGCCCGCCAGGGTGCCGGCGTCCTCTACCACCTCGGGCGGGGCGTCCAGGTCCGCGGCCGGAATGAGCTCGACGGAAAGGTCGGCCAGCAGGGCCCGCAGCTCGGCCACCTTGCCGGGGTTGCTGGTGGCCAGCACCAGAGTGGACGGAGGCGACATGGGGGCGTTGAGAGAGGAGAGAAAAAGACGTGTGACGCCTGGAGAAACATGCCTTTCGGCCTCGCGTTTCGAAGAGGCGCTCTATCTGAACCCGCTATATCTCAGAATCAAACGTCCTCACGGAGGGATCTATCTTGGCTGTTGGTGTCAAAGTCCGAAACAACGAAGACATTGATCGTGCACTCAAGCGCTTCCGGCGTCAGGTAAACCGCAGTCGTGTGCTGCAGGAGTACCGTCAAAACATGACGTACATGAAGCCCTCAGAAGAGAAACGCCTCGACGAGAAGCGTTCTCGTCGGCGTCGCCACCGCGAGCGCAAGCGGGGCGACAACCGGAAACGCTTGTAGGGAGCAGTCTATGTTCTAGTCTGTGTTGCGGCTGGGTGTTGTAGCCGCGCATGGTGCCCCAATTCGGGACGGACCCCCCCTGTGGGTCCGTCCCGTTTCTGCGTAGGGGCTTTCTGCCCAGAGGCTTACGCGTCGAGGGCTTCTCCGACGAGCTGTGCCTGCTCGCGGTCGTGCACCTTGGCCGAGCCGGTGGCCGGGCTGGCACTGGCGGGGCGCCCCACGTACTGGATGCGCTGCTTGCACGGGCCGTGGACCGCTTCGAGCAGGTCGTCGAGCCGCGGGCGCACAAACGACCAGGCGCCCATGTTCTGCGGTTCTTCCTGCACCCAAACCGTCTCTTCGGCGTCAGCGTACCGCTCCAGTTCGTCCTGCAGTTCCTTCTTCGGAAACGGATAGAACTGTTCGAGGCGCGTGATCGCGATGTCGTCGCGGCGATCGTCGTCCTCCAGGGCTTTGATGAGATCGTAGTACACCTTCCCACTGCACAAGATGTGGCGCGTGGTGTCGGCCGGGTCCGTCTCCGCGGGGATTACCGTCCGCAGGCCGCCGTCTGTTAACTCTTCAGGGGGGGACACGCACTTCGGATGCCGCAGCAGGCTCTTTGGCGTCATGATGATGTGGGGCTTCTTCACGTCGCGCTTCACCTGTCGGCGCAGGGCGTGGAAGTAGTTGGCCGGGGTGGAGTAGTTGGCGACGATCATGTTTTGCTCGGCACAGAGCTGGAGGAACCGCTCCAGACGGGCGGAGGAGTGCTCTGGCCCTTGGCCCTCGTAGGCGTGGGGCAGCAGGGCCACGAGGCTAGAGGTTTGGCCCCATTTCTCCTCGGCGGCGCTCAGAAACTGGTCCCATACCAGCTGCGCGCCGTTGGCAAAGTCGCCGAACTGCGCCTCCCAGCAGACGAGCGCTTTGGAATCCATCACCGAGTAGCCGTACTCGAACCCAGCCACGGCGTACTCCGAGAGCAGGCTGTCGTAGATCAAAAGGCGCGCCTGGTCGTCCGAAAGGTTGTTGAGCGGCGTGTACTCCTCGCCGGTTTCCTGGTCGATGAGCACGGCGTGGCGCTGGCTGAAGGTGGCGCGGCGCGAGTCCTGTCCGCTGAGGCGCACCCGCGTGCCCTCCTGCAGCAGCGACCCGAACGCGAGCGCCTCCGCAAAGGCCCAGTCGATGCGCTCTTGCTCGTAGAAGAGCGCGTCGCGCTTGCCGAAGAGGCGCTCCAGCTTGCGGTGCACGTTGAAGTCGTCGGGAAAGTTGGTAAGCACCTCCACCACCCGTTCCAGGTGCTCGCGCTCGGCGGTCGTGTCCACCGCGGGAAGCCGCGTGGGGCCCTTTCGTTGCACCCGTTTCTCCAGGGCTTCCTCCGCGTCCTTCTCCTCCAGGTCCTTCGTGCGGTCGAAGGCCTCCTGCAGGCGGCTCCGGTAGTCGTCGAGCATCTGCTCGGCCTCGTCCGGCTCAATGTCGCCGCGGCGGAGCAGCATCTCGGTGTAGAGCTTTCGGGGCGAGCGCTTCTCTTCAATTTTCTCGTAGAGCAGCGGCTGGGTGAAGGTGGGCTCGTCGCCCTCGTTGTGGCCGTGGACGCGGTAGCACAGCATGTCGATGACCACGTCCTTGTTGAAGCGCTGCCGGTACTCGTACGCCAGCCGCGCGATGCGGACGCACGCCTCCGGGTCGTCGCCGTTCACGTGGAAAATGGGCGCCTCGATGGCCTGCGCGAGGTCGGTGGCGTAGGTGGAGCTGCGGGCGTCGCCCGGCGGTGTGGTGAAGCCAATCTGGTTGTTGATGACCAGGTGGACGGTGCCGCCGGTGGTGTAGCCGCGCAGTTTGCTGAGGTTGAGCGTTTCGGCCACCACGCCCTGCCCCGGGAAGGCTGCGTCGCCGTGCACCAGGAGCGGCATCACAGCGTCGTGGTAGTCATCCTCGTTGGCCTCCGGATGCTCGTCGCGCAGCAGGTTTTGCTTGGCGCGCGACATGCCCTCGACGACCGGGTTCACCGCCTCCAGGTGGCTCGGATTCGAGGCGAGCGTAACGCCGATCGTGTTGCCGTTGGGAGAGGTTACGTCGCCCTTGGCGCCCAGGTGGTACTTCACGTCGCCTGAGCCCTGGGTGGTGTTCGGGTCGATGTTGCCCTCGAATTTGGAGAAGATCTCCTCGTAGGGCTTGCCGATG
>CAZFJR010000006.1:0-44252 GCA_964519235.1 uncultured Salinivenus sp. | reverse complement strand
CAAGAAAGCCGAGGTCACGAGCAAGTTCTTGTGTCGAGGAATGAGCGCCGTCGGTGAAGGGCACAGAAGGCTTGTGAGACGTAGAGGCGGAGAGGATCCCGAGGATTCCCCGTTACAGAAGAGGCTCCCCGATTATCAGAGGGATGAAGGACCGCCGTGTCGCCAGACGTCGGTTGGGGGCGGTGGTCGCTTCGGACCTGGTGGCTTTCGAGACCGCTCCCGGTTGCAACTAGGGCAGGGGGGCGCAAGGGAGCGCACAACGGGCAGGCCAAAGCGAGCGAGGCGCTATGGCGCTGGAGTTTCCGCGGAATAGACCTCGATGACCGCCCGTCCGGAGGGCGGCGTTTCGCGGCGTCGTCGAAGCACACGGCTTGCCCACCACCCCGGCGTTGGACGGGACACGCACACTACCGACGTTGGGGCATCACCGGGGGCGTTCGGGATCAGTTCGGGAACGATCTCCAGGGAGGCCTCCTGGTTGCTCCCAGCAACCAGAGCGTGCGCTACGGGAAGCGCAGACATATCGTCCTCGGCCACGCCCACCGTCCAGGGAAGATCGGCCCGGTGGCGAGGGCTGCGAACGACCAGGACGGTGTCTGCTTTTTTCTGTAACAGCTTCCGAATGAGATTCTCCTGCACCGGGGCCCAGAGCACCACGAAATCGCGCCGCTCGGACACGGCCGCTTCGACGATGCCGTCCGGGGTCCTCATGGAGAGGTGAACCTGCAAGTCTGTCGGGACCTCGGCAAAGTCGGACTCCGAGTGCCGTTGAAGAACGTTCATGCGATGCCGGGCGCGCTCCCGAAGCTCGGCCTCGGCCCCGAGCGATCCGGAGGCCTCTACGACGTCGATCAGGGTAACGGCCCGACCGAGACCGCGGGCGAGAGCAGCGGTCCACAGGCTTTGGGCTTCGGCCTCGGGGCCGGGCTGGGCCCAGACCAAGATCGATCCCGTGGAGTTGGGCGGGGAGTGGGCAACCTCTGGATCGGCGTCTGGGCCGGTCCCTGACCGCGACGGGGCCGACTGAAATGAGGCAGGGGAAAAGGGCCGTTGGTGAGGCATGAGCGCTGCAGGAATGGGGAAGGCACTGGTTCTCCATAGTACAGCTCAAGGTCAGTGCCAATCCCGTTTCCCGGCGCTGCGGCCCGGTTGGCCTCGTCCCGCCATGCAGAGTGCATGACCGTGGGGGGCAGATCCATGCAAAATGCAATATGGCTGAACGGCGGTTCAGACCGTGTCGTATTTCTGGCGTTTCCGGTAGAGCGTGGCGGGGTCGATGCCGAGAACGTCGGCTGCCGCTTCGAGGGTGTCGGTTCTCGACACGACGCGGCGGATGTGCTCCTTTTCCAGCGTCTTCAGCGAGATGGGTTGGCCAACGGCCACGGACGATTTCCCTTCGTCCCTCGGTGGACCCGTGGCCGAGAAGGGAAGGTTCGAGGCCGAGATGTGGGCGCCTTGGGAGAGGATGACGGCCCGCTCGACGGCGTTTTTGAGCTCGCGTACGTTGCCGGGCCAGCGGTACTCCTGGAGCGCCCGGCGGGCCTCATCGGTAAACTTCTCCAGGGCCCGGTTGTAGTCCTCTGTGAAGCGGGCCAAAAACCGGTCGGCGAGCGGCAGAATGTCCTCGGGGCGCTTCCGGAGTGGAGGAAGGGTCACTTCCACCACCCTGAGGCGATAAAAGAGGTCCTCTCGGAACCGGCCCTCGTCCACCGCGGCGCCCAGGTCCTGGTTCGTAGCGGCGAGGATGCGAACATCGGCCGTGCGGGTGTCCGGATCGCCCACACGCTCGTACTTCTTCTCCTGCACGAAGCGGAGAAGCTTCGGCTGAAGGGCGGGCGGCAGGTCGCCGATCTCGTCGAGCAGAAGCGTGCCGCCCTCGGCCTGGGCCACGCGGCCGGGATTGGTGGAGGTGGCCCCTGTAAAGGCGCCCTTCGCGTGGCCGAAGAGCTCGCTTTCGAGCAGGTCGCCGGAGAGGGAGGGACAGTGGACGGTGACGAACGGGGCGTCGGCCCGAGGACTCCACGCGTGGATGGCACGGGCTAGCACGCCTTTTCCCGTCCCGTGCTCCCCGCGCAGCAGCATCGTCGCCTCGCTGTCGGCCGCCCGGCGCGCCGTATCGAGGACGGGCGTCATGGCGGGACTCTCGCTCTCCAGCGACACCTCGTCCGGCCGATCGGAAACGCGCTTCTCCAGGCTTTCCACCTTGCGCTCCAGGGCTCGCTGCTCGGCGGCGCGCTCCGCGGCGACCCGCACCTGCGCGGGTTTGAACGGCTTGGGGAGGTAGTCGGAGGCCCCCTCCTTCATCGCCTCCACGGCGGTCTCCACCGACGCGTACGCCGTGATCACGACCACTTTGAGGTTCGGCTGCTGCTCCAGAAGATCTGGCATGAGGTCGAGGCCCGAAGTGCTCCTTAAGCGAAGATCGAGAAAGGCGAGGTCGAAGGGCTCGTGTGACACCGCGCCGCGGGCGGCCTCGGCCGTGGCAACGGTCGTGACCGCGTGGCCTTCGTGTTCGAGGCACGACGAAATGGTTTGCCGGATGCGCTGCTCGTCGTCGATGACGAGGATGCGGGCTGTAGGAGACGAAGACATCGGCGATCACATAGGCGACGAGAAATCGAGTCCGGCAGACAAGTGCCGGGTGGGGAGCGGGTTCTTTCTGACGAAAAACGGGCAGGGAGGTTTACGGACGGGTCTTCGAGCCCCCAACCTCAGAGGCGCTACTGCCGTACAATCCCGGCCGCCGACCCGCACTGATCCCGTTCTGATTTCTATGCTCCGGTCTCTTCGCGGAAAAATCCTTCTCGGCTACGGCCTTGTCCTGGGCCTGCTCGTTGTAGTGCTGGGCGGGGCCCTGTACCAGCTTCTGCACCTCGGCCGCGCCAGCGAGTCGATCCTCAGCGAAAACTATCGGAGCATCCGCGCCGCCGAACACATGATCAACGCCGTGGAGCGGCAGGACAGCGGGACGCTCCGCTACATTGCCGGCAACACGGAGGCGGGCGTGCGGCAGTTCCAGAAGCAGCAGGCCGTGTTTTCCGAATGGATGGGCCGCGCGAAGGACAACGTGACGATCGAGGGGGAGCGCGCCGTCCTCGCCCGCATCGACTCTGCGTACAGCGCGTACCTGACGGCGTTTACGGACCTGCTTCGTACCACGTCGGTCGAGGACCGCCCGATGGATCGCTACCTAAGCGACCTGCTCCCGGTGTTCCGGGCCGTGCGCGAGGCGAGCATCGAGCTCCGCGACCTCAACCGGCAGACGATGAGTGCCGCCAGCGATCGGGCGGACGCCGTGGCGCACCGGGCCGTTTGGGTTGTAGGCATCATTGGCGTGGTGGCCCTCGGGGGGGGAGGAATCTTCAGTCTCATCTTGTCCAACCGCCTCGTGCGCCCAATTCGAGACATGCGGGCCGCCGCCCAGCGCATCGCGGAAGGGGACTATGACGTGACCGTCGAGCCGCAGACGTCCGACGAGCTCGGCCGTCTCGCTGAACAGTTCAACGAGATGGCCGCCGAACTCCGCCGCTACCGAGACCTCAACGTCGAGAAGATTCTTGCGGAGCAGCGCAAGCTGGCCGCCGTGCTGCGAAGCATCGACGATGGCCTCGTGGTCGTGGACGAGGACTTTGCCGTACAGGAGATGAACCCGGCCGCAGCGTCGGTGCTGGAGGTGAACGCCCGGCGGGCCAGGGGGCGCCATTTTCTGGAAGTTACCCGCGAGGAGCCCCTTTTCGAACGGATCCAGGCGGCCACGCAGGCAGATCCCTCAACCGCCGACCCCCACACGCGGAAGCCAAACGACATTCTCACCGTCGAGCACAATGGGCGGACGCGGTATTACCAGTACCTGGTGACCCCCATCGACGCGGAAGGCGAACAGCATGGTGTCGTCCTGATCCTGCGGGATGTGACGACGCTCAAGGAGGTGGACCAGCTCAAAACCGAGTTCGTCGCTACGGCCTCCCACGAGCTTAAGACGCCGCTCACGAGCATCGGGATGAGCATCGAGATGATCGAGGAGCGCCATGGGGACGCCCTCCCCAAGCAGGACCGCGAGCTTCTGGAGGGAACCGTCGAGGATGTCGACCGGCTCAAGACCCTCGTAGACGACCTCCTGGATCTCTCAAAGATCGAGTCCGGTCAGATGGAGATGGAAACGGCCCCGGTGCCGGTGGGGCTCCTTTTCCGAAAAGCCACCCAGGCCCTTCGGGCGCAGGCGCAGGAGCAAGAGATCGAGCTAACGACAGAGCGTCCCGACCAGCTGACAGAGGTGCGCGCCGACCCGACAAAGCTCACGTGGGTGCTCAACAATCTCATCTCCAACGCGCTTCGGTATACGGAGTCGGGGGGGCGTATCCGCCTCTCAGCCCGGAAAAGCGGCCCGGCCGTGGAGCTCTCGGTGACGGATGATGGGGCGGGAGTCCCCTACGCCCTGCAGCCAAAAATCTTCGACAAGTTCGTGCAGGTCGACGACGAGCACCCTTCGGGGTCGGGGCTGGGCCTGTCGATTTGCAAAGAAATTGTCGAGGCACACGGCGGGCGCATCTGGGTCGACTCCGAACCCGGACAGGGAAGCCGCTTTACCTTTACGCTTCGCCGCGCCTGCGCTCCAGACTCAGAGTAGGTGCTCCGGGGGCCGTGAAAGACTCCGGTCAGAGCCCGCTCCACAGATAGCCTTTTTGCCGAAACCCCTGGGGCTTCTTGCCTGCCCCGACTGAGCGGCGCTGAAGAGGGGGCGGTCTGTTTCAATTCCTGTTTCGGTACCGATCGGCTCACTACTTATTGGGGGAGTCGGGTTTTGAAGTAGGGGGTTCTCTCGGGAATCTGACGCCTGTTGGGCGGACACTACCCGAGACACTTCAGGCGTTGACGTCATACAGGGCGGCTACCCGAACGGGGAAGTTGTAAGCCTCTGCCGCCGCGAACCGTGTGCCAGTTGAAGCTATCTTTTCGACTGGAGCTACCCGGTACCGATGCGCACGAAATTCTCTTTTCTCTGCGCCGTGCTGGCTTTTTCGGTCGCTTTTGCGGGGCCGCGCCCCGCGCAGGCCCAACCTGCCGAGCCCGACCAGACAGAACCTCAGGCCGTGAAAAGCGCGGTCCGTTCGTTCTTCGATGCCCTGTCGGCATTTGATTTCCAGGCTGTGCGGGGCCGGGCCGCCGAGAACTTTACAGTCATTGAGGACGGGACGGTTCTGACTCTTGAGGAGTTTGTCGGAGCTGGGAAGAAGCTTGAGAAGAAAGGCGCGAGACTGTCGTACACCTTTTCGGTTGTGGAGGTGAGGGTGGAGGGAACGGTCGCCTGGGTGGTGCACAAAAACAGCGGTATGATGGAAGCAGGAGGCCGGCACCGGGAGGTCGACTGGACCGAAAGCCTCGTTTTGCGAAAGGACTCAGGCAGGTGGAAAGTCGCGATGTTGCACTCCACGATTGACGAAAGCGAGTGACGAAGGGGAAGGCCGACGTGCAGGATGCACGGGGCGAGGAAAATATGCGACCAACCGGATAGAGAAGCTGTACGGCGGGTACGATCTCGGCAGCAGGCGGGGAACGGGCTTCCCAAATTGATCCCGCAGCGAGCTGGCCAGTAGGGCAAAGGATCTGCTGGCTCCCTCCGTTGGCTTCCGATTTGCGACCGAACATCCCACAACCGACGATGAAAACTTACGGTTGGTATAATTTATAGTCCAAACCGAGCTTCTGTGGAGGGGCTTCCCCGCTGTATCCGGCGGCGGTTCGCACGGACATTTCAGGGATCCTCGCGGTAGGCCTGGATCCAGGCTACTTCGAGCCGAAACGGGCCGTCGATCCCGTCAATGATGTAGATCCCGATCGACTGCACGGCCGAGAGGTCAAGTGGGTCGGCGCTCACCGGCCGCCCGTGTGCAGTTTCCTCCAGCGCGCCGAACGGGACACGGACCGTTTCCCATGAGTCGCTCGTCGGGAACGACCCGCGCCGGGTCACCTCGCGGCCTCGGCTTTCGGTCCCGTCGCTCACGTCGACCTCAAACGTGCGCCCACCCCCGCGGGCGCGAAGCTCGATCCCGTCGTAGCCGGACAGGTCCACCTGCCGGCCTGCACGGACCGACGAAAACCCGCCCCCTTCGGTCACCACCGTTCCGGTGAACAGGAGCGTACCCTCGGCCACCTCGACCGAACCCGTCGAGCGACCACCCATCACGCGGTCGCTTTCAACGCGCCACCGGGATTTGCCCTTGCCTTCGAAGTCAAAAAGCATCTTCGGCCAGACGCCTGATTCTTCAGTACTTACAGCGCCTTTTGCCTGGAAGGCCGTCGACTGAGCACAGGCCGGTGAGCTTCCAGCACCTGCGGCGAAGAGCAGCGGCGCGGCGACAAGGGGAAGCGCGAGAAGACGAGACATAACAGTTTGGAACGACAACTTGGAACGACCGGGATCAGAAAATCTGAGTTCGGGAATCCGGCTGCGAGTCAACGCGGCCCGGGCTGCCTGGGACTCCTCGCGCGAACGGCCGGCTTCTTGTCGGTCTTAGTAACCCCCCCCGAAATGCAGAACGAATTGAGCCGGTTCGGCGGGCAGACTCCACCGGTGGGCGCCAGCCAGCGGGCCTGCGCGTTCCTACTCCTCCACGACGCTGATCGACTCCACGTCCTCTTCGGAAAAACGCACGGTCTCCCCACCGGCCGTTTCGATCTTGTATCCCTGTCGGGTTTTGTGAATGTTGTCTTTCGACTCAACCTGGTAGCGAGTCTTTCGCAGGTCTGTGGTGGTCACTTCGGCAACGAGCATCCCGCTGGGCGTTTCGTTTCGAATGCGATGAGCAAGGAAGGTGAACCGTAGCACGTCGGATTGCAAGCGAGTCTGAACAGATCCGGGCGAGTCTGGGCAGACCCGGAGCCGCTGCCGTCTCGTTTTCGACCCGACTCCAGCTGCAATCACATCGGCTGAAGAGTTCGTTCAGCCACGCACGTTCTCGAAGAGCAAGCGGCAACTCCCTCGCTCCGTGCGACGTTTGGCAGCCGGCGGGTGACAGCCGGCGCGGCATTGCCTAGGGATCGAGCCTTGTGGTATTGTGTGAATGGCCCGAAGACTCTGCCGTGAGCAAGAATTCTCTGGATTCATCGAGGGGAGACGTCAAATGAAAGTGAGACGGTTGTGCTGACACGCCGTTGAGTGCGGGAGGGAAACTCTTCGAAGTCGTACCCCAGAGAGGCTCCGAGCAGGGTGCGGTAGTTGAGGGGAATTTGGGCATCCGCCGATACGCTCCAAGAGCGGGTTCGCCGAAAGTTCTCCTCGAAGCGATCTTTATCGGGAGGCGACGTTCCGAAGCTTCCGTTCACCCCAACATACAGTCGAGAACTGCCGAGGTACCGACGCACCATGCCGTTTCCTGAGACTGAAGTTCCGCTTTCTGAGGGCGTTACAAAAGTCCCTGCCCTGAACATGTAGCTTCCGTAGTACTTGGTCAGGGAGGCCGTGTAGATAAGCGTACCAGACCCTCCGAAGTTGAGGTACCGAGTGCCGACCTCCGCGGTGGTGCTCCACGGGAGGCTCTTGTAGAGGGACCCGCCGACGCGGTAGTTGGGAAAAATTGAGGATTGCGAGACTCCTGCGTTCACGTATGCGTACAGCCCGCTCGTGAGTGACGGATACGCGTCGATCCCAAACTTGAGTCCATTCGTTGAGAATCGGCGGCCGTACTGCATGCGTCCAATCACGCTTCCGATCGGCGTTGAGCGGCGTAATGCGACCGTTCCGAAGTGCCATGGTGCACGCCCTCCCCGGAACGCATCATGCCTGTATGAGAGCGACACATTGTAGCGCATCTGTTCTCCCTTCAGACTGCGTAGCTCTGCTTTTGCGGATTCGTTGGACGGATCCGCCGATAGGATTGCAGTGAGCTGCGAACGAGCGGCCTCCGGGCGGTTCAATCCTCGGAGAAGCGTTGCGCGTGCCTCGGCGAAATGCGAGTTGTCTGGACAGTATTCGAGGCCCTGACTAGCGTACTCCAGCGCGCTCTGATACCGTCCCGACCACGACTCCACGTCGATCATTGCTTTGAGGCCCTCGTAGTGATCGGGCGCCTCGTTCAAGACGGACCGCAGTTCAGCCCGAGCACTGTCTCGGCGGCCTTCCCAGGCGAGGGTGCGCGCCACGAAGACTCGGATGCCGTGGTAGTTTGGGCTTTGTTCGAGGGCCCTGTAGGCCAGCCCCCGTGCCCGTTCGTAGTTCCCTGCTTCAAACGCCGCCACACGGGCACTGGCGAAGAGCGAATCGCTCGACTGCGCCACTGCGGTCGAGCCCGTTCCCAGAAGTAGCCCTACGAGAGCCGTGCTGAGGGCAAGGGTGAGCCAGCCGCACGGTGCCGAGAAGCGTGTGGCGTGCATCATGGGTTAAGCCGTTCCGTCAGGGTGGAAAGAGCATCGCTGTGGGGGGCCACCCGTTCCAATTTGGAGACGACAGTTTTGGCCTCTGCGGTGCGCTCCAGGGCCAACAGCGCTTTTGCTTTCTTCGCCAGAATGTCCGGCCGGTCGGGGTGGTGCGCCAGTCCCTCGCTTATGACCTGGAGGGCGGTTTCGGGACGTTCCGCCCAGAGCTCCGTATCCGCCAGGGCGTTGTATGCGTCGTAATACGTGGGGTCTCTCCGCAAGACCTCCTGGAAGGCCCGTCGCGCCCGGTCGAAGGCCCGGCTCCACGCGTAGGTGCGTCCCAGAAGAAGCCGGACGTCGTGGTAATCGGGATGGTCTTCCAAGAGACGATTGGCAATGGCGCGGGCGAGCTCATACTGTCCGTCGAACGCCCTTTGACGGGCCATTTGAAACTGCTCGGGGGGCGTCAAGCCTTGTCGACGGATCGCAGACAAGACCGAGTCGACGGCCGCTGGGGGCGGTCCATCCGGAAGGGCGCTGGCAGCGGCGCGGAGGGGAGTCGTGGACGGGAGTTCTTCGAGGGAGACGGTGGGGCTGTACAGCCGGTCTTCTTGCGTCACGTACTGGTTGATGGTTTTGAACCGGCTCATCCGTCTCCGCAATGCCCGTTGCTGCTTGGCATCCGAGATGGGGGCCAACCGCAGGCCCTCTTGCACTCGATACAGCTGATCGTTGGCCAGGTAGTACCCCTTGTGGAGATAGTCGACCAACTGGTTCTTATTGCGCATCAACGGCATTGAGCGGGTGCTGCGGAAACGGCGCGTCGTGTCGATGGGCAATCCGAGCCAGTGGGATCGTTCCAGCGGCGTCACGCCGTACTGCACACGGAGAAACCCCAAAAGTGTGGGCGCCACGTCGGCCAGGGTGGAGACGGAGCGGAACCGTTGACGTTCGTTGAGCAGGGGGGAGTAAATGAGAAGGGGGACGTGGTAGCGGGCGATCTGAGATGGCTGGGGGATGGGAATGAGCCGATGATCCCCCGTTATAATGAAGATTGTGTTTTCGAAGTCGGAGCGCGTCCGGTACCTCCGAAAAAACTGCCGAAGTGCATCGTCGGTGTACAGAAACGTGGTGAGCTCATCGCGATAGGTCCTGTAGCGGGCTTCTTCCTGCCCGCCTGCAGCCACCTCATCCAACCGGCGCTCGAAGCGTCGATCGTACTGGGCCTCGTCCGGCACCACGAACGGATCGTGGGTCTGAAGCGTGTGGATGATAGAAAGGCGTGGACGATGCTCCACCGTATCCATGATGCCTGCGGCTCGCCTAAACAGCGTCTTGTCGGGGTATCCCCAGTATCGCTTTGTACGTTCTGAATCGCCGAAGAGGCGACGGAGAGCGCCTCGTCCGATCGCACGGTCAATGCCTTGCTGTTTCAAAAAGCGCCCGACATTGTCGAAGGACAAATCGAATCCGCTGTAGTAGGAGGTCCAGTACCCTCGCTCTCCCAGTACGTCAATCAGAGTCCGATGCCTAGGCATGTCTGCGCCCATCTCCATGAAGCCCTGCTCTGCGTAAGGCAATGAGCCGAACAGCGACGGCATCAGGCCGAAGGTGCGGCCTGTGGTGCTCAGTGTGTTGGGCCAGTAGAGGCTCTCCTGACTCAGGGAGTCGACAAAAGGGGTAAATCCGCCGTATGCCTTTTCTTCTCCAACGAATGCTGTCCCGAGTCCTTCAAAGACGATGAACACAATATTGGGCAACGGGCGGCCAGCGGTCGTAGTGTCGGAAGACTCGAAAAACGGCCCCAACACGTCGTTGTAATTGGCCCGGTACATCCACGGATGCGTGTGGGACACCGTATCCTGAAGGGCGGTGTCGTATGAAGATCCACCTGGAGAAACCGTCATCCCGCCTGAAGCAGAGGACGCGAAGAGCGAAGCGATGCTCTCCGTGAGGAGGTACATCGTCTTGTTTGTGGACAAAAACTGCGTAGCCGGTCGTTTGTCTCCTGCATCCGGTAGGCCGACAGTAAGACTGAAGACCAGGAGCCCACCGCCTGCGTACCCGACCCACGCGGGAGCTCGGCGCCGTCTGGCGACGAGACACAGGCCAACCACGGTGCCGACCAGGGCAAGCGCCGCAGACGCCATCCCGGCCCCGATTTTTCCAGAGGCCTGAACTGTATCCACAATCTCCATCGGGCTGTACCCCCAGAGCTCCCGGCCCAGCGGCTGCAAGGTCAGGGAGAAGTAGTACGCCAGACCAAGCTGTAGAGCCCCCAGCACGACGGTTGCTCCCACAAACACCCAGAACGCGGCTTCCCGGGAGAAGGGAAAGACGACGGCGTACATCGCTGCGAGCACACCCCCGAGGAGAAGTGCAGCTCGAGCGTCGTGTATGAGCCCTGGAAGCTCGTAGAGCTCGACTGAGACCGAAAGAGAATGACCGGATCGCACAAGGAGGGACTCGATGGCTCGTCCAATGAAGAGCGTCCCCAAAAGGACGCCCCAAAGCGGGACTACAGTGCTGACTGCGTCAGCACGCATTACTTTCTCATCGATCACGGTGTAGAGCTTTCCACGTTCACTCATCAGAGGAGTCGAATCCGGTTCGCCTGATCGCGCCCCAGTCCTCGTTGCCCCGAAGATACGACCATAGGCCTTTGATTCGCCACCACGCATTGAGCTGCCGATACCCGACACTGTCGAGCACGGCGAGAAAAATCAGTTGGAAGAGGTCGGAGGTGTGTTCGTACCGGTGGAACGACAGCTCTTCGAGGGCGACGGCGCTGAGGGAGAGCGCTGTTCCAAGGGCAAAGGCGAGCAAGAAAAACGCCAGTGCAATCGGTCCCGAGAGAGTTCCCGTCCCAAAGGCCACGATGAACCAGACATACCCGAGAAACTCAAGGACGACCCCAAAGGTCTCCAGGAAATAGAAAAACGGATACGCCAGCAGGCCCACCCTGCCGTAGTGTGGATTCAAGAGCATCTGCTGGTGGCGGATCATTGAGCCCACCATTCCTCGGTGCCACCGGTCGCGCTGACTGCTAAGATCACGAAATGTCGATGGCACCTCCGTCCAGGCCACCGGATCAGGAATAAATCGGATCCGGTACGTCTGCCCTTCCTCTCGGAGCCGGCGGTGCATGCGCAGAACCAGCTCGAGGTCTTCCGTGATGCTGTCGGTCCGGTATCCCCCGACGTCCACAACCGTCTCGCGGTGAAACATTCCGAAGGCCCCCGAAATGATGATCATAGCGCCGAGTGTGTCCCAGCCCAAACGGCCAAAGAAAAACGCACGGAGGTACTCGAGAACCTGGAGCTTCGGCAATAGACTTTGGGGCATCGATATGCTCTGGATTTGACCCGACTGGATCGAGCATCCGTTTGCCACCCGGACGATGCCTCCAACCGCCACGGTCGAGGTGTCTTCCAGAAAGGGACGGATAATGCGAATCAGTCCCTCTCGCTCTACAATCGTGTCCGCATCCATCGCGCAGAAAAGGGGCGTCTCGCAGAAGTTAATGCCGGCATTTAGGGCATCGGCCTTTCCTCCGTTTTCCTTATCGATTACCCAGAGGCGCGGGTGGATGCGGCTCCGGTAGATCTGTCGGACGGGCTCGGTCGAAAGGTCGCTCAGCGGAGGGCGCGGGGCGGGCTGCAGGTCGAAGGTGGAGCGCAGCCGCTCGAGCGTAGCGTCGGTCGAGCCGTCGTTCACGACCAGCACCTCGAAGTTTGGGTAGTCAAGGTTCATGAACGCACGGACCGACTCGACGCAGGTCGATTCCTCGTTGTAGGAGGGGGCGATAAGAGTGATGGACGGGAGGCTTTCCGACGTAAGCGCCTCTTCCGGATTGTAGGCGTCGAGCACATACCGGTACCGCAAGACCCCGAGAAACGTGAGGACGCTCATCAAAGTGTATCCCGCATTCAGGGCTACGAAGTAGCCGACCAGCACGTACGTGGTCCACTCCAAAAAGGCGTTCATTGGTCGGAGGGAAGAATCAAATCGGAGGCCAATTGAGCCCTCGGGTGATCGAGTGTTCGCAGCCTACGAAGGGGCGCTGTAGCACCAAGCCTCATCAGGCTCCGCGCCGCGCTGATCGCGACCCACTGCGAGCTATCGGCATGTACGAGCGCCCCTAGAAGAATCTCGTCTTCCGAGCTTCCCAGCTGCCCGAGTGCCTGAGCTGCATGAAGGCGAACCGTCGGGTCCGGGGCGTGGCAGTAGGCGCGTATGAGCGGCCCGTGGACGCCCTTGCCCAATCGCATCAGCAGGTAGAGGAGGCTGGCCGTAAGTTGGGGCGTTTTGCACCGAACCCGGAAGTTCACGTCGTCGAGCAGGAAAGCCGCTACGGCGACCGCTCCAGTGTCCCCGAGCTCCCGGAGCGCCTCTGCGCAGCAGATCCGCCCAAAATCATCGCGATTGTCGTCGGCCATTGCGGCCCGTAGGGTGGGGGCTGCGTCTGCTCCCAGCCTGAAAAGGGAAGAGCCGATATGCCGTCGGTCGACGTGGCCCAGGCGCGTCAGGCAGCGAAGGAGCCGTTCGGTGTTTTCGGGGCCCCCGACCCGCGCAAGCGCGTGGAAGGCCCTGCCTGCCACCCGGTCAGAGGGGTCGTCGAGCCTCTTCCGAAGAGGCTCTGCGTGCCTGGGCCCTCCGAGAAGCCCGAGTCGCTGGACGGCCTGCGCCCGAATCAGTGGCCGCCGCGATGCGAGATTCGCTTCTACACGTTTTAGAAATGGGTCCGCCAACGCGCGAATGAGACGCTTCTCGCGGCCCTTGACGGACGTGGCGTACGGAATTAGCATCTCCAAAAACGGGTTGAAGTGTCTCATCCGTACCTGATCGGTGAGGGATCGGGGAGAAATGTCTCCGCCGAGCACCTTCACGACCTGGGCCTGCCAGTTCTTCTTCCGCTGCGTCCAGGCCCGCCTCTGGTACGACGACCAGGCCCGAGTCCCAAGGGCAAATGCGGCAAGGCTCGCCGAGAGAAGCAGGAGTCCCCCGGATACGACGATCAGCGTCGCGATGAGTCCGGACGCCGAGGAGAGAACCTCAAACAGATAGGAAGAGCCAATCCACACGGGAGGCTTTGACTACTTGGGGACAGGAGCGCGGGCCTCAGCAGCAGCCGAGAGAAGACGAGGCACCCGAAGAATCCGGCCCGCTGCGATGCGGGGGGCGAACGGCCGTGTGAAGTAATCAAAGGCATTCATTTCAAAGGCTCGGATCATATTCTCGTCGTTGTCTCGCCGTCCCATGAGGACGAACGGGGGCCGGAGAGGAGGAACCGATCGAAGCAGTTCCAGCCCCGTCCGGCCGGGAAGCCCTGTTTCCGCCACCACTACGCCGAAGGTGCTCTTTTGCATCCGTCGAGAAGCCTCCTGGCCGTCGTGAACCCGAATGACCGTCGCGCCCTTCCGGGACAGCCGATCCTCCAGGAGGTTTGCGCTCGGCTTGTGGGAGAGAGCCAGCAAGATAGGCTCTGTCAGTTCTGGCATCGGACGTTTTCGAAATCCGAAGACGGTGGGGGTATCCGAGCCGAAGCTGCTTGTCCCGGACGAGCAGGCAGCTTCGGCCAGCCGGTACGCCGGGTCGTCGGCAGGGCCACGGGGAAGCAGACGGCCAAAGCAGAGGACCGACCCGCTTTATCCGAAGCCCTTATTGCGTTTATTGATATTGCTTCTAATGATCGAGCAAACACCATACCGCCTGGGAAATCGGTGTGGGGCAGGCCCTTCTTCCGTGGGCGAAAAGGTTCCGTTATTGCAATAAAAGACGTAGACGATGTTTTTTCGACGACCCACAACGCGGAGAAGTCCAACCTTCCTTAACAGATCTCCCCGGAGAGCGGTCGAAGGGCCCCGAGGCGACCACAGGGTGAGCCAAAGCGCGCAAGGCAGGGGGCGGTCGGCCGTGCGGCATTGGAATTGCGGATATCCAGGGCGACTTCCATGATGTCCGCTTTTCTCTCCCCGGAGGTGGGTCGTCCTGATGCGACATCTGAGACTTTTTGCCCCGGCCACGCCGGTACTGGTACTGCTGGCGACGGCGATCGTATGGTCGACGGATCACGACGTGGGCGTGAACGCCGTCGAGGTGGGCGGCCGCGGGGAGGTAGTGCTCACCAAGAGCCTCGAGGGCGCACTGTCGACCATCTATGGTGTCGCGGAGAAAGAGATACCGCTCTGTCTCTTCGGCACGAGGAGCGAGGACGCGACGCTCCTGAAACGTGCGGCGTTTCCGGACCAGCTCTCCACGACGGACTCGACGGTTACGTTCGACGGGGCCAGCTGCGAAGCCCGTCCCGACTTTCTGGGGTATGTGCACAACCATGATCCGCCAGGGTCGCTCTGTGAGCCCACGCCGCTGGACAAGGTCCGCTTTGCGCTCAATAGCGACTCCAGAGTGGAACTGATCGCGTGTACCTGGGAGACAGAGGTCACCTACCACGCGTTTGGGCTGTAGTCCCTTTTCTTCCGTCCCCTTCTCCATCACCCGACTCCTGCAGGAAAGAAGAACAGCGTGACCGCGAACCCGATGACAGCCATAACAAGAACAAACAGAACGACCCAGTGCTTGGTCGCTCCTTCCGGTTCGGCCTGCACTCCATACCACAGGTAAACGGACAGGCCCACAATGACCAGGGTCTCGGCCAAGAGAACGAAGACGATGGCATCCATGGCAGGGGACAAAGGGGAAGGGGGAGGTGCATCTTCACATCGTCCACAATTCACGGATTCGACGTGCCGAAGTCAACCTCTAAGAAAGGCAACCGGGCCCTCAAGACGGATGTGGGCCTGCACTGTCCATGGACGTTGGATCAACGAAAACGGCTGGTCGTTACGAATACACTCCTGCTCTGTCACAGGAGCCGAATGGTTCTTATCCTTTCCTTCGTTAGCAATCCTACCCACTTCAGGCATGCCGTATCCCAAGCAAATGGTCGAGCCCATGCGGGACGAACTCACGCAGTTGGGGGTTGAGGAGCTGCGCACGCCCGAGGAGGTGGACGCGGCCTTTGCCTCCGCTGAGGACGAGACGATGCTGCTTATAATTAATTCCGTTTGCGGATGCGCCGCGGGCAACGCCCGCCCTGCCGTCGCAACTGCCCGCGAGGCCGAGGTGCAGCCCGACCGGTACGTCACGGTCTTCGCTGGTCAAGATCTTGAGGCCACGGAGCGAGCCCGGGAGCACTTGGCCGGAATTCCGCCATCGTCGCCGTTCTTCGCGCTTTTCCGAGACGGCGAGCCGGTGTACGTGGTTGAGCGGAAGCACATTGAAGGGCGCAGCGCCACGGTGATTGCGGAGGACCTGGTTGAGGCGTTCGAGGCGTACTGCACCGAAGAGCCGCCCCCGGCCGATGCCCCGACCCGGCCTGACCCGTCGGCTTCCGAGGACTCCGCCGGAACTGGGCTGCCGTCCACCTTCGAATCAATCACCTGATCCCTGTCCGCGCAGTCCTCGTATGTTGCCTTCCACCTGCCTGGCATGACCTGCGCCCCTTCGTCCTCCGCGCCGTCCGAGACGAGCTCCACCGCTTCGGCCAACCGGGATGCGTCTGGCGCTCCTCCTGACCCCACCCTGAAAGAAGCGGCCGAAGCCATCATCTTTGCCGCCGACGAGCCTGTGGAAGCAGGGCGAATCGCCGCAATTGTGGCCGAGGTGACGGGGCGCGACCAGCCCTCCGACGAGGAGGTGGCCTCCGCCGTAGACCGCCTCAATGCTGCCTACGAAAAGCAGGGCCGCGCCCTCGAGATCAAGACCTGGGCTGGAGGCTACCGAATGGCCACCCGGGCCTCCCTCGCGCCGTTTGTCAAGACACTGTACGTCGAGGAACAGGAAACCACCCTTTCCCGCTCCCTCATGGAAGCCCTGGCGGTCATCGCGTACCGGCAGCCGGTCACGCGCCCGGAGGTCGACTTTGTGCGGGGGGTAAATTCCGACTACGCCATCCGGAAGCTCCTCGAAATGGACCTGGTGCGGGTGGAGGGCCGTGCCGATTCGGTGGGGCGGCCACTGTTGTACGGCACCACCAAGCGGTTCCTCGAACAGTTTGGCCTCGATGACCTGGAGAACCTGCCGACGCTCCGAGAGGTGGAAGACCTTCTGGACGACCCGGCGTTTGACGATGAGCGGGCCAAGCTCCTTCAACTGGACCGGGAAGAAGGGGTCTCGGTCGACATGCTTGACTTTGAAGACGGAGACGAGTCCCCCGACGACGAGCGTCCCTCCTGAGCCCCGCTCGTTCCCGGTTCCTCCTCCACACTCTCGCGTTTTCTCCTGTATACGTCTCCACCTCCTATGAGCACACGACACGCCTCCACCGACCGGGAGGGAATGCGAATCAATAAATACATTGCCCACGCAGGCGTATGCTCCCGGCGCGACGCCGACGACCTTGTGGAGCAGGGCCGCGTGCAAATCAACGGCGAGACGGTGACTGAGCACGGAACCCGCGTGTACGAGGGGCAGCGCGTGACGGTGGATGGGGAGGAGGTGTACCCGCTGGAATTTGAATATCTACTTCTCAACAAGCCGAAGGATACGATTAGCACCACCGACGATCCGAAAGGGCGCGACACGGTGCTCGACGCGATTGGGGTGCCGGCGGACAATCCCTCCGGACTGTTTCCCGTAGGGCGGCTCGATCGCAATACCACGGGTGCACTTCTGGTCACCAATGACGGGGACCTGGCCCATCGCCTCATGCACCCCCGCTACGAAATCCCGAAGATCTACTACGTTCGGGCGCAGGATCGCGTCAAGCCGCATCAGCTCGATCGCCTGGAGCGAGGCGTGCAGCTGGAAGACGGCGACGCGGCGGCCGACCAGGTGGCTTACCTGGACCCGAACGCCAAGACCGATATTGCCCTGGAGCTGCACGAGGGCCGCAACCGCCAGATCCGCCGCATGATGGAGGCGCTGGGCCACACCATTGTGCAGCTCGAGCGTGCCAAGTACGCCAGCCTCCCCCTCGGCCGCCTTCAGCGGGGCGACTGGCGGCGGCTGAAGCCCCACGAAGTGCGTGAGCTCTACACCCGTGTTGATCTCACCCCTTGAATTGATCCTACCCCTTAATTTCTCTTACACCGATGTCCCAGACCGTAACCAACGGCGTGCCCGACTCTGCAGTCGGAGACAAAATCAAGACCGAAGGCCTCACCTACGACGACGTGCTCCTCGTTCCGGGGCACTCCACCGTGATGCCCCGAGAGGCCGACACCTCCTCCATGCTCACGCAGCGCATTGAGCTGAACGTGCCCATCCTGTCGGCGGCCATGGACACGGTTACCGAGGCCGACATGGCCATTGCCCTGGCGCGGCAGGGGGGGGCGGGCGTTCTCCACAAAAACATGTCCGTGGAGCAGCAGGCCGAGGAAGTGCGCCGCGTGAAGCGCTCGGAGAACGGGATGATTCTCGATCCCATCACCATCTCTCCGCACGATACAGTGGAGGATGCCCGTAACATGATGAGCCACTATTCCATCGGGGGCATCCCCGTCGTGGATGAGTCCGACAAGCTGGTGGGAATTGTCACAAACCGTGATGTCCGTTTCGAGCTGGACGGCGACACGCCGATCCGTGAGATGATGACCGTGGAGGACCTGGTGACGGTGCCGGTGGGCACCACCCTGGACGAGGCCGTGGAGGTGCTGCAGCGTCACAAAGTGGAGAAGCTACCGGTCGTCGACGACAGTGGGTACCTGAAGGGGCTCATCACCTTTAAGGACATCCGGAAGCGACGCAAGCATCCGGATGCGTGCAAGGACGACCACGGCCGGCTCCGCGTTGGGGCGGCGGTGGGCGTTACCCCAAAGGTGATGGACCGCGTGGCGGCGCTCGTGGAGGTGGGGGTGGATTTCGTGGTGGTGGACACGGCCCACGGCCACGCCGAAGGGGTTCTGGAGACAGTGCGGGGCGTCTCGTCGCGCTTCGATGGGGAGGTGGACATCGTGGCGGGCAATGTGGGCACGGCCGAGGGCACCCGTGCGCTTATCGACGCTGGCGCCGACTGTGTGAAGGTGGGCATTGGGCCCGGGTCCATCTGCACAACGCGGGTTGTGGCGGGAGTGGGGGTGCCGCAGCTGACGGCCGTCATGGAGTGTGCGGAAGAGGCCCGCATGGACGGGGTGCCCGTCATTGCCGACGGAGGCATCAAACAAACAGGCGACATTCCGAAGGCACTCGCGGCTGGGGCTGGGGCAGTCATGATCGGCAGTCTTTTCGCCAGCGTGGAGGAGAGTCCGGGAGAAACCATCATCTACGAGGGGCGCAAATACAAGAGCTACCGCGGCATGGGTTCGGTGGAGGCAATGCAAGACGGAAGCAAGGACCGCTACTTCCAGGACGCCGAAGACGAGCTCCGCAAGCTTGTGCCGGAAGGGGTGGAAGGACGGGTCCCGTATAGCGGAACGCTCAGCGAGATCGTTCACCAGATGAAGGGCGGGTTGCAGGCCGCGATGGGGTACTGCGGCTGCGACGAGGTCCGTGAGTTGTACGAGTCGGCCCAGTTCGTGCGCACCACGGCTGCGGGGCTGCGAGAAAGCCACCCTCACGATGTGGAGATCACCAAGGAGTCCCCGAATTACTACGCAGGCAGCGGCTCGAGCGATTAACGCTGGGCCTGGGGGGCTCCTGCTATACAAATCCGTCTGCAAGAGTGGCCGTTTGAACCGCTCCTGAGCTACACCAGCGGAAGGCCTGTCGTTCAGAAGGCCTGTTGCTGCCTTGAGACTGCTATAACGCCTGTCCTGTCGTTCCTGACCCACGTCCCGCGCATGCCCCTCCGCATTGCTCGCGTTCGCCGTCAACTTGCTGATCTAGAGGCCGACGCCCTGCTTCTTACATCGATGCCCAATGTGCGCTGGGCGTGCGGCTTTACGGGGTCGAATGGGCTTTTGCTGGTGGGGCCGGAGGCCGCACATTTTGTAACAGACGGCCGCTACACGGACCAGGCCCGGTCGGAGGTGGAGGGGGCGGACGTTCACATCGCGGACGAGGGGCTCTCGACTCTTCTCGACCAGGAGCAGCTTCTGTCTCCGTACTCCGTTGTGGCGTTTCAGGCGGATGTGGTGTCGGTGGCCAGGCGAGACGAGTGGGCCGAGACACACGCGTCGGTCTCCTGGGTGCCTGTCCCGGGCGTGCTCGCCCAGGACGTTGCCGCAAAGGATGAAGGGGAAGTAAGTCAAATCCGTGCGGCTCAGTCAATTACGGAAGATGTATTCAACCAGATTATAGACTACGTTGAGCCGGGAAAGACTGAGCGCGAGGTGGCCGCTGAAATTGTCTACGATCACCTCCGGCGCGGCGCCGATTCCATGTCGTTCGATCCAATCGTCGCGTCTGGCCCGAACGCTGCGCGCCCCCATGCGCGCCCGACGGATCGCGTCCTGCAAGAGGGAGAGCTGGTTGTGATTGACATGGGCGGGGTGCGGGAGGGGTATGCGTCGGACATGACGCGCACGGTGGCCTTGGGGGATCCTGGCGCGACGGCGCGGCGCGGGTACGAGGCGGTTCTTCGGGCGCAAGAGGCGGCCCTAGATGCGGCCCGTGCTGGAATGACGGGGCAGGAGCTTGACGCGGTTGCGCGGGAAGTGCTCGTAGAAGAGGGGCTCGGCGACCGCTTTTCGCATGGGCTGGGACACGGCATCGGGCTTCAGGTCCACGAATGGCCGCGCGTGTCTCGCACCTCTGACGCCACGCTTCCGGCCGGCGCCTGTGTAACCATTGAACCGGGCGTGTACGTGCCGGAGGAAGAGTACGGAGTTCGGATCGAAGATATTGTGGTCCTGCACGCGGACGGCTGCGAAAACTTGACCGACGCCCCCAAACGCCTCTTGATACAGTAATCCCTGCGGGCCCCCTCTTTATGTCCGTTATTGCAAAAAAAACCTACGTTTTTGTTTTTATAGCACTGGCCTGCTGGTCAGCAGGAGGGGAATTAGTACACGGTCAACCTAGCTCGGGCACCTCGCCAGAGCTTATCGTCCGAATTGCCAGTAGCGCGTCGGAAGCGTTCCGGAGTCGCTTTCGGCCTCCTACTCCAAAACGAGCGGCTGATTCGTTACTAGCGGGGGTTCGAGGTACGCAGGCAGCACTTGGGGCGTCCGCGTCCTCGCCGAAGTCCTCTCGGGCCCGGCCGCCAATTTCGGCCTTTACGCTGCAGCTACGCGACTCGTTGGCGCTTGCAAATGTGCGTGCGCGGCTCCGGCAGCAGCCCGATGTCAAGTACGTTCATCCGAACGTTGAGTACAAGGTCGACTCTGCCCCACACCTGGGGGACGACCCGCCGCTGAATCCCGCAAACACATTCGCGGATAGCTTAGATCACCTGTCCGTGATTCGTGCAGTGGAGGGCTGGGCCGAGACCACAGGGAAGGCGTCTGTGCGCGTTGGCATTATAGACACGGGAATTTATTTCGACCATCCGGACCTTGCCGGTCAGTTCTGGACGAACCCTGACGAGTCGAAAAACGGTGCCGACGACGACAACAACGGCTATGTGGACGATGTGCGAGGCTACGACTTTGTAGATCGGCCCGGGGTGGCGGCGGCGGGCGAGTACGACACCCGCGATCCGGACCCCTCTCCAGACTCGCTGGGGCCTTTTTCGGGGCATGGTACGGCCGTGGCGGGGGTGATATCGGCCCAGGCGGCGGATGCGAACGCGGGCATGGTGGGGGTGGCCCCCAACACGCACATTGTGCCCCTCCGCGCGTTCGCCGGCGACGGGCGTGGCCAGACCGACGACATTGCCGCTGCCATTGTGTACGGTGCCCAACAGGGCTTCGATGTGCTAAACCTGTCGTTTGGTCGCGATCGGCCGGCGCCACTGCTGCGTGATGCAATCGAGTACGCGGTGTCGCAGGGTACCGTCATCGTGGCTTCGGCCGGCAATGCAGGAGCGGTGGACACGCCGCACTACCCCTCGGACTATCCGTCGGTGATCTCGGTGCTGTGGCTGGCGGAGGACGGGGACGGCGTACCGGACTTTAGCCGCAGCCAGTACGGCATCGGGGTAGATCTGGGCGCGCCGGGCTCGAATGTGTTTACCACGCAGTATCCACGGAGCCGAATTCTCGACGAAGCGTCCATCCGTCAGCAAGATCTCTACGGCCCGTCGAGTGGCTCTTCCTTCGCGGCGCCACAGGTGGCGGGGGCGGCGGCGCTGCTTCGCTCCGTCGACTCGACGCTTTCTCCGTCATCCATCCGAAGCATTCTTGCGGGCACGGCCGCCGACATTGACGGGGCGTCGTGGGACCACACTACCGGAGCCGGACGGGTGGACGTGGCGCAGGGCCTCCTTCAGTCCTATCCCGCGCAAACCGCTCTTCATGCGCCTGGCCACAACGAGGGCGTTACGGGCGCGGCACCTGTTCCGGTGGTGGGCACCGCGCTCGATCCTAGTTTCGAATCGTACGCGGTGTACGTTGCGGAAGGAACCCGAAATCTCGATACACGCCCGGATCCGTGGACCCGCATTGCCGGCCCTGTGCAGGCGCGTGCCCGACGCGATACGTTAGCCCTGTGGGACGTGACGGAACTGGAAGACGGTGCCTACACGCTCCGCCTCTCCGTTACCCGTACCGACGGCCGTACCATCGAAGATCGGCGGCGAGTGGTCATCGACGCGTCGCCTCCCGAGTTGGACGTCCGGTTTGTGGGGGCTGGGCGCGTGCGTGGCCACTGGGGCGTGGTGGCCGATGTGGCCAGTGACGACACGGTGGAGTCTCGCATGACGGTGCGCCTCCGCGGAAAGACCCATGTGCGGAGCGGTGAATACGCCTCCAGTCGGCAGGGCCTCGCGTGGAGCGATCCGCAAGGCCTCGGTGGCGAGGCGACCGTGCGGATTACGGTGACCAACCGCAGCGGTCTGCAGTCGAGTATTGAGCGCAGCGTCTCCATTCCCGCCGACAACACAAATCCCTCATACTTCCGCGTTACGGAGACGGAAGTGCCAGGGGGGACGCTGCTTCCACGCGTCCCCGACCTAGACGAAGATGGGCTTCCAGAGGCAGTTCTCAACCGGTTTGCGACTCGCCGCGGGGGGATTTCGGACACGGTGACCGCCTTCGAGTGGGCCGGATCCGCCTTTGCGCCCGCTGATACGCTGCTGGCGCGCCTTCTTCCGAAGGACATTGGCGACACGAATGCGGACGGCCGCGCGGAATTTCTGCTTCAGATCAATGGCGCAAGCCTTCTCTTGGAGCAGCAGCACGGCGACCTGCTTCCACAGAACCTGATTTATGCGGACACCAGCGCCGTTACGCCCTCGCAGGAGGGACCGTCGCTGCACGCCGCCCGGCTTGCAGACGTGAATCAGGATGGGCGGGACGAAATTGTTGGCAACTGGCGCACCGACTCTACGCGGACGGAGTGGCGGGTGCTTGCACGAGACGGCGATGCGTTCTCGCTGGCAGAGCGCCTGCAGAACCCGACGTCCCAGCAGCGTCCCGATACGGTGCGAGGATCTCCCACGGCAGCGACGGGAGATTTCGATGGGGACGGAGAGACGGACCTGCTAGTGGGCGACCGCGACGGAAACTGGATCGTTTACGAAGCGTCGGGCGGCGGCACTCTGGAGGCCGTGTGGACATACGAGACCGATCGCTTCGCAAGCGACCGGCGGTTTGCAGTGGGGGATGTGACTGGCGACGGGCACCCTGAGTTTGTGACCCACAATACATACAGCCCAGTCCCTCCGGGGGGAGGGGCCCCCGAGCCGCCCATTAGCTACTACCACGTCTGGAGCGCAGTGGGCGACGACACCTACGAGCGTCTCTACCGCCTTCCCGTAGCGGGCGAGCGAGCACTAGGGAACATGACGGCCGCAGACTTCGACGAGGACGGGCGCGACGAAGTCGCGATTGTGCATCCGCCCTCGGTGCTTCTGCTGGACCGTGGCCCCGACGGGACAATGCAGCTCCGCTTCGAAGACCGCCGCCGGCCGGCCGTGCGGAGCCGCGCTGTGGTGGCCGCGGATTTTGATGGAACGGGGCGCCCCTCGCTGCTGGCGGCCACGACGGGCGACCGTCTTCGCCGCTACACCCTAAACCAGACGGCCGCGGCGCAGCCGCCTCCACGCTGGGTGGCAGCCGTGCCCACGGGGCCTGGCGGCAGTCGTCTGCGATGGCGAGCGCCCGGTGCCGACTCGGTCACAGTCTTTTCGGGCCTTCCTGAGGCAGCCCTAAATCCGCGCCGCGTCGTCATGGGAGACTCGTCGACTACGATTGCGGACTCGTCGCAGCGCCGCTTTGCACTTCGAGCCTGGCGCAGCGGCAATGCCTCCCCGCTGTCGCCTCCACGAGACGTCCGGCCGCATGCTCCGGCTACGGTGAGAGCCGTTCGCTACCCTACGTCCACATCCGCCGAGCTCCGGTTTACGGAGACGTTGGGCTCGGTGCCCCCCGCAGCCCGCTTTGCGCTTGCCGCCCATGGGGCTCCGCAGTCGGTGGTTTCTGCGCGCGAGGGTACGGCCCTCCTCCTAAAGTTTGGGCGAGACGTTGCCGGGACGCAGGGGCGCCTCTCCTGGTCCCGCTTTGCCGATGCGTCTGGCCTCCCCATCGGGCAAACAGAGGTAGCCCTCGCGTTTCCCGCTGCAACCACGCGCACCTTGTTTGTCGAAGACCTCTCGGTGCTTGGCGAACAGCGGGTCCGGCTCACGTTCAGTGAACCCCTGGTGGGGGCAACGGCCCGAAAGGTGCAGAACTACAGCGTGGAGCCCTACGGCACCGTCACGGCAGTGCGCGCCTCGGAGGAAACCCCCTCGACCGTAACGGTTCAGCTCGATGGCGTGGTGGCTGGAGCAAGCGGGCGCGAAGCGTCACTTACCGTTACGTCGCTCCGAAGTACATCGGGGGCGATGCTCGACGAAGAGGGCGCTACGGTTCGCCTTACGCAACCGGCCGAAGGGCTTGCCAACGTAAAGGTGTACCCGAACCCCGTCCGGCTCTCGCAGCACGCTCCCCAGCTTACGGTGGCGGGCCTCCCCAAGACCGCAACCGTTCGCATCTACAGCCCATCCGGGCGGCTTGTGCGTGTCTTGAGCGTCGATGGAAGTCGCTCCGGGGGCACAACGTGGAACCTTCGGTCCCGTCGCGGAGACCGAGTACCCTCCGGAATCTACCTCGTTCGCGTTGAGGCTCCGGATGCGTCGTCGGTCTTGAAAAAAGCCGCTGTGATTCGGTAGCGCACACGGCAGGTCCCGCGCGGCCTGTGCTCTGGCGAAACGGCGGCCGTATTTCCTGTACGAAGCCACACTGCCCCGCCTCGCCGGTCCAACAGTATCGTGACTGCCTCTCGCTTTCGCCCTTCCGCCTCGGACCCCCAGATCGTGGGGGCGGTTACCATCGGGGGGCTGCTGCTGTGTCCGCTGTGGGCGACGTTTCAGGCGACGTGGCCTGTACTGGTCGGGACGTGCTTCTTGGCCGGGGGGGGACTGGGGATCCTCTGGCGCCGCGATGCGCTGTCGATGCAGACAGTGCTGTGGGGCGCTTTTCTGCTGCGACTTGCCTTTCTGCCGCTTTTGCCAGGGCTTACCGACGATGCCTTCCGGTACATTTGGGACGGAATGCTTCAGTGGGAGGGCATCAATCCCTACCGGTACGTTCCGTCAGATCCAGCGCTGGCGGGCTTTCAGGACACGGAGGTCTACGAGCGGCTCAATTCGCCCGAATACTACAGCATTTACCCGCCCCTTACACAGGTCTTTTTTGCGGTCGGGGGGCTGTTCTATCAGGGAAGCTGGCTGCCCGCCTACTACGCGTTGAAAGCGGTACTGGTGGCAGTGGAAATGAGCGGCGTGGTGCTTTTGTCGCGGCTGGCGGAGGCGCGGACAGTGCTTCTGTACGCCTGGAATCCACTCGTGCTCCTCGAAACGGCGGGCCAGGGGCACACAGAGGCCCTGCTTGTGCCGTTGTTGTTTCTGGCGCTCTGGGCCGTGCGGCACCGCCGGGGCCGCGTGGCATCGCTGGCGGTCGCGGCGGCCGGCTTCGTAAAAATCTACCCGCTCGCCCTCGGCCCTTTTCTACTGCGCCGCTTCGGATGGCGGGCGGTCTGGCCGGGAGCCCTCCTCGGACTGGGGCTGAGCATCCCGTACGCTGCGCCCTACACACTGCCGCACATCAAGGCTTCGATGGACCTGTTTGCCCGGCTCTTCGAGTTCAACGCGGGCCCGTACTACCTCGTGAAGCACATGCTCTGGTTCGGGACGGGAAGCGACTGGAGCAAAACCATTGGGCCTGTCTTCCGGGCGCTCTTTCTGTCGGCGCTGCCGCTGTTTTACGTTCTGGATGCTTGGTTGGACTGGTCGTTTCGGCGGGCCAGCTTGTTCCTGTTGGGGACGCTGTTCGCGTTGAGTACTACCGTTCATCCCTGGTACCTGCTGCCGGTCCTTGGTCTCGGGGTGCTGGAAGCGCGTCCGTCTTGGGGCTGGCTCTGGCTGGGGCTGTGCTCCATCGGAACGTACCTGTTCTACATCGGCGGGCCGTACTGGGTCTGGATCTGGATGGGGTGGGGAGGGGCGGCTGTCCTTGCGGCATTCCGTCTACGCACGCCCCGCACGCCGCGGGCAGTGCCCGCCTCGCCGGACGTCTTCTCGGGGCAAGAATCACACGGCCGATTCTAGTACCGAAACGAGATCCGTCGGCGTGGTATCCGGGGCTTTTCGCCACTCGTATTCCTCGTACCGGCGGAACCACGTCAGCTGCCGCTTCGCATACCGGCGCGTGTTGCGTTTTACCAGCCGCACCATCTCGTCGTACGGAAGGTCTCCCCGGAGGTGGCGAATGGGCTCGCGGTATCCGATTGTGCTTAAGGGGGGCTCGTCGAGGTGTACCCCCTGCATTTCCATCACTGCGCGCACCTCGTCGAGCAGGCCCTCCTCCAGCATCCGATCCACCCGGCGGTTGATACGGTCGTAGAGGCGCTCTCGATCACGGTTCAGCACCACGGTCACGTAGTCGAACGGTGGCTCGGGCTGTTGCTCATAGTAGTGCGACAGCGGCTTTCCCGTCCCGTGGTACACTTCCAGGGCGCGGAGCACGCGTTGCGTCTTGGTGGGATCCATGTCGGCAGCCTGCTTGGGGTCTACGTCTTTGAGCTCTTCGTAAAGGGCCTGCTTTCCTTCCGCCTCGAGACGCTCTTCGAGGCGCTCTCGCACTGCGCTCTCCACGTCGGGAATGTCGGCAAGGCCGTACTGCAGCGCGTGTAGATACAGCGTGGCGCCTCCAACCACGAGGGGGCGCCGGCCTCGGTTCAAGATGCCTCGGATGCGCTCGTTGGCCGCATCGGCGTATGCCCCGGCCGAAAACGGCTCGTGCAGGCTCCGCTCGCCGACAAAGTGGTGGGGTACCTGTTCACGGGCCGCTGCGGACGGCTTGGCGGTACCAATCGTCAACTCCTCGTAGACCTGCCGGCTATCAACCGAGACGATCTCGGCGTTCAGCTCGTCGGCGACAGCGAGGCTCAGTTCCGTTTTTCCCACGGCCGTGGGACCGGTCAAGGTAAGAATTGGGGGTTCGGCAGACACCGGTGGGGGCATGGACACACGAAGACAGTTGCGAGGGCCAGCGAGGCTCTTCTGAATATCGGCCGTCTCGAATCGTTTCTTGTGTGGCTATCTTGTCTGGCTATCTTGTCTGGCTGAGCCGGTTAGGCACGAACACAAATGCCAAACAAAAACCCCACCGCCGGCGGGGCCGACGGTGGGGAACGCTTTTCCGAAAACCGGAACGCAGCAGAAGCCTAGGTGGTCGCCGTGGCCGGCTGCGCCATCTCGTCCACGTTGTAACCTTCTTCCTCGGACTTGGCCTTCGCGATGTTGTAGATCAGCACACCGTATCCGGCCTTCGCCAGCACGTCAGCAATGGTGTAGCCGACCTGCAGGGCAACAATAGTTCCCGGGGTGTTGTTCGGGAAGGCTTCCGGGAAGGCCATCGGGATCATGTACGCAATGGGGTAGAAGCCCCAGGTGGCCAACAGAAGCAGGCGCGCGTTGCCCAAGAGGGTAGACACACGGCTGCTTTGGCGCTGAATCGTGTCACCGAGCTGGGTGAACAGGATGTACAGGATCCAGACGAAGGGGATGGTGCTGAGGAAGCCCCAGAAGCCACGGGCGCCGAAGAGGCTGGCGTCGCCGCTGATCTCACCGGGGTACCCCAGCACGATCATCGCGGCGGCGAGAAAGCCGAGCTTGGCCGCCAGTGGGCCACGCTCGTTCTTCGGCAGGCCCATCACGAGCACCAGCTCAACCGTGAGCAGCGGCACCGTGAGGAGCCAGTCCACATAGCGATAGGCGTCATTGAAGAGTTCACCGGTCGGCTCGTACATTCCGGCGGCAGCGTTGAGGGCATAAGCCGCTTCCCAACTGCTGGTGATCCGGAAGTAGTGATAGCCGGCGATGAAGACCACCAACGCCGATACCATCATCGAAATCCGGTACTTCGGCGCTAGGTTATTGCGCGCCATGACGAAGAAGACGAACGACGCCGTCATGGTGGCGACCGTGAACGAGAACATGTTGAACACCAGGCTATACTGGCCCGGCGTCAACGCAGGGAGCTCTTGTAGCATGGGTTGTTTGTGGGTTGGGTGATAGTTTGAGTGAGGTCGAACCTCTCAAGGAGGTTCCGGAACCGACTCAGTCTCAGCTCACTGACCGTGAGCGGTTAACCCTCAGGGAGGGTGACTTCTCTGTCCCATCCGGAGGGACAAAAACGCGTGGTGACGCGCTTTTATCACAGTCGACTGCGTTTGGGACAGAACGATGTAAACATAAGCGTGATCGGACACGTGTGCCAACTGCACACGGATGAGAATGGGCTCAAATTGTGAGGCAGAAGTTACATATTCTCGCCACTCCTCTACGGGGGCGGATGCGTCTACGAGAGCGGGGAAGGCGCCCAATTATACCAACGCCTCGGCGCTATACCGGTGCCTTGGCGGTGGCCACTGCCTCGTGCGATCCATACAGTAGGAGCAATACTCCCTGGACGACAAGCAGGTTTGTGAGAAGGAAGAACGAGGCCTCTTCGATTGGCAGTCCGAACAGGGCCCATCCGGTCGTGTACTCGGGAGAGATTGTCCAGATGCCGGACCGGATGGCAATGGCATCGACAACCCACAGATAGAGGGTGGGCAGCCCGGTGGAAACGAGCACTGTCTTTCGAAGGGCCCAGAGGGTGTCTCCGTCGTAGAGCCACATGCCGGCAAGAACGGGTGGGGCCCATGCGAGAATAAGGGCGAGGTACAGCGTGCTGGCGGTTCCGTCGAGCAGGAGCATCATGCCGAGCAGGGAAAGCCCCCCGAAAAAAGCGGTGCCTCCCCAGGGGGCGTAAGTCGCTCTGGCTTCCGGACGTACCCGAACGCGTCCGAGGTGCTGGTAGAGAAACAGGCCTGTGAGGATGGGCTGAAGAACAAAGAACATATATTCCTCAATGGGCACGTACCCGATCGTTCCGAGCACCCGGTTGGGGCCGTACCACCATACTTCTCGTGCGACAAGGTAGTTGTCCCACGGGGTGGTGTAAGAGAACGCAATGATGCAGATCAGTGGAATGGCCCAGCGGACGCGCCAGTCTCCCTCAAGCCCCTGGGGCTGCTGGTACATCAGCAGCATCAGCACAATGGGAGGGAGCAAGAACACAAGGTGGAACGTGAAGTAGCTCATCGCGGGGCTTCATCAGCAGAAAAAGGGCGCGGGGCTGGCAGGGCAGACGTCAAGGGGAGAATCCGTGGTTACAGTTCAGCGAGAACTACGCCGGCTGCGTTGCGGCCAGAGGCTCCCATAATACCGCCTCCCGGGTGCGTGCTTGCCCCAGTGAGGAAAAGATCTCCGACAGGGCCCTTGTAGTTGGACGCGCCGAAGGTGGGCCGGGCTGAGAACATTTGGTCGAGGCTCATTTCGAGGTGCATTACGTTGCCGCGGTAGAGCGCTAGGTTTTGTTCGAGCCATTCGGGGTGCTGAAACAGTTGCCCGACAATGGATTCGCGGGTGCCGGGGGCGTACTGTTCGAACTGGCCAATCAGGTTCTCGGCCACGGCGTCTGCAATCTCGTGCCACTGCTGTCCCCCTGACAGCTCGTAGGGAAAGTACTGGCCCCAGAGCCACAGCACTTCGCCGCCTGGGGGAGCAAGGGTGTCGTCCACGGCCGAAAAGGTCATCGCGATAACGGGCGGGTCTTGGGAGGGGCGATCCGAGAGATAGTCGCCGTAGGCCCCGCGCAACTGCGACATGTTTCGGCACAGCAACTGAAGCCCCACCCGTGCATCGCGCTCCGGCGCCATGGCGTAAGAGACCGGCTCGTCGAGCGCAAGCCGCAGCATCGCCCCGAATCCGTTGCCGATGCGCAGCCCATCAGCCTCGTCTGGGCGGTGGGTGGCCGGAAGGAGGTGATCGAAGGTTTCTTTGGCGTGGGTGGCCGAGCACACAGTACGACTGGTGTGCACGTGTCCGTTTACGCGCACTCCCTGGGCCTTTGTGCCCTCCACCAGGATTTCTTCGACGGGCGCATCGGTGTAGACGTCCCCCCCGTGCGCCTCGATGTGCCGGCGCAAGGCCTGGGTTAGTTCGCCCGATCCGCCACGGGGCCGCGCCACACCTCCCTCGTGGTACAGGGGATGCCAGAGGGCAAATGGCCCTGTAAGGGGCTCGGTGGGGGGAGGGCCCGACTGGGCGGCCATCCACGCGATCGCCGTCCGGACCTTTTCCTCGTCAAAGTAGGACCGGAGCACCTCTTGGTAGGGCCGAAGGATGTGGCGCAGTTCGTCCTGCCAGGGCAGGGCCGATCCGGACCCGGCGATCATGTTTTTGCCGATGGTAAGAGGACTCGGCGGCGATAGAAACGTGTCGCGCATCGTGCGGGCAAACCCGATCCAGTCCGTCACGAATTTGCGGTACGCCTTCCCCTCACCCGGAAAGAGGGATTCGAGATGGTTGACGGTGCGGTCTAGATCACGGTAGATGTAGATCACATCCCCGTCTGGAAAAGGGGCCACAAACATGGGGTCGAGCTCTAGGTACGTAAGTCCGTACTGCTCAAGCTCGAGCTCTTCGACGATGGGGGTTTGCCGGATCAGGATGTGTGCACTGCCCCCGAGGTCCACCTGGTAGCCCGGAAAGAGCTCCTTGGTGGACACTGCCCCCCCGACCATCTCGCGCTGCTCGAAAACGCCCACGCGGTGGCCGGCTTGCGCAACATAGGCGCTGGTGATGAGGCCGTTGTGCCCGGCCCCGATGGTGATAAGGTCGTAATCGGTGGACATGGTGCGCGGAAAGGCGCTTTTGGGAGTGAGGGCAAGACGAAACAGATGTCTGTTTGATTATAAAACAAACCAGCGACGTCATTTTCACGGAGGGGACTGTAGAGTTTCTGAAACTGTTTCCATATTCAGTCGTGAACATTAAAGCGCAGTGAAGGCCCTATAATCACGTGACGATTGGCGCTCGCTCACGGCACTCTCCCCACGGTTTTTCTCCTGCCGGCCATGAATTGGATCTATCAAGTCCTCAGCTTTTTTGTTGCGTTCGGGCCCATCATCCTGGGCACTCTCCTCTGGCACTTTATCTGGAGCGACGATTCGGGCTCTTCGGGAGGGCCCCCGGGAGGTCCGCACTGGGATCCGGCCCCACCGTCGCCGTCTTTTTCGGGCGACCGCCGGCCGCAGCACGACTCTCCCGTGCGCACGCCGGACTTGCCGGAGCGTGAACACGCGTAGCTGTTGCACCTTCCTCTGCTCACATGGCCCTTGTCGATATCTCCCGGTCGATCGCTCCTACCACGGCGGTATGGCCTGGCGACCAAAAGGTGGAATGGAGCTGGACTGCCCGGGTGGGGACGCAAGAGGAGGCTTCCGTCAACCTCGGTGCCCTTCAGCATAGCACTCACGTAGCCTCCCACGCCGATGCGCCCCTGCACGTCGATCCGGAGGGAAAGGCTGTGGATGCCCTTCCGCTGTCTGCCTTCGTTGGACCGGCTGAGGTCGTGGACGTAGGCGATGCGTCGCGGATTCGGCCGGAGCACGTCGAGAATACAACAGCGGAGCGCGTCCTTTTCAAAACTTCCGCCAGTGCCCTGTCAGACGATGAGTGGCCTGGGCGCATCGCGGCAGTGGCGCCCGACACTGTGCGCTCCCTTGCCGATAAAAACGTTCGGCTCATCGGCACTGATGCCCCCTCGGTCGATCCGCTCGATAGCACAGACCTTCCGGCGCACCACGCCCTCATCGATGCAGGCATTGTGAATTTGGAAGGGCTTCGGTTCGAAAATGTACCGCCCGGACAGTACATTCTGATCGCGCTGCCGTTGAAAATTCCCGGCGGCGATGCGGCACCGGTTCGTGCCGTTCTGCGCGATGCCCCTCTGCAGCGACGGCCAGAGTGACCCTCGCTGCACCCGGTGCACGTGGCCTCCGCGCAGTTCGCCCCTTTGTCCAACCCATCCTGTTTGTCTACCATGGACCTCTTTACCCGCGATGAACTGAAACGGCTGGCTGAGCTTCAGGACGATCTTTGCATTTCGGTCTACATGCCGACTCATCGCTTCCGGTCGGATTGGTCGCAAAACACAACCCGGTTTAAAAATCTGCTCCGAGACGTCCGGGACCAACTGCGGGACCAGGGCCGCCGCGAATCGGAGATCGACGCCGTGCTGGAAGACGCCCGTCAGCTGCTTGATCGACCCGGGTTCTGGCGTGGGCTCAGCGAAGGCCTTGCGGCGTTCATCACGCCTCGGTCGTCCGATTTTTATCGCTTGCCTCTCCCGCTCGATGAGGTCGCCATCGTAGAGGATCGCTTTCACCTCAAGCCGCTGTTTCCGCTCATCGCGACCAATCGCCGCTTCTATCTCTTGGCGTTGAGCCAAAACGACGTGCGGCTGTACCAGGGCACGCACCAGGCCATCAGCGAAGTGGAGGCCGCCGAGATTCCGTCCGACATCGTCACGGCTGTTCAGCAGTACGAGGAGCCTCCCGAGCAAGGCCTGCAGTCGCACACGCAGCGGCAGGCTTCAACCCCCGATGGGGCTCAAGAGGCCAATCAAATGCAGCATGGTCACGGATCGTCGGAGGACCAAAGCCGAGAGCCCAAAGATCAGATCAAGCGCTTTTTCCGGCGCATCAACGACAGCGTCGTGGACTACATTGGGGGAGAGGAGGTGCCTCTTGTACTGGCAGGCGTCTCGGAGTACCTCCCCGTCTACGAGGCGGTCAATAGCTACTCGCACCTCGTGGACCATGACATCGTCTCCGGCAATCCCGAACACTTAGAGCTTCCAGAGCTGCACGAAAAGGCCTGGTCGGTGGTCGAGTCGGTGCTTACAGAGCGGCAACAAGAAGAGTTGGAGCGCTTCGAGGACCTCTACTTCCAGAACGAAGAGCTGGCCTCGGACGACTTCCACGAGATTATTCCGGCCTGTGCCTACGGCCGTGTCGAGGCTCTTTTTGTGCCCATGGGCCAGTACCGCTGGGGACGGTTCGATCCGGATACCAACACGGTGGAGGTGCACGAATCGCAGCAGCCCGGCGACGGGGACCTCCTCAACTACGCGGCCCTTCAGTCGTACTTGAATGCCGCCACGGTCCACGTCCTGCAGCCTCAAGACATGCCCGGCGGCCGTGACGTTGCGGCCACCTTCCGCTACCCGGCCGACGTAAAGGCGACGGAAACGGGATAGGCCTCTTCAGCGGGATAAGGCTTCAGCTCGACAAATCCTTCCGGGCCGCAACATCACGGCCCGGAGCCCAAGTGACTCGTGATAACATTTTATATCTGTATTCTGTGGGGGAGTCCACGGACCGCTGTTGGGTTTGTCAACGAGTTTGATAAGTAAAATTATCAATAGTACAGCATGTCGTCCGTCGATCTCGTCGATCAGTTTTTGAACACGCTCGCGTCGTCGCATACCCGTCGGGCATACCGAGTAGATCTTCGGCGGTTCTTTTCTGCATCGGAGGTAGACCGTGACGTGGTGGCGGCCATCGATCCGGATGCGGTGCAGGCGTTCGTTCGGGCAATGAGGCGACGTGGTCGCTCGCTCGCCACGCAGCGTCGCCGTCTTGCTGCGCTGCGTGGCTTTTTCGACTGGCTCATTGAGGACGGACGGCTCGACTACAACCCCGGCCGTAGCCCGACTGTAACGCCGCTGGCGCCCGGCACCGATGTCGAAGAGCGGCCGACGCCCGACAAGGCCGAGGTGGAGTGCCTTCTCGATACGGCCAAAGCGCTGCCGAAGACCGGGCTTCGCGACCGGGCCCTCATCGCCACCATCGTGTACGGCGCTCTTCGCCGGCGGGAGGCAGCCGGGCTCACCGTGGACGATGTGCGGCCGCTCGGCCGACACTGGGTGCTCGACCTGGACAACGCTTCGCAGGGCGGCGGGTATGTTCGGATTTCGCAGACCGTCGTAGACGCGATTGAACGGATGCAGGAGGCATATGACATCACGGGTGGGCCTCTCTGGCGGTCCTTCAGCAACCAGAACCGCGGCGAGCCGCTCTCGCCAGACGGTGTCTACAAGGCGGTGCGGCGCGTTGCGGACCGGGCCGGTCTGAATCCGGTAAGCATCGATGGGTTGCGGCGGGCAGGTCTGCAGCTCGCGATGGACGGTGGTGCGGGCCTGGCACAGATTCAGGCCCACGGCCGCTTTTCCAGCGCTGCGTCTGCGGCCCAACTCACAGACGCGTCGGACGTGCCGGGGGCGCTCAATGAGAGCGCAATGGACTACATTGATCTGGAGCTGTAGTCGCGGCGCGACGCGGACCAAACAGCCCTGAACTCGGTCTGAGACATGGATTTATCGACTGTTCCCTATGGCTAAAAAACGCATCATAAACGGCGTTATGTTGCGTTTTTGGAACGCGGGTGCCTTTTTATGGATGTGCTGAGGATATCGCGTTGGGCAGGCCCGGATCGCCCCAGTCTCCACATCAAGGACCTATTCATCCTTCCTCCGCTCACCGCTTGCCCTTTTGCCTTCTATTTTTCGCACCACACCAGAACAGTCCCAACCAGAACAGTCCCATGAGCACGGCCGGCGACGATGCACCAGACGCAAAACGTTCGAGCGCAAAACGTTCGGGCGACGCGTCCGCCCCGCAGGTTCAGCCCAAAGAGCAGGTCCAATCTGAAGACGCGGTGCCTGCGCCGCACATGATGACCCACCGTGGCCAGGAGAACCTTCCGTACAACGCGCCCAGCGACACGGCGTCCCCGATCGATTCGGACCAGACCCTGGTCCAGCGATGGTTGTCGGAGAAGAGCCCACGGACGCAGGACGAGTACGCCCGTGACCTGAAGCAGTTTATGGAGTTCGTCGATCTGCCTTTTCGCTACATCACCCTGGGGCACCTTCAGGAATACCGAGAGCACCTCGCCGATCAGGAGTACGCAAAGTCCTCCCAGAAACGCAAGTTGTCGGCTGTAAAAAGCCTTTTCACGTTTGGCACGAAGCTGCGTTATTTTGCCCACAACGTGGGAGCGGCCCTGTCCACCCCGGCGGTTCGGAACGATCGGGCCAAGCGGATTCTTTCGGAGGCGGACCTTTGGGCAATATTGCGTGACGAAAAAAACCTTCGCAATCATGTCCTCCTCCGTCTCTTTTACGCCTCCGGCGGGCGCGTCTCCGATGTCGAAGACCTTCGGTGGCGCGACTTGAAAGACCGGCCCGACCTCAACGGACCCGACGGCCGCTCCGGCGGGCAGGTGACGTTCTTTGGGAAGGGCGGTAAGACGAGGGCCGTAACGCTGTACAGCAAGGTGTGGAGCCTCATCATTCGCCTTCGTGAAGAAGAGGCATCCGAGGGCCACGGAGAGGCGGACGACCCGGTTTTTCGCTCCCAGAAGGGCGGCTCACTTTCCCGAACTCAGATCTGGCGCGTTGTGAAGCAGGCCGCCACGCGAGCAGGCGTAAAGCAAACCCAAAAGACGGACGCGGACGGAAACATAAAGCGAGATGAAAACGGGGCGCCTGTCCCCACCTCACAGGTTTCGCCCCACTGGTTCCGCCATGCGCACGCCTCGCACGCGCTTCAGAAGGGGGCGGACCTGGAGCTCGTCCGCGAAACGCTCGGCCACGAGAGCATCGAGACCACAAAGACGTACCTCCATGCGCAGCCTGGCAAGTCCTCCTCGTACTACGTGGACGAGGCGCCGGACTTTAATGGGTGACGGGAAACAGACGGAAACACCGGAGCACGCAGGGTAGCGAGCGAGATGCAGGGTAACGAGATGGAGCACATACAGGATATACTGGGCGAGACGCGCCTGACAAGGGCTTTCGGTTCAAGACATTCGAGCAAGAACATCGAGCTGGTGCGTGAGGTAGACCAACTCCCCAGCCTCGATCTGGGCCCGGCGCGTCTGCACCCAGTCTGCAAGCCTGGCGTCCGCTAGATCTGGATGTCCGGACAACTCGTCCTCGATGAAGTGCAGGATGTGGTGAAGAAAATATGCCTCGTCGCCAGCATACCCATCAGAACCAGGAACGACGACCCAGTCGCTGCCCCCAGCCGCTAACACCTCAGTCCCTGCGTCGCGGAGATGAGTAATCAGACGACGTCCGCTGTGCACACCGTGGCGCCCTCCCTCCTCGTCCGTCATACTTTCGTGATAGAGCCGCTCCACGGCACCGTCGAGAGAGGGATCGGTAGGAGGCTCGAACGCTGTGACCCCGTCGAAGTGAATGGGCAGGTACCACAGGCCCTCCTCTTGAAGAGACGGGCGAAGGGCCCGTAGCGCCGCGGGAACATCCATAAGGTCGAACACAGCCTGGGCAACGAGGGCATCGCACGGCGCTGAAAGAGCAATCTCGTGCAGGTCGGCCGTAACGAAGCGGAGAGACACCGACAGTGGCCCGTTGCTCCAGCGTTGACGCGGTGTGGCGCCATTCGTCGTCGACACCCGGTATCCTTTCGCCTCCGCCCACCCGTGCAGCGATTCAACGGCCGTCTCAACGTTTTCAGGGGCAATGTCAACGAGGGTGTAGGTCAGGGCATCCACCTCGCGGCTTTCCAGAGCCGACACCAGCCGCTCGACGGTGGCCCCAACCCCACCGCCCACCTCCAGCACGCGCAGCGCCGGACCGCGCGCCTCCAGTGCCTTTAAGAAACGGCGCCAGACGCGCTCGTTAAGCGCTCGGTCGTCCACCGTTTTCTTGGCCGCAAGGTAACGAGGATAGCGGTACGTATCGGGCGTGTCGGAATCGGGCACGGAGCCGGCAGAGCGTGGAAAACAACAGAAGTACGCGACAGACAACTACGCAGTGTACGAGGCCCAGGCGTCCTCGTCCTCCCAAATTTTGACAGTTACCGTTTCCAGGTGTCCCGTCGCCAGCGTCTCCTGCAGCGACGTGCAGAAGATCCGAGAGAAATGCTCGATGCTTGGATTCAGGCCTTCAAATTCAGGGAGGTCGTTGAGTGTGGCGTCGCGGTATCGGTTCACGAGCGCATCGAGGGACTCCTCCACCTCCACGATGTCAACCAGGTAGCCGTGCTCGTTGAGCTCCGGTCCCTCCAGAAGAATCTCCACCTCAAAGTGATGAGAGTGCCACTCATTTTCGGGCCCGCAGTCGGGAACCGTGAGGAAGTGCTGTGCCACGAAATCGCGGCGAACCATGAGTTCGTACATCGCCTTCACAGGAGTGCTGAGCAGAGAAAGTCGAATAGAGAGAGAAGCGCTACGCGTCGTACACGAACACCGGCTGCAGCATAGACGCTCCACGGGCCAGTTTTTCGTAAACCGACGGTGCCTCCTCAACGGAGAAGCGGTCGGAAATGAGGCGGCCGGGGCGGACATCGGAAAGCGCATCCACCACGACCGACATGCGCCGGTCCTTGGTCCACCGCCCACGATGCTGAGGATCGATGGTGCTTACCTGGCTAGAGACAATCCGCATGCGCGACCGGTGGAAGTGGCCGCCGAGGTTGATGGGAGCCTGCTTGGTTCCGTACCACGACCCTACGACCAGCCGCCCTCCAAACCCGGTGTGCGCAACGGCCTCGTTCAGAACGCTCGGTTGTCCGGTGAGCTCGTACACGAGATCGGCCCCTGCTGGATCGGCAGTCTTGTCCACGGCTGTCTCGGAGGACGCCGCAGGAGAATCTGTGTCAAGTGCATCGGCCGATGCCACCGTCTGCGCCCCCAGTGCAGCGGCTCGTTCTCGCCGCGCCGGCACTGGCTCCACCGCCACGAGCCTTTGCAGCGGGTGGTCGCGGAGAAGACGCGTGGTGAGGAGCCCGACAACGCCCTGCCCAAATACAACTACCGACTCTCCAATCATGGGCCGTCCGTCCATGACAAGCGTCACGGCCGTTTCGAGCGAGGGAATCAGGACCGCGTCGGTAGGATCCGTCTCGTCGGGCAGCGGAATGAGCGTTTCTGGCCGCGCCACGAAGTGGGATGCGTGAGGCTGAAACGCAAAGACCAGCGCATCCTCCCAGCCTGAGGACACTGCGTTTCCGACCTGCTCCACCCTTCCCACACAGGCATATCCGTACGAAATCGGGTACGAGAAGTCTCCTTCCAGCGCCTCAATTGAAGCATCAGCGTTCAGATTCTGCGGCACATTTCCCTCGTAGACCAGCCGCTCCGTGCCGGGGCTGATCGCTGAGCACTGCGTCCGTACCTGCACCTCTTCGGGGCCGGGAGCAGGTACAGCTTCCGAAAGTACGTCGGCGCGGCCGGGGGCCGGGAATTGAACGCGACGACAGGCATCTTCGGGCACGGGCGTGGGGCGAAGCGGCAGAAAGAATAAAGACGACAGGGAGGCAGCGGGGCTACGCAGACGAGGGCCAAACCGGATCCCCCTCAAGTACAAGATCCTCTCCGTACCACCGCTGTTGGAGGTTGGCAAGCTCCGGAAACGCATCCGTATCGTCGGCGCCCGATGATGCCAGTGACTCTACTGCGGACGTGCCACCTACAAACATGGGCGATACAGTCACAATGATGCGGTGGGCCTGCTCTTCACGCAAGAACGCAGTGAGCACCTGCTTCCCTCCTTCCACCATTACACTTTCCACGCCACGTTCACCGAGAGCATTGAGCAGAGCATCGAGGCACACCCCACCGCCGGGCATACAGGGAAGCTCCAGCACCGTGGCCCCCTCCGCCTCCACGGCCTCCCGCCGCTTCTCATCTGCGCCTGGTCCGGTGAGGATGAGGGGCGACGGCCCCCCGCACTTCAGGAGGCGAGCCTCTGTCGGAAAGCGCAGCGACGAATCCAGGACAATAGGAATCGGATGGTTTCCCTGTCCTCGGCGCACATTCAGGCGCGGATCGTCCGACAGTACAGTCCCAATGCCGACCAGAATGCCGTCGTGGAGTGCGCGCAGGTTATGCGTAAACCGAAGCGACTGCTCTCCACTAATCGCCAACGGATCTCCCTCTGCCGAGGCGATGGATCCATCGAGGCTTTGGGCGTACGTAAGCGTGACAAACGGCGTTTCTGCCTCCGCAAAGTGACGATCGATGCGTTGCTCTAAGGCCTGGAGCGAACTATCGTGGGCATTGGCCTGATGGCCGTTCTGGCGCCCCAGGTCCAGCAAATGGCGCATCCGGTCCACCTTGGTGCGCAGATAGTCCGCGTTGTGTCGGTTCACATGAGGCTCGAGAGGTTCGCGCTCGGCAATGTCGATGCCATACTCCTCGAGGCTCTCAATCTTCTGCGGGTTGTTCGTGAGCAGACGCACCGACGAGACCCCGAGGTCATCCAGAATAGTAGCCGCGATGGCGTAGTCGCGTTCATCAGCGCCGTGACCAAGCATTCGGTTCGCCTCCACTGTGTCGTAGCCTTCATCTTGTAGGTTGTACGCACGCAGCTTGCTCAACAGTCCAATGCCACGGCCCTCCTGACGGAGATAAAGAATGATGCCCTGCCCTTCCTCGGCTACACGGCGCATCGACGTATTCAGCTGCTCTCCGCAGTCGCACCGGAGCGAGCCGAGCACGTCCCCCGTGAAGCATTCCGAGTGCACGCGCACGAGGACCTCGTCTGTCTCCGTCACGTCCCCACAGACCAGAGCGAGGTGATCTTTATCATCACGATTGTTTTCGTAAAGAGAGAGCGAAAACTCACCGTCCACTGTGGGAATGCGCGCAGTGGTCAACTGCTCAACTAAGGGAGTTTCCATGCTGAAATGCTCGATAGCAGCTTAGAAAAGTAGATAGAAGAAAAGCGCCCCTGCCCTAAGGCGGCGAGGTACCGGAGGACACGGACGTTGCGTTTGTGCGGAAAGGCGGAATGACCAGGTGCCAACCGATGTTTCTAGGAGGGACGTCCGTTACGGTTTCGGTAGACGCTCTGTTATCGGCGTACATTTTTTCTCAAAAGTTTTCTTGCAATAACAGATTTTGCCAAAGGGAGATCGCATGGTGAAGAATGATCGAAGCCTTACGCATTTCCATGCTGAACGAGCCTCCTTCTGGAGTAGAGGCAAACGATTAGTGAACCACAGCAGTTGTTTCTCTCTACTTTTCCTGTTCAAAAGCCGATTTTCTAGATCCTTTTCCGCGTATGCAGTTCCACCCGATAGTAGTCGGGGGTCTCTACCCTGGCATCGATCGCGGACTCAAGGCCGATCTGCTGGCCACACAAGCCCTGTCCGGCACCGGACGTCCCGTCTGCACGGCCCACGTCGTGGCCGGAAGCGGCGTGGTGACCGACGTGCTGAACGTGCCCTCCGACACGGTTTCTGCGCAGTTGGAGCACGTTTTCGACACGCAGTCTCCCACCGGGGCCAAGATCGGCATCATCGGGGCCTCCGCAACCGCCAACCGTGTGTTTGAGCACCTGTCGCGCCTGGAGGGCCCCGTGGTGTATGACCTCACCGTCAGCGGCCCCAGTGGCGAAGACGTGCTTGGGCAGCGCGGGCTCGAAGCCGTCACCGATCACCTCCACGTCCCGGACCTCGTTACCCTCCGACGAACCGACGCCTCCCTGGTGGCCGGCATGGAGATTCCGAGCCTCGACGACGCGCAGGTCGCGGCCCAGCGCGTTGCACAGCAGGGAGCCGAGCGGGTCTTGATTCGATGCGGCAAGCTGCCTACACATTTCTACGACCAGGAGGCATCTCCTCCAGATTACGCCCTGGATCTTTTCTACGACGGGGAAGAGTTTGCCCTCTTCGAGGCCCCCCACCTCTCTGACCTTGGCACGCATCACGGAGCCTCCAGCGGGCTTCTCCTTCCGCTGCTCAAAAATCTCCAGGACGGGGACGGGTACGAGCCCGCCCTTCAGAAAGCAAAAGCCCGTGTCTCCGAGGCCCTTCGAGCAGCCAATCGGCAAAAGCCTGAAGAACAGTCTCCTGCGTTCTTCAAGACCCTTGAAAAAGAACCCACAGTTTCGGAGGTACAGTGATTGTTCAGTGTCTGCTGGCCTCTCCCCGTCGTGAATTTCTGAAGCGGCAGTTTCCAGCCCCCCTTCACCACCAGGTGCCAAGCCCATGACAGACGAAAACGGTTCATCGAAGGCCACCATCTACGACGTCGCCGATCACGCCGGCGTAGCAATCTCCACCGTGTCTAGGGTTCTCAATGATTCGCAAGACGTTGCGGACGGGACGCGCGACAAGGTCTTGCGTGCCATCCGCGAGCTCCAATTTCGGCCCAACCGTACGGCCAAAAGCTTGGCGGAGCACACCCGCAAAACCATCTCGGTCGCCGTCCCGACGTTTACCACTCCTTTTCACAACGAGCTTCTGAAGGGCGTGCGTGACCGCCTCGACGAGGAGGAGGTGGACATGCTGCTGTGCGACCTGGAATGGGAGGCGCCTCAGCGGACGCTCCACAACTTCTTGGAGGGAGGTGCCATGGACGGGCTTTTGGTCGTGGGCGTGGCGTCCGACGAGGAGCTGGCGGAGGAACTCAGCATGCTTGGGGCCCCCGTCGTGCTGGTGGGCACCCATCTTGACAACTTTGACTCCTTCTACTGGGAGGAAGAGCCCGGGGCAAAGATGGCCGTGGAGCACCTGCTGGAGGAGGACTATTCCCGTATTGGGATGATCACTACGCCCCACAACAACCGCATCCGAAACGCTCGCGTGGCCGGATACCGGCAGGCCCTGGAGGAAGCGGGCATCGAGTTCGACCCTGACCTGGTGGTGCACGGCCACACGCGGAAGCACGACGGCTTCAGCGAGGAGTCCGGCTACGAGGCGATGCAGGATCTCTTTGCCCTCGACCAGCCCGTAGAGGCGGCCTTCGCAAGCAGCGACGTGCAGGCCATTGGGGCGTGGCAGGCCCTCCGCGAAGAAGGCCTCAAGGTGCCGGACGACTTCGCGTTCGTGGGCTACGACGACATCAAGGTGAGCCGCTTCATTGGGCTGACGAGCGTCGCCCAGAACATGCACGATGTGGGACAGACCGCCACAGACCTGCTGCTCAGCCGGCTCGAGCGGCAGGGCCCCGAAGACTACGTATCCCGCCTCGTAGAGCCTCGCCTGCAGGTTCGAAAATCGAGCCAGGCACCATAAAATTGAGCCGGGCAACAGAACTTCTGGAAGAGAACTTCTGGGAAGCGCGCCGGCGCCTCTCGCCTCTCTCTCCCGCACGTCCGAACGGTTTTCCCCGCAACGGTTTTCCCCACATGGACCGCGCCCTGATCGAACGGCAACTCGACCACACGCTCCGACAGACCGACTTCGAAAGCCTGGGGGAGCTCTACCGGGGAAAGGTCCGAGACACCTACCGGCAGGACGGCCGTCTTATTCTCGTGACCAGCGACCGGATCTCGGCGTTTGATCACGTGCTGGCTCAAACCATCCCGCTCAAGGGCCAAATTCTTAACCAGACAGCTGCCTTCTTCTTCGAGGCCACCGACGACCTCGTCCCTAATCACGTACTTTCCGTGCCGGATCCCAACGTGACCGTCGCGCGGCGGTGCAGGCCCATTCCGATTGAGTTCGTCGTGCGGGGCTATTTGGCCGGGCACGCCTGGCGACAGTACGCAGAGGGCGCCCGCACCCTCTGCGGCGAGTCGCTTCCAGACGGGCTACGGGAGGGCGAAAAGCTTCCTGCGCCCATCCTGACCCCAACCACCAAGGCCGCAGAAGGACACGACCAGGACGTTACGCCCGACGAAGCCATTGCCCGTGCAGGAATCGACCAGGCGACCTACAACCAGTTGGCCCAGTACGCCCACGCGCTGTTTCGCCGGGGGAGCGAGATGGCCGCCGAGCAGGGACTCATCCTTGTGGACACGAAATACGAGTTCGGACGCACCCCTGAGGGCGACCTGATACTTATCGACGAGGTCCATACCCCAGACTCTTCCCGGTACTATTACCGAGACGGCTACGAGGAGCGACTCCACCAGGGCGAGCCGCAGCCTCAGCTCTCGAAGGAGTTCGTGCGGGAGTGGCTCATGGACCACGGCTTCCAGGGAAAAGAGGGCGAGACGATGCCGGACCTGCCCGACAACCTCCGCGTGCGCGTGACCCAGCGCTACGCCGAGCTGTACGAAACCGTTACGGGCGACGAATTTGAGCCCGACACGCACGCAAATCCGGAGGCGCGGATTCGAGAAAATCTCTCTGCGTACTCCTGATGTGCCCGGGAAGCCCAACGACAATCCACAGGCGTGTGGGGACCGTCGTCTGCCACCGCCCGTCCGCGATGGAGAGGCTTACGTCCGGGGCGGTTGAGCCCTCTGCCGTTGCTTGGTCACATACGCGTCCGGGCGGCGGTCCGCGAGAACGTCGTTGTACATGTTGATGTGCCGGTCTCGCGCATCGTGCGGGTCCACCTCCACCCCTCCTACCTCGTCACAATCTTGTGGGGCCCGACGAAGAATCTCTCCGGTAGGGCCGCAGACCTCACTGTTTCCGATAAACGTGAGGGTCTCATCATCCTTCGTCTCCTCTCCGTGCCGGTTGGCGGTGATGGTGTAGACGTGGTTCTCGCGAGCCCGTACCGGCATTGCGTCGGGGCAGTGCGGGAGCACCAGGTTTGAGGGATGCGCAATGATGTCGGCTCCCTTGAGCGCGAGCGAACGAGCCGCTTCGGGAAAGTACCAGTCGAAGCACACCATGAGGCCCAGCCGATACGAGGGTCCACTGGAAGGGACCACGTCCACCACAGGAAACCCGAGGTTCCCAGGGGCGAAGAGTACTGTCTCTTCATAGTAGAGATGCACCTTCCGGTACGTGTCTACCGTGCCGTCAGGCTGCACGGCCACGGCGGTGTTGTAGACTCGCTCTCCGTCACGTTCGGGCAGTCCACCGACGACCGTTGCGTCGAGCGTCGCGGCCCAGTCACGGATCGCCGTGGTGGAGCGCCCCTCTGGAACGGGCTCGGCAACCTCCGCGAGATCCTTCGATGACTGAAAGAAGTAGCCGGAGGTGAACAGCTCGGGCAGAACGAGAAGGTCAACCTCCAACGATGGAATTTGTGACGCGACCTTCTCCAAATTCGCGTCGACATCGAGGTAAACAGGGGCGAACTGGAAATACGCGGCATTCACGGAAGAAGGGCAGGCCTGACGCGAAAAAGAAGAGCACACGCTGTTGCCGTACAGCAGAACATTCGATGCCCTCTCGGCCCCCAAGGCCCTCCAGCCGTTGCATGAAAAGAGGGGCCGAGACCAAGCACCGAACTCGACGGGCAGAGCCATCCTGAGCAGGAATGGCGCTGTGTATGGATTATAGTGTATTGGTCAAGAGCACCGAGGTCAAGCCCCACGGCTGCGAGGGGCTTGGCAGCCCTCTTCTCCACTGGTTGTCGAATACAGATGCGATCATTACGTTTTTACTGCAATAACAGAAGTTGGCCGTTAGAAGAAGGGTTGATCACATGCCCTCTTTTCCGCTGTCTTTCACGCACTTAGAGACTGCACTGTATCCTTAATGGCCCCAAAGTCTGGCTGCTTGCCTGCGTTGTCCAGTACTTCCGCGTATCGCACGAGGCC